>JAJQDV010000032.1 GCA_021202015.1 Clostridiales bacterium | reverse complement strand
CGATCACGAGGCGGTTTTCATATAAAAAATACTGATCAAACTGTATAGTTGTGGAATTTGCGATCGACAGCCTCATGGAAAAACAGATGACAAGAAGAGCAACGCAGCCCGCCACACCCACAATCGTCGTCATCATACGCCCCTTATCGCCCAACACATTCTTTATCATGGTACGGGAGTACAGACTGAGTTTTCGATATCCCTTCCGCCTTTCAAAAGCATACTGTTTTTTCCGGCCGGGCACTTCCCCGCGAAGCAGCTCCGTTGCAGGCTGCCTCACCAGTTTCGCGCAGGCTGCCCGGGTGGCCGCCAGAAAGATCGCCAGGCAAAGCGCCGCTGCCAGCAGGCCGTACTGCCACGCGAATGTCAGGGAAATACTGCCGATCACAAAGTCCTGCGTAAAAATGGACAACACAACAAATTCCACAATCCCGGTGAGAGCCAGACCGATCAGAATTCCAAACACCGCACAGAGCGTACTGTAACGCATATAGTGTGACAGAATCTCCTTCGGAGAAAAACCCAGCGCTTTCTGTGCCCCGATCAGCGTCCTCTGCTCATCGACAGTTCGGGTAACAGATGAATAACAGACGACAATCGCCACCAGCAGGAAGATAAAGGAGACCGCATAGCTCACGCCGTAAATCCCATCCACGATAATCTCAATGCCGCGCAGATCTCCGACATCATTCCGTCCGGAGATGATCCAGTCTTCCTGACGGATATCCGACGCCTCAGCCAGCGCTTCCTGTTCCTCATTCATCTCACTCTGCGCATCCTCTATTTCACTTAACGCTTCTTCCAGCAGAGATGTGTAACGGAGTTCTGATCGCTCTCTTCCCAGTTCCTCGAATTCCTCTTTCAGTGCATTTTCCTGCCGCTTATATGCCGTTGAAAAATAACTGACCTCATCCAGCGAATCATTCCTGATATATACTTTCGTATAACTGCCGCCATAATAATCCGAATCAAATGCTTCCTCCGGAAGCTGTATGTAGTAGGACGCGGCTCCGAGTCCCTTCGAACTCTGTCCTCTGGAGTCCACCGTCTCCGCGCAGCAATACGCGGGCTGATTGAGGATCGCAGTCACGGTAAACGTATCCGTCACCAGCTCCCCCTCGTGCTCCAGCGTCAGCGTATCACCGACCTGAATCCCTTCCTGCACCGCGAACATCTCCTCAATCGCCGCCTCATCGGAAGCGGACGGAAGCGTTCCCTCCAGCACCTCAGGAACATTAACCTCATCGCAGAGGGAGAGCGCCTGCAGCGCGATCCGCTCCGTCTCACGATTCGTAAGCACAGTGGCAGAGTATCCGCCCTCCGCAGCGTCCACGCCTTCCCATTCCGAGATCGTCTCCACGTCATCCCGCGTCATCCCGTTCGCGCAGGTAATCTCCATCGTTTCCAGCCGGTTGCTGACAAAATACCGGTTTGCCTCATTCAGAATTGCCGCAGCCGCAGACTGGAGACCGAGGAAAACCGCAATACTGGTCGCGGCGATAAAGGAAACAGCGAAAAAGGAAACCATGTTTTTCTTTATACTTCTCCACAGATATCTGTTCCCGACCTTTTTCATAACCACTCCGTTTTCTCTTTATCCGACGAAATCCGCATTCTCGTACTTTTTTCGCAGTCAGGCTCCATATTACAGATAATTATAACAGCATTTTTTTCATCACACATCCGCCGTTTTGACATAAAAAAGAGCAGGTAAGAGAAATAATTTCCGTCTGTCCGAAAGCCCGGGACATTTTCACCCGGAAAAAAGGAAGTAAAGCCAATGGGCTTATCCATAATCATGAGTTCCCGTTCACGTCCGTCAGATTCAGCTGATCGATCTTGCGCAGCGCAATCAGATTGACAATCAGCACAAACAGCGCCCCGACCGCGCAGGAGTACAGGCAGGCGCGCAGGTTCGGCGTTCGCACATACCGTTGTGCCTCAATCTCGAAAATCCGAATCACCACATAGGACAGCAGCACGCCGACGCCGCTTCCCAGAATCAGCCCGATCGCGGTCAGTACGATATTGTCCTTGTACACATAGGCCTTTGTATCCTTCAGCGTATATCCGTTGATGCGCATCACCGCCAGCTCCCGAGACTTTTTGTTAATATACATGACGATCTGATTTAAGATCACCATCAAAGCCATCACCGCGGATAAAATCAGGCAGATCACGATCACCATATTCACGGAAGCCCCGTCCTTCGCATACTCACTGTTGTCCCTCAGGGAGATAAACCCGTCCATGTCCCGCACCTTTTCGTAGAGGCCGTCAATCTCGCCCTTCAGCAGAAATACACATTCGTCCGGCTCCTCCCCCATAATTTCTTCATAATAACTGTCCGACATCACAAAAAGATGGTACTGCAGGTAATGCTCGATCACGCCCGCGACCTGCAGTTCCCTCACGTTTCCTTCCGAATCCAAAAGCTCAATCGTGCTTCCGGCAGACAGACCGTTCAACTCCGCGCATTTTCTGGAGATCAGAACCCCGTCCTCCGGAATTTTCACAGTCTCTTTCGTCTCAATGTCCTCCAGCACCATATAATCCGCCAGCACCTCAGAATCCGGCGCGGTGACGACATGGACGGTTTCCCAGTCTCCCCCGTCCACGCGGAAGTTCTTCACTTTATCCTGCACGACCGTACAGGTAATCCCCTCCGCATCCAGCACATCTTTAAATTCATCCGGGGAACCGGTACTGCTGTCCATCACCAGACGATTCTGATACAGAAAGTATTGTTCGAACTGTATCTCGGAAAATCCCACCACCGCCATCTTCAGCGAAAAGCAGATGACCAGCAGGACGATACATCCCACCACGCCCATGATCGTCGTCATCATGCGTCCTCTGTCGCTCAGCACATTCTTGATCATGGTGCGGGTGTACAGGCTGAGTTGTTTGTAGCCTTTTCGTTTTTCAAAAAAGAAGGGCTTGTCCCTCACCGGGATCTCTCCGCGCAGCAGCTCCGTCGCAGGCTGCTTTGCCAGCCTGGCGCAGGCCGCCCACGCCGCAGTCAGAAAAATCGCCATGCATATACCGGCCGACAGCAGGGCAGGTTTCCAGTCAAAAGCCAGAGCCAGCGGACGGATCAGAATCTCCGATGAGAAAATGCGAAGCATAAGCTTTTCCAAACCAAAGGCACCGGCGATAAATCCGAAACCGATCCCGATCGCCGCACAGAGCGTATTATAAAGCAGATAATGAGTCAGAATTTCCCGCGGCGTAAATCCCATAGCTTTCTGCACTCCGACGAGTGTCCGCTGATCCGAGATCATTTTCGTAATCGCCGCGTAACAGACGATGATTGACTCCAGGAGAAAAATGATGGACATGACATAACTCAGGCCATAAAGGCTATCCGCCGTAACCCTGACTCCATGGAGATCTCCGATCTCATCTCGTCCGAGCACATTCCAATCCCGTTTCTGAATGTCTCCTGCCTCGTTTTCCGCCTCGGAAAGCTCCGTTCTCGCTTCCTCGATCTGAGCAGTCCCGTCCTGATACTGCGTGATCTCCGTAATAAGCGGAACCATTGCATCACCGTCCGCCGCAAGCTGTTCCTTCGCCAGATCCAGATCCGACGCTTCTAAACCAAGCGCCGTAAGCTGAGCCTCAATCTCCGCCAGAGCCTCATCCAGTTCCTCCTGTGAGTCATCAATCTCTCTCTGTGCTTTCCCGATTTCATCGAGAGCCTCTTCCCTAAGTGAAGTATAACGAATTTCCGCCCGTTCTTCCCCCAGCTCTTCCATGCTTTCCATCAGTTCAGCTTCCATTTCCGAGTATCTGTCCGAATAGGAAAAGACCTCATCCATCGCCTCACTTCTGATGTATGCTTTTGTATAGCAGCCGCCGTAGTAATCAGAATCAAAAGCCTCTCCGGTGAGTTCAATATAATACAATACGGAACCGGTTCCTTCCGAAGCCGTTCCTCTGGCGTCTTCGATCTCCGCACAGCAATAGGCAGGCTGGTTGATGACGCCTGTCACGACAAAGGTATCTGTCACCAGCTCCCCGTCATGCTCCAGCGTGATCTCGTCTCCCACCTGAATCCCCTGTTCCTCCGCAAAAATCTCCTCCACGGCCACTTCATCCGGCGCATCCGGCAGCGTCCCATCAATCAGTACCGGCTCATTTACCTCATCGCACAGCGAGAGCGCCTGCAGCAGGATCTGTTCCGTCTCACCGTCCATAAGCACCGTCGTCGCGTAACCGCCCTCCACAACATCCACGTCCTCACATCGGGAAATCACCTCGATATCTTCCTGCGTCAGGCCGTTCGCGCAGACAATTTCCAGTGTCGCCAGTTTATTGCTGACAAAATACCGGTTTGCCGACCGCAGCATCGCAGTTCCTGTGGACTGCAGACCGAAAAAGATAGCAATGCTCGTCATGGCGATCACCGCGACGGCAAAAAAGGAAACCCCGTTTTTCCGAATACTTCTCCAAAGATACTTTCTTTTTGCTTTTTTCATTACCACTCCAGTTCTCCGGCACGGAAAGCACTTCTACGTTGGTCTCAATGTCTTTCCGGATTTCACGGTCGCATCCTTTGTAGCTGACAATTTGTCAACCTCTCCGATTTTCGCGTAATTTTCCTCAATGGATCTCCAGAAGGAAGCCGCGTCAAAATCAATATCCAGCTTTTTCATAATACAATTCAGCAGTATTTCAATAATGGGATCCTCTTCCCCATCCCTGATATTGTCCAGAAACAGGTTCATCAGGCTTTTTCCGCCGCTGAGTCCGAGCCTTGCAAGGAAATGGTCATCCAGGGTTTCCTGTATTTCATCCGCGATATCTCCCAGCCCGAACGCGCGCAGGAGTTCAAAGACCTGATCCTCTGTCAGGCCGCAGGTGTCGATATACTTCAGCAGATACGCGGCAACGATTGCCATCTCCGGATCAGTCAAAGGATATTCCGACAGATTATCGACGGTATAGTTCACGTCGTCAATCGACACCGCGTTTCGTTCCAATGCGATTTTCAGTATAATATCCTCGAGATAGACAATAATCTCATCTTTATCCTCATCCGGCATGACATTTAAAATAAAACAGACAAATTCATGCAGATAGGTCAGGCTCTCGTTTTCGTCCGTAAATTCCAGATATACCGTACCGTCGGATCCGTACACCACCACGCTGTGCCCGTCTTCATCCGTCGTGTAGTGGAAAAATGATATCGAGCTGTGATTCTCCTTCCAGTTCGCTATGCCGTCCCCTTCACAGTAAATCTGTTCAGACCCGGGAACGGGAAACATCAAAATGTGCACATAATCATTATCGAGCGAATAATTTTTAATGGCACTCCCCTTTTCCAGGATCTCCGCCCGGTATTTGTCAATGAATTCCTGCGAAAACCCAAATCCGTCCATGGAAACACAGCGGGTCACCTTATCAGACAGGATGGTGACATACTGCGCTTTGTTGCCTCCCTTGGAATGTCCTGCGACCGTGATATGGCTGTATGGCAGACTCTCAATATAATTGAGGGCATCCTGCTGACAGGCTGTGTCCGCGACATTCAACCCCTCCACGTTATCATACCACTCGTCGACGCCGCTCGTCCCTTTAAAAACCACGACCGCCTGTTCCGGCACATCCGGATCCTCAAAACAAAGCGCGATCTCCTTTCCATTCTCATTCGTATATGTACTCGTCAATTTCAGCTTCATCAGATCCGGATCGGATTTAATCGCGCGTATAACGGCAGCCCACTCATTCCCCTGCGAATGGGTGGTTCCGATATCACTCTTTTCTTCTAATCTTGCCAACGCCTCATCGTCATACAAGAGCAGTATTTTCTCTACGGAATCCGTCGGCGAAACATACGGAATCTCTGCGGCTCCCGCAACATCTTCATTTAAATATATCAGTTGTTCCAACAGCATCAGCTGTTCATCCGTCACATCATAATCCGATTTTTCCTGAATGACAAAATCAGTCGCCATCGGATATTCCATCCCATGGGACGATACCCCTTCGCCAAATAAATCTATCAGAACGCCCGTCTCTTCCTCCGATGAGAAAACATTCTCTATAAACACAGTATTTTCCGCGTCCGATTCCGTCAGGCTGTCCGTGTCCGATATCGCCTCATCTGACAGAGCCTCATCCGATATCCGGTTTTGCGTTCCGCAGGAACAGAAAACCAGGCAAAAGGATAACAGCAGAACAAACAGTACGCGCCTTTTAATTACCATCTGTAATCACTCCCATGAAATATGTCCGCCGCCGCATTGACAATGATTCACTGTCGCTTATCCGGCTAACCTCTGAAAAGTGTCTGAAATATAGTAACCAGGCGATTTTCAGCGGTTTTCGCCGTTACGCCGTGAATCTTTCAGATTCTAACAATTATAACAGCATTTTTTTCATCACACATCCGCCGTTTTGACATGAAAAAGAGCAGGTGAGAGAAATGATTTCTGTCTGTCCGAAAGCCCGGAACATTTTTACCTGAACAAAGAGGAAGCAGACGAAAAGTCTGCTTCCCGAAAAAACTGATGCATATTTATTATTTTACAGTTGATTTGATCGCTGCCTGTGCTGCCGCCAGTCTCGCGATCGGAACCCTGAACGGACTGCAGCTTACGTAGTCCAGTCCGATCTGATGGCAGAATTCTACGGATGAAGGATCTCCGCCATGCTCGCCGCAGATGCCGCAGTGCAGCTCGGGGCGAACCGGCTTGCCGAGGTCAATCGCCATCTTCATCAGTTTGCCGACGCCGGTCTGATCCAGCTTCGCAAACGGATCGTTCTCCAGGATCTTCGCGTCATAATAAGCTTCCAGGAACTTGCCGGAGTCATCGCGGGAGAATCCGTAGGTCATCTGCGTGAGGTCGTTCGTGCCGAAGCAGAAGAACTCCGCCTCCGTCGCGATCTCATCCGCGGTGAGCGCCGCGCGCGGAATCTCGATCATCGTGCCGACCTCATATTTCAGGTCGGAGCCTGCCGCCGCGATCTCCGCGTCCGCCGTCTCAACGACAAATTTCTTCACATATTTTAATTCTTTGATATCTCCCACGAGCGGGATCATGATCTCGGGTACCATGTTCCACTCCGGATGCGCGTTCTGAACTTTGATCGCAGCGCGGATCACGGCCTTCGTCTGCATCTTCGCGATCTCCGGATAGGTAACCGCCAGACGGCAGCCGCGGTGCCCCATCATCGGGTTGAACTCCTTCAGGCTCTCGATCAGCGCCTTGATATCCTCAACGGACTTGCCCTGCGCCTCGGCCAGCTTCTCGATGTCTTCCTCCTCCTGGGGAACGAACTCATGAAGCGGCGGGTCAAGGAAACGGATCGTAACCGGGTCGCCCTCCATCGCCTTATACAGCTGCTCGAAATCGCCCTGCTGATACGGAAGGATCTTCTCCAGAGCGGTCTCTCTCTCCTCAAGCGTGTCCGCACAGATCATCTCACGAAACGCGTCGATCCGGTCGCCCTCGAAGAACATATGCTCGGTACGGCACAAACCGATGCCCTCCGCGCCGAGCTCGCGGGCTTTTTTCGCGTCTGTCGGCGTATCCGCGTTCGTGCGGACCTTCAGGGTACGGAACTTATCCGCCCAGGACATAATTCTGCCGAACTCTCCGGCGATCTTCGCCTCGACGGTCGGAATCGCGCCGTCATAAATGCAGCCGGTGGAACCGTCGAAGGAAATGATATCGCCCTCATGATATTCCTTTCCGCCGAGCGTGAACCGTTTGTTTTCCTCATCCATGATGATATCGCCGCAGCCGGATACACAGCAGGCGCCCATGCCGCGGGCTACCACTGCCGCGTGGGAAGTCATGCCGCCGCGGACCGTCAGGATGCCCTGGGAAGCTTTCATGCCGGTGATATCCTCCGGGGAGGTCTCCAGACGGACGAGAACGACCTTCTCTCCTCTGGCTGCCCACTCTACCGCGTCGTCAGCCGTAAATACGATCTTGCCGCAGGCCGCGCCTGGCGCAGCACCGAGCGCTTTTCCGATCGGCTCCGCAGCCTTCAGCGCCGCGGCGTCAAATGTCGGATGAAGCAGAGCGTCGAGATTCCGCGGCTCCACCATGGCGACCGCCTCCTCCTCCGTTCGCATGCCCTCGTCAACCAGATCGCAGGCGATCTTCAACGCGGCAAACGCGGTCCTCTTGCCGTTCCGCGTCTGCAGCATGTAGAGCTTCCGGTTTTCAACAGTGAACTCCATGTCCTGCATGTCTCTGTAATGATTCTCCAGAGTCCTGCAGACCTCCACAAACTCCGCGTAGGCCTCCGGGAACTCCTCCTCCATCTTTGCGATCGGCATCGGCGTCCGCACGCCGGCAACCACGTCCTCGCCCTGGGCGTTGATCAGGAACTCGCCCATCAGCTTTTTCTCACCGGTCGCCGGATCACGGGTAAACGCAACGCCTGTGCCGCAGTCGTCGCCCATATTTCCGAATGCCATACTCTGTACGTTGACCGCCGTTCCCCAGGAATACGGGATATCATTGTCGCGGCGGTAAACGTTCGCGCGGGGGTTATCCCAGGAACGGAACACGGCCTTGACCGCGTCCATGAGCTGTTCCTTCGGGTCGTCCGGGAAATCCTCGCCCAGCACCGTCTTATACTCCTCCTTAAACTGTCCCGCCAGTTCCTTTAAATCGTCAGCGGTCAGATCCACATCATGGACGGCGCCCTTTTTCTTTTTCATCTCATCGATGAGCTCTTCAAAATATTTCTTCCCGACCTCCATCACAACGTCGGAGAACATCTGGATAAACCTGCGGTAGCAGTCCCAGGCCCAGCGCGGATTACCGGACTTCTCCGCAAGAACATTGACAACCGTCTCATTCAATCCGAGGTTTAAGATGGTATCCATCATGCCCGGCATGGAAGCACGCGCACCGGAACGAACGGATACGAGCAGCGGATTCTCCGCATCGCCGAACTTCTTGCCGGTGATCTGCTCCATCTTTACGATAGCGTCGTCGATCTGGCTGCGAATCTCCGCGTTGATCTCGCGTCCGTCCTCGTAGTACTGCGTGCAGGCCTCTGTCGTGATCGTAAAGCCCTGCGGCACCGGAAGACCGAGCGATGTCATCTCCGCCAGGTTCGCACCCTTGCCGCCGAGAAGCTCGCGCATGTTTGCGTTGCCTTCACTGAATAAGTAAACCCATTTGTTTGCCATTTTAAATCCTCCTGATAAAAGTATGTTATGGACAGGCAGAACGTCCTCCGTTCTGCAGATGCTCCTGTATGATGCGGCGCATCTGCCCGCACTCACTTTCCCATTCTAACATAATTCATATAAAAAGCAAACGAAATTTTGTGAAAATTGTAACAAAAATCGAGTAAAATTTTTGTTACTCAGCAGATCCGCGGCAGCAGCTCTCCGCCCGGCTGCGGTAGAAGCGTCTCGGCTCCGATCTCCGTCGTCACCACGACCTTCCCCGGCATGGCATCCGTGATTTCGCCGATGATCGCCGCGTTTGCGGAATATTTCCCCTCTTTCAGAACGGCAAGCAGCGTCTGCGCCTGCTCTTTCGGCGCAATCACGACCAGTGTGCCCTCATTCGCCAGGTACAGCGGATCCAGCCCCAGCATCCCGCAGACGCCGCGCACCGACGGGTCAACGGGGATGGCTGTGCTGTCAAGTTTCACGCCCACATCACTCTCCGATGCGATCTCATAGAGAACGGTTCCGACGCCGCCCCGCGTGGCGTCGCGGATCACGTGAATGTCCTTTGTCGCGCGGATCATGGATTCTACGGTTCCCCACAACGGCGCACAGTCGCTTTTGATATCCGCCTCGATGCCGAGATCCTCCCGCGCCAGCAGGATCGTACAGCCGTGCCGCCCGATGTCTCCGGTCACCAGGATCGCGTCGCCGGGCTTCGCGAAAGCTCCCGATGTGGAAAATCCCTCCGTCAGCGTGCCGATCCCGGTCGTGGTGATAAAGATGTGATCGACCTGGCCTTTGCCTGCCACCTTCGTATCACCTGCCACGATCTTTACACCGGCCTCCGCCGCCGTCTTTTCCATGGAAGCCGCGATCTCCTCCAGCTTTGAGAGAGGAAACCCCTCCTCTATGATAAAG
Source organism: Clostridiales bacterium (assembly GCA_021202015.1). GTDB lineage: Bacteria > Bacillota > Clostridia > Lachnospirales > Lachnospiraceae > Eubacterium_I. Next base: position 122,247 of record JAJQDV010000032.1, on the reverse strand, counting down.
GAACAGGTCAGGTAGCGCGGCCGCGCGCCCATGCAGGAGAGGTCGTTGACCGTACCGCAGATGCTGAGTTTTCCGATATTTCCGCCGTGAAATTCAAAGGGAGAGACGATGAATCCGTCCGTGGACATCGCGATCTTTCCGTTTCCCATATCCAGGACTGCGGCGTCGTCCGCGGTGAATTCCGGATTGGAAAAATGGGAGGCAAATACCTCTTTGATCAGTTCCGCCGTCTGTTTTCCGCCCGCGCCGTGCGCGAGCGTTACGATTTTTTCTGACATGATAATCTCCTTGTTATATTTTCTGTTTTCTGCTGCACGGCTCATTGCCGCGTTATTATGCCAATTTACTACGCCGTGCCCGTTCGAGAGCCGCCGGCTCATTGCCAACGCTCATACTGATAATACGCCGAGCAGCTTCCTTCGTTGGAGACCATGCACGCGCCGACCGGATGTTCCGGCGTACAGACCTTCCCGAACACTTTACAGTCCGACGGTTTGCATTTTCCCTGAAGGACGTCGCCGCAGCGGCAGGCCGGGTTCGGCTTTCCGTGTACCTCGGGCAGCGCGAATTTGATCCGGGCGTCATAATCCCGGTATGCTTCGCGAAGCTTCAGCCCGGAACCCGGGATGACGCCCAGTCCCCGCCACTGTGAATCACAGGGCTCCATCACTTCCCCGATCAGCTTCAGTCCGGCGGGATTCCCTTCGGGCCGCACCACTCTGGGATAACAGTTCACGAAAAACGGCTCGCCGGTCTTTGACTTCTCTATAATAACCGCCAGCGCCGTCAGCAGCTCCCTGGCCGAGAAACCGGCGATCACGCCGGAGACGCCCTCGTCCCGCAGTCTGCGGCAGTCCGCCTCACCGGTGATCGCGTTGACATGACCCGGAAAAAGAAACGCGTCCGCGCTGCCCTTCAACGCCTCGTAGGCGTTTGGCATCGTCTTATTTGCGGTCAGAACAGAAAAGTTGGTCAGTCCCTGCTCCTTTGCCTTTTTTACGGAGAGACAGGCCGCCGGCGTCGTCGTCTCAAAACCGACCGACAGAAACACCACCTGCCGGTCCGGATTTTCCCGGGCAACATTTACCGCATCCAGAGGCGTATAGACAATCTGTATATCCGCCCCTTCCGCCCGGGCTCCCGCTAGGCTCATCTTTGTTCCCGGCACACGGATCAGATCGCCGAAGGTGCAGATCAGACAATCTTTTTCCAGGGCGAGCAGAATCACCTCGTCGATAAAATCCACCGGCGTTACACAGACCGGACAGCCCGGCCCCGAGATCAACTCGATATTTTCCGGAAGTATTTTCCGGATTCCCAGCCGAAAGATCTCGTGGGTATGCGTACCGCACACCTCCATGATCCGAAGCTTCGGCCCATCGTAATTTTCAATGATATCTCTTGCTTTTTTGATTGTGTCGTCCATATTTTTCCAGATTCCCCTTATGTCAGCATAATCTCAGCATAATCTCAGCCTGTCAGCGACAGTTCCTAAGTTTCACTACCGCCATACATGCCTGTCGTTCACTCCGCCCGGCAGAATACATCCGTCCCCATCTCCCGTCACAGCAGGCCGACAGAATACACCCATCCCGGCCTCCTGTTACAGCAGACCGATGATATCCTCTGTTTCCGCCCGGTCATCCTCACTGATCTTCGCGATCGCGATCCCGGCATGTACCATGACATAATCGCCGGGCTCCAGCTCATCCAGAAGCTCTGCGGAAACCTCCCGCTTCGCGCCGGAGGCGTCCACCAAGGCCATGCCATCCTTAATTCCTACTACTCTTGCAGATAATCCTACACACATAACTTTTCCTCCATTTCAAAACTTTCATGCCTGCTTCGCAGGCGCTGCTACACTTCATTGATTCAGATATGCCATTCCGGCCGCCGCCTGTCCCAACGCCAGCCCGCCGTCGTTCGGCGGGATCATGCGGTGACGGTATACGGTAAATCCCGCTTCTTTCAATCCGGCCTCACACAGTTCCAGCAGAAGCTGATTCTGAAACACTCCGCCGCTCAGAGCGCAGGATCTGACGCCGGTTTGTGCGGAAACCTCCATACAGCCGTTCACGATCTGCCCGGCCAGGATCTCATGAAAGAGATACGCCAGCCGGCAGACATCCTCTCCCGCCAGCCGCTGTTCTGTGATAAAACGCACCAGTTCATCCGTCGGGAGTAAAATCCGGCCGTCCTCCGTATCATCCCCTGTTTCCTTCCTGATCGTCAGAGAGGAATCTATTTTGCTTTTTCCGGCAGGAAGCCCTTTCCTCTCCCGATACTCCTCCGCCCGGAACTGCAGCGTTGTAGATGCCTCCCCCTCAAATGTGGAACGCAGGCGGATCCCCAGGATCGCGCTGACCGCGTCAAAAAGCCTCCCGGCGCTGGTGGAAACCACGGCATTTATTTTTTTCTCCGCCATCTGCCTGTAAAGCTTCTGCATCTGCGGTTCGCACAGTCCCAGACGCTCCGCGATCTCTGCCGCCTTCTCATCCGGATACAGGGTGTTGATCATGGACACCGCGATCCTCCATCCTTCTTTCGCGGAAACATCCCCGCCGATCTGGAGAAACGGACAGATACTGCCGACCCGCCGGAAATCCCGGTAATCGCTGAGAAGCAGCTCGCCGCCCCAGATGGTTCCGTCGGTTCCGTAACCGGTGCCGTCAAAGGAAACGCCGATGACCCTCGTCTGCGGCGGCAGATCATTCTCCGCCATGCAGGATAAAATATGCGCATAATGATGCTGTACCTTCAGCACCGGCAGGCCGAAGGATTCCGCTACCGTTGTTGTATTATATTTCGGATGCAGGTCGCAGACCACCAGCTCCGGCTCCGTTTCAAGAAGCTCCTGCATCCGCGCAACGGATTCCGTCAGCGCCTGCACCGTGCGGGCATCCGCCATGTCACCAACATAGGCAGACGGATAAAACAGCTGATTTTTCCCGATGCAGAACGTGTTTTTCAGCTCGCCGCCCACGGCCAGCACCTGTCCCCGCCACTCGTCTTTCGGAAAATCCATCATCACCGGCAGCGGCGCGTACCCTCTGGAACGGCGGATCATATAAGGTTCTTGCTCATAAAAACTCATCACGGAGTCGTCCGCCCGCAGCCGGATCCTGCGGTTGTGCGACAGCATAATATCACAGAAACCGCTCAGTTCCCGCACCGCGTCCTCATCCGTCCGGCAGATCGGGGCGCCCGATACATTCCCGCTGGTCATCACAAAGCTGTCCGCGGTCATCTCCACCCCGTCATTGTACGCAAACAAAAGCATCTGCACCGGCGCATAGGGCAGCATCACCCCGACATTCGGGTTATCCGGCGCCACGGAGGCAGCCAGGGAACTCCCCTGTTTTTTCTTTAAAAGAATGATGGGCTTCGCATGGCCATCCAGGACTTCCTCCTGAACGGCGGATAACTCGCACTGCGCCCGCACCGTCTTTAAATTCTTCATCATCACCGCAAATGGTTTGGCCGGCCGGCGCTTTAACTGCCGCAGACGGCTCACCGCTTCCTCATTTGCGGCATCACAGCAGAGATGGAATCCGCCGATGCCCTTGATCGCGATGATCTGCCCATCCGGAATCGCCTTTCGGACAAATGTGATCGCCTCGCGTCCCCGCTCCGGACGGCCGATCAGATAAACCTCCGGGCCGCAGTCATTGCAGCAGACCGGCTGCGCATCATACCGCCTTGTCTCTGCATGGGTATATTCATACGCACATTCCGGGCACATGGGAAACTCCTTCATGCTGGTCCGCTCCCGATCATAGGGCATGGCGTCCAGGATCGTCAGACGCGGACCACAGGCCGTGCAGTTGATAAAGGGATGCATATATCTGCGGTTCGCCGGATCAAACAGCTCCTGCCTGCATTTCGGACAGGTGGCGATATCCGGGGAGACAAAGATATCTCCCTCCTCCCGCTCGCTCTCAATGATATCAAATCCTTCAAATTCAATATTTTCGCAATCCGAAACATCAATCTTCAGGATGGCAGACCGCTCCGGCGCCTCTTGCTCCAGCGCATACAGAAAATCCTGATGCTGTTCCGAAGTACCCTTTGTAAAAATTTCCACATAGGAGCCTTTGTTCGCCACACTTCCCGTCACACCGATCCGATCGGCGATCCGGCTGACGAACGGACGGAACCCAACGCCCTGCACGATGCCGTACACACGGATCCATTTCGTTTTATGATCTGCGTTTCTTTTATATTCTTCCGTTTTCTTCATCTCAGTGTCCTCAAAGCTCTGCCGGCAATGTCAATGAATCTTTCTGTCCGTTCCGGCTCACATCACAACAGGGCAGTGATCAGATTTCCGACTCATATTCGCCGGAAACCGCAAAGTGTGGAATCTCAATATATTCACCGCGGAAATCCCGCAGCGCCCTCTTCAGTCTCTGATCGCCGACGATCGCGTCGAACTGCCCGTTTTTCACATAAGAGACAAACTGTTCTTCCCGCTCAAACATCACATCCTGCGGCTCTTTTAATTCCGGCCTCTGCATAAACCAGGTTCCGCAGACGATTTCAGCAGCACTCCCACGGTCCGGCATTTCATGTTCCCTTCTGTTTTCATCGGTGCTTTCGGAACACTTTCCGAGTGCGGAACCGGCATCCGCCCGGGACGCGGTTCTGCCGGAAATCTCCTCTCGGACCGCGTTCGCCGCCACCTGTTGGTGCACGACCAGAACTTTTTTTCCGGCCAGTCTGTGCAGTTGCTCCTTCTGCTCTGACTTCAGGAGGGGATAAACCGTCTCATACGGCGTCCCGAACGTCTCCTGCAGATACTGTGCCGCCCGAATGCCAGCCGGGGACAGAACCAGATTTTTTGAGGCGCTCCCGGCCTGTTTTACATCATCCAGACCGGATCCTCCCATGCCGTAGCAATATACCCGCGAATATCCCTGCGCATTCAGTTTCTTCTGAATGATTGGCGCCGCGTTCACATGACTCACATCCAGGGGAGTGGCGCCGATCACGCCGACTGCCTGAGCGTCCGCAGCCACGCCTTTTTCCGCAAAGCTACGGAAAAGCTCCAGATAAGCTTCCTCCGCGCCCTGATCGTACAGGCGGGTACCGGTGCATTCCATAGTCAGTACCGGCAGGCCGCACCGTTTTTGAGCCATACGCTTTAATGCGCGAAAATCCGTCGCGATCACGGCCGGCACCGGCGTGCCGATCAGCGCGATGAAGCGCGCGTCCAGATGATCCGCGGCATCCTTTAATTTATCGATCAGCCGGTCGTCCCGCCCGAGAATCGCGTCCATATCGCGCAGCCCCGCGGAAAACAGGGCGCTTTTTTTCAGAAACCAGCGCGGTTCGTCAAATCCGCAGATGTTTCCGGTACATCCACCGGCGTCGCAGATTACGATGATGCCGCCCAATTCGTAGAGGACGGATACCGCGCCGGACTGATCCGGGGCAAAGGGAGATAAATATTTTAAAAGGCCTTTCATGATAATGATTCCCTCCGGCACAGGAAAACTCATTTTGCTTAGTTTGGCGGGACAAAGAAATAATTCAACGCAGACACAAGGAGTGTCTGCTTATGAAATATTTCTTTTACCCGTTACATAGTTATGTGAATGAGTTTTCCTGTGCCTGCATGTTCTGTTTATTTATGTTTTCTGTTCACTCTAAATGTATCAGAATTTTCATCCTGCAGTTTTTCCAGTTCCAGGAACAGATCTCGCAAACCCTGATATCCGAACGGTTTGTTTTCCTCATTCCAGGGCAGATTCGGGCTGTCGGGATGATAATAGGCGGCGTCCTGTCCGATCGTGATGTCCGCCGCGCACACGCTGCAGTTGTAATTCAGCATGGTCGGGGACAGGTTCGTGTAGATCCGGGTGTCCGGACTCATCGCCGCTATTTTTTTTATGTATATAAAATTCACATCCGTGACTGTGCCGTAGATTTCCGGAACCTTATGACCGTACCGCAGGAGCGCCAGCGATAATTCAAAAGAATCCGCGTTCAGCCATTCCCCCACGGCAAAAGAGGTTTCCGGATGTCGTTGCGTGAAATCCCGCACCGCGCGCAGCGCTTCTTCGTAATAAGCAGAATCATCAATTTCCATGTTCAGCGCCGAGCCGAGCAGCTGATACTGGTTTTGAATCTTGTCAATCTGATAGACCCGGGTCAGTTCCAGGGAGGGAATTCCGAGCCGTTTCCGGAAATCCTCCGCCGCAAGGCGGCTTTCCGGGTTCAGCACGATGTTAAAGTTTGCCTCCGCCATGGACAGGTATTCCTCAAAATCCCGGCAGCGGGAGATCTCCCGAACCGTCTGGAACCCGAGACTTTTCAAGATTTCATACAGCTCACAGTCATCATCATACGGGGCGAACTCACCGAGAAGATTCACCGCGCGCTGTTTTCTCTCCCGCTTTTCAAGCAGCTCGTAAACCGTTTTCCGCACTGACGTCATCGGCGGAACGCGTCCCTCCCGCGTCAATGCGTACATATAGCAGGGCAAAACCGGAACTCCGGCATATTCCGACGCTTTCCGGCAGACGCGCTCCATATCGGTGCCGAGCAGCGCGTCCACGCAGGTGATGCAGATCATCACGGCGGTCGGCTTCGTCTCCAGGGAATCCGCCACCTCTTTCACGGCTTCGGAGATCCGGTTTAAATGGCGGCCGGTCACGATATCGGTATCATCCTGCAGAAGATAGAAAAACCGGTCGCCGTATCCGCCGATCTGATCCAGCATCATGGTGTTCCTGCCGCAGCAGCCCGGAGCCACCAGAAGCATCACGGAACCCGGGATGGCAAGCCCCGCCCGCTTCACGCCGAAGCCCTGCGCGCCCGGTGAGTTGAACGCCAGCGTCGCCGGCGAGCTGTAGATCAGATGCTTCGACGACCGCAGTTCATCCGGTATATTTTCTTTTCCCTTTGCGGCCAGCTCAGCAGCCGTGATCGAATAAACTTTATTTTCCATAATGTTCGTCCCATAATTTCTCCGCAAGTTCGAGATAAATCCGGCTGATCGGAAGCTCCGCGTCCCCCTCGATCACCGTCATGCCCCGATCCTCAAAGCGGATGATATCCGGACTTCTCGGAATGTCCGCCACGATCTCCAGCCCGTTCTCCTCCGCGAATGCCGAGACCTTTTCATATTCGTTCTCCACATTCCTGCGGTTTAAAATAATGCCGCGTACCGAGGCATACCCCCGATCCTCAAAATTTTTCACAGCCATGTTGATGTTGTTGGCGGCATAGAGCGCCATTTTTTCCCCGGAGGTCACAATCAGGATGTGCTCCGCGTATCCCTCGCGGATCGGCGCCGCGAACCCGCCGCAGACCACATCGCCCAGCACATCATACAAAACGACGTCCGGCTGATATGTCTCAAACAGTTCGAGGTCTTCCAGCAGGGAAAACGTTGTGATAATGCCGCGCCCCGCACAGCCGAGACCCGGCGTCGGGCCTCCGGTCTCGATACAGAGGACGCCGCCGAATCCCTCCTTCGCGATATCCGACAGCTGCTCCGGCTCCTCGTCGTGATCACGAATGTAATTCATGACCGGGAGCAGAGGATGCCCGCCCAGCAGGTTGATGGTCGAATCCGCCTTCGGATCGCAGCCGATCTGGATCACTTTTTTCCCGAGCGCCGAAAAAGCCGCCGCGAGGTTTGCCGTCGTGGTCGATTTTCCGATTCCGCCTTTTCCGTATATCGCAAGCTTCAGCATACTGTTGTCATTTCTCCCTGTTCTTTTTTACAATCAGATCCGGATTTACGTTGTCATATATCCGCCCGGAAAACGCCTCGTGCGGCAGCGGATAAAACCTCTGCCCGTCGCGAACGAGCGGCCGATACAGCGGATCCGCGATCACACCGGCATAGTTTTCGAGCGCACTGATCAGGTCGTCCTCCTCCGGTGCAGAGAGATCCTGCGTCCGAAGCAGTTCCGGCCCGATCTCCAGCGGGCACAGGACATCTGTCTTCACGCCGTGCTCCATCTCGATCGCTGCCGCAAGCGAGGCGGAAAATACGCTCTCACCGATGACAGCAAAGCGTTTTCCCATGTCCGGCATTTTCCCCGATCCGATTCCGGTCTCCGCATCGGACTTTGCATCAGCTGCGGCGGTCATTCCTAAGGCGATCATCGATCCGATTCCGGGCTTCGCATCGGACGGTTCCGTTATTCTCTGATCATCCTCTGTGTCATCCGTCGTCTGTCTTCCCGGACAAGGGATACAATTATAGGAAATACAATTTTCTGAAGACCTTGCCGCCTCACAAACCATATCCTCTAGTAATGCGGAAAAACTCTCCCCGATCGGTACACCGACCACATAGGGCGTTCCAAAGTGCTCCCGCAACGTCCTCGCAGCCGCAAGTCCGCCTGCGGACACCACCAGGTTCACCTGTGCACTCCCCAGCCTTTTCACATCATCGAGCGTGCATCCCAAGGAAAGACAGACACCGCTTTTCATCCCGTTTTCCGTAATCCATCTCTGTATGGACGCCACGCTGCCGTTCAGAGAAAAATCCAGCGGAGTGGCGCCGATGATATTTACAATTTGACTGCAGAACCGTGTCGGCCGATTTTCCGGATTCATACACGCATATTCCTTTACAATTCGATCCAGCGCCATCGATACGCCGACGGTATAATCACGCATCCCGTTCGCGGCAAATGCAAAGCTGCGGATTCCCGTTTTCCGGCTGACGATCCGGGCAATTGCCGCGAGATCCGTGCCGATCATATAGGGAATCGGCGCACCGACCAGCGCGATAAACTCCGGATGCAGCTCCTGTGCCGTCTCGACCAGATCGTCGATCAGCTTGTCATCATCTCCGAGAATGGCCTCCGTCTCGGAAATCGCCGAGATATAGATCATGCTGTCCATATCATACCAGCGCGGTTCATCGTGCGTCGTATAGGTCGAATTACACCCGGAGGCGTCATGCATGACCACCATTCCGCCCAGTTCATACAGGGCGGAACAGATGCCGAATTCATCGGATGAATAAGTCGAAGTCAGTCCCGTCACCTGTCTCATAAGCAGCTCTCACACCCGTATCCCTTTCTCTGAATGACCGTCCGCCTGTCTTTTTTATGTAAAAACGCGTCCTCCATCAGCCCCATGACCTGTGCGATTCCATCAAATCCGTAATAACCTCCGCTCTCCGCCACATTCACAAAATGATCGGTCTCGGCGAAATACGCGGCCTTCTGCCCGACAGCGAGAAGATCACAGTTCTCCTGTGCAGTATTTGTTATTCGTTCATGCAAAGCATCTGTTTTTCGTTTCTGTGCAGTAAACATCTCGTATCCCTGTACAGAAGTCATCTCATGAGGTCTGCGCCGTATTTTGTCTGTAACCGGACCTGTCTCCTGATGGTCGTGCAGGAACCGCATCGCCGGCCGGTTCGTGGACGAAATCACGATATCCGGATATTTTTTCCGGATCCACTCAAAATTCTCCCGGTCCTCCGGCAAAAAATTATCCGCGTAAATCTCGGTCACATGAAATCCGTATTCCAATAGCAGTCTCGCAAAACTCAGGATGCGGAACGTAAATGTGTAATCAATGGCGATCGGAGTCTCTCCGATCACATTCTTCGCATGCGTGATCGCCCGGAACGCCTGTTCCTTTTCCGCCGTAAAATCCGGCTTCTCTATATGCAGCTTCTCCGCCAGTTTCCCGTAATTCTGTTCGAGTTCCCCGAAATCGTAGCTGAACGAAAGGTAGAGATACTCCTGCCCCAGCCTTTTTTTCAGATCCTCCGCCGCCATCAGCGCCGCAGGCTCATAGACCAGATTCAGCGGTGCTTTTGCCATTTCCAGATAATCCTCAAAGTTCCTGCATCGATACAGATCCCAGAATTCATATCCGGCGTCCTCCGCCATGCGAATCAGTTCCGAGGACGGGGACGTCTGCAGATTGCTTCCGATCAGATTGATTCTTTTCGGCTCTGTCGGCCGCCGCTCCCACATGCTGTACATCTGGATCCGCATCTTCTGATCCGGCGTCAGCCCGCTCTTGCGCAGCGTCGGAATCATATAGCAGTCAGTAAAGCGGATTTCCGGAAAACGCTCCCGCAGGACTTTAAAAACCAGTTCCTGATCGTAGGCCAGAAAAAAATGCTGGCAGCTGATAAACAGCAGGATTGCCTTTGGCTGATAACGGAGCTTCCGGATGATATCCGTAACCCCCTCGATCATCAGCTCCTCCATCCCGCCGTCGAGGACGTTTTCCTCCCGGATCTGAATGGACGAATAGCGGTCGAGCGCGTTCATTTCCGCCGCGGTCAGGACAACGCCGCGCAGACAGCCGAGCGCACAGACAAAAATCTGATGCGATTCCGGAATCAGCATCCCGGTGTGAACGATATTCCAGGTGCCGCGCGCGGGGGAGCTGTACTCCAGCCCTTCACGGAAGGGAGCCGGAAAACGCGCCTCTGCGATTGTCGTTTTCACGCTTTCAGTATTCTCTATATCATCGATTCGCCTCAGCAAATTGCTATCCTCCCAGTTAGCCGCAACTATGGGGTAAGACCCCGGGAACATTCTGTTAACAAACTATGAACACTGTGTTAACGCAATCTTCGTGGCAAGCATCCGATAACTTTTTGCCATCCCGCTGTCCGGATACGCCTCCATCAGAGTCAACTTTCTCTCGTCCGCCTCCTGCACCAGCCCGGAGAACTCGATTGTCCCGACAATAACAGTCTGAAAATCATCACACAACTCCGATACTTTTTCTGTCTCACGCTTTACATTGCGCCGGTTTAAGATAACGCCGCCGAGCGAAGCATAGCCGCGTCCCTGAAAGTTCCGAATGGCGGTCGCGATATTCGCCGCTGCGTAGACGGACATATTCTCACCGGAAGTCACGATATACACCTCGTCGGCATAGCCGCTCCGCATCGGCATGGAAAATCCGCCGCAGACCACATCGCCCAGAACGTCATAAAACACAAAGTCCGGCTGATATATCTCATAAATGCCCTTCGCCTCGATCTTTTCCAGCGCAGTGATAATGCCCCGGCCCGCGCAGCCCACACCCGGTACCGGTCCCCCGGCCTCGACACAGATCACACCCGCGTAACCGATCCGCACAATCTCTTCCGCTGAAAAATCATTTTTCTTCTGTCGGAAGGTCTCCAGCACGGTCGGCAGCGGTTCTCCATGGCGCAGCGCGATGGTGGAATCCGCCTTCGGATCGCAGCCGATCTGCATTACCCGGTATCCCTGCTGTGACAGGGCGGCCGCCATATTTGAGACGATGGTGGATTTTCCGATACCGCCTTTTCCGTATACGGCAATTTTTTTCATGATAAACTCCCATGCACTGCTGTCGCAGCGCGCCAACATCTATGAAATCCGATTGCTGCTCTGACCCGGATATACTTTTCTATAAAACCATCAGCAGCGTCCCCGCTCCGATCAGCACACATCCCGCCAGGGATTTCGCGGTAAACTGCTCATGCAAAAACACGAATGCCAGAACCAGGGTGATCACAACACTCAGCTTGTCGATCGGAACCACCTTTGACGCATCCCCCATCTGCAGAGCCCTGTAGTAACACAGCCACGAAGCTCCCGTAGCGACACCTGACAGAATCAGGAAAATCCAGCTCTTTCTGCTGATATCCGACAGGCCGCTCTGCGTATGAGTAAGAAAAACCATCCCCCACGCCAGAATGACCACGACAACCGGCACATCTACAGGATCCTGACACTTTTTGCCGGGTCATAACATGCTTTTTCCGAACATCTACAGCTTCTCATATAAGTACGGGAACACCTCAACGCTTCTTTTTAAAATACCCTTCAGGTACGCGATCATAACCCCGTAATTTGTAAACGGCACACCCTGATCGAGCGAACACTTCATGCGGTATTTCATCTCACGCTCATTCAGCATACAGCCGCCGCAGTGAATCACCATCTTATATCCGGTCACGTCGTCCGGGAACTCCGTGCCGGAGGTCGTCTCAAAACGGATATCCTTTCCGGTATACTGCCGCAGCCACCGCGGAAGCTTCACCGTGCCGATATCGTCGCACTGCCGGTGATGCGTGCAGCCCTCGGAGATCAGCACCACATCCCCGTCCCGCAGTTCGTCTACCGTGCGCACACAGTCCACGGCCGCGTTCAGAAATCCCTTATATCTCGCCATCAGGATAGAAAATGACGTCAGCAGAATGTCATCCGGCACTGTGCGCGCCACTTCCTCGAAAGCCTGACTGTCGGTGATCACGATCGCCGGTTTCTTCCCGGTGTTCCTAAGCGTTTCCGCCAGTCCGTTTTCCTTCACGACCAGCGCCGTGGCGTCCGCCTCCAGAACGTCGCGGATCGTCTGCTGCTGCGGAAGGATCAGCCTGCCCTTCGGCGCCGCGGAATCAATGGGGACGACCAGAACCACAAAATCTCCCGGAGAAATCAGGTCGCCGACGATCCGCAGCCGCTCATCGTCCATCACCACGGATCTGCCGATCAGCTCCTTCAGCTCATAAATACCCTCTTTGTGAAGAGCGCTCACGTAAATCTCATTTGAAGCTGTTTCCGGATGTTCTGCAACCAGATCCATTTTGTTATAAACCACAACATAAGGGATCTCTTTTTCGGTAAAAATTGTAATCAGTTCCTCATCACACTTCTGTTTTCCCTCTGCGGCATCCACGATCAGAACGGCCACATCCGTCTTATTGAGCACCTGCCGTGTTTTTTTTACACGAAGCTCACCCAGGCTCCCCTCATCGTCAAATCCCGGCGTATCAATGATCACAACCGGCCCCATGGGCAGAAGCTCCATGGACTTGTATACCGGGTCTGTCGTCGTACCCTTCATCTCCGATACGACCGCCAGATCCTGTCCGGTCACCGCATTGACCACGCTGGACTTTCCGGCATTCCTGCGTCCGAAAAAACCGATATGGATCCGGTTCGCGGACGGTGTACTGTTCAATCCCATATTCACGCCTCCATTTCTTATAAAAAACAAAAAACCCTGCGCCCAAAACGGGTACAAGGGTAACACAGGCTCCGCTTTTACATGAATGAACATGGCTGCTGCGCAGTCAGGAACAACAGAAAAAGCATATGTTTCTGTCTACGATCACTTGTCTTCCCCTTCAGGTCTGCTCCTTATGGTCAGATGAATGATGTTTTTTATATGTTTTATATTATTATCCATGCCGTAGTTTGTCAATACAAACTCTGGCCTTATAATGTCAAACTTTGTAGAAATGCAGAAAAATCCGTATTTGTCTTGAAAACTTCTCTGCTTTTATTGTATGATAAATGAAACGAACCATTCAAACCGACCATTGCCGGAAATGAGAACATTCGAATGAGAACCTGTTTCCATCCGGGAAATAAAGCATTCAGTCAATTTATACAGGGAAATGAGGTTAAACTATGTACATGCAGGAACACCGCGCGGCCGCGGCCCATCACAGTATGGCGGCAGTCGGCGGCTTTTTTGGTGTCTATTCCATATTAAACAGAAGTGAAACGTTCGGCTCCTCCGAAACCGCGAATCTGATCTATCTGTTCGCGGCGGGATTAAGCGGCTCCAGGGCCGAATTCCTGGTGCGGTTCGGAGCCATGCTGATCTACATCGGCGGAATTGTATTTGCCACCCTTGCGGCCCGACGCGCAAAAAACAATGACTTCCGGTATCTGGCAATCGCAATCGACATCATCGCCTGCGTCATTCTGGCTCAGATTCCGGCTGGCGCGGATCCGGTGCTGGCGCTGTATCCGATGTTTTTTGCGGCAGCCGTGCAGTGGCTGGCCTTTACCCAGGCTTCCGGTTTCAGCAGCTCCACCGTATTTTCCACCAACAATGTCCGGCAGTGTTTTGCCGGGCTGACCGAATACATATGCGACCGGGATCCGAAACATCTGGCCCGGTTCCTGTTTTTCGGCGGAACCCTGCTCTGCTTTCACGCGGGCGTCGTCTTCGCCTGGTTCTGCATGAGAGCGTGGGGATTAAAAAGCATCTACGCCTGTATCCCCCTTGCGCTGTGGGGCGGCGTCGCCACCCTGCTGGACCGGCGGGGCGGAAAGCATCCGGAGGAACACATAAAAAAGGAGCGGTCGAAATACGAATTGACGTGATCCCGGCCGCTTCTTAAAGGTCCTGCTATTTCTTTGTGATATACTTCTGTGCCGTTAGCAGTTCCGCACAGAGCACCGCTCCCCCCGCCGCACCGCGGATCGTATTATGGGAAAGCCCGACAAATTTCCAGTCATATACGGTGTCTTCGCGAAGACGGCCGATGCTGACGCCCATGCCGTTCTCGTAATCTACATCCAGCTGCACCTGCGGACGGTTATCCTCCTCCATGTAACGTATGAACTGCTTCGGCGCGCTCGGAAGATTCAGCTCCTGCGGAATCCCGGAAAAAGAAACCAGCTTCCCGATCAACTGCTCCTTCGTCACTTTTTTACGAAACTTCACAAACACTGCGGCTGTATGGCCGTTCAGCACCGGAACACGTATGCACTGACAGGTGATGATCGGCGAGGAAGCCGGAACGATCACACCCTGCTTCGCATCGATCTCTCCCCAGAGACGAAGCGGTTCCTTCTCGGACTTTTCTTCCTCTCCTCCGATATAGGGAATGACATTTCCCAGCATCTCGGGCCAGTCCTGAAAGGTCTTCCCAGCGCCTGAGATTGCCTGATAGGTGGTCGCCACCACCTCATACGGTTCAAACTCCTTCCAGGCGGTAAGGGCCGGCGCGTAGGACTGAATCGAACAGTTCGGCTTTACCGCGATAAACCCTCTCGTCGTCCCGAGGCGTTTTTTCTGATACTGTATGACGTCCATATGCTGCGGATTGATCTCCGGCACGACCATCGGCACATCCGGCGTCCAGCGATGCGCGCTGTTGTTGGATACAACCGGCGTCTCCGTCTTCGCATAAGCCTCCTCAATGGCTTTGATCTCATCCTTGGACATATCCACGGCGCTGAAAAGGAAATCCACTCCGGCGGAGACCTTCTCTACCTCATTTACATTCATGACAATGATATCCTTCACCGCGTCGGGCATCGGCGTCGTCATCTTCCAACGGCTGCCGATGGCATCCTCGTAGCGTTTCCCCGCGGAGCGCGGGCTCGCCGCGATCGTGGTTACTTCAAACCAGGGATGGTTCTCCAGCAGGGAGATAAAGCGCTGTCCGACCATTCCGGTCCCGCCTAAAATTCCGACTTTTAATTTCTCACTCATTTCGTCATCCTCCGAATTCTGATGGGTATGCTGCCGCATCCCCTTTGATTTCCCCTTATACATCATGATACGGACATATCGCAAAACATCTTCCCTCGAATGTCCGTCACCTGCGAACATTTGTCGCTCCGTTGGCTATATTACAACATACTTCCGCAAAAAGCAACCCCTTTTTTCACCTCATCCTGCCAGTCACGTTCCAAATACTCCTTTTTAACAGCGATCACCTTCTCCATTGCCTCTTTCCCGGGCGCGCCGACAGTCAGGCGTTTATTTACACAGGTCTCCATGGAAATCGCCTCGTAAATATCCTCCTCAAACACCGGGCAGATCTCCTTCAGTTCATGGAGCGACATGTCATCGATGGCAATGCCGCGCTCAATACAGTACAGCACGATGCGTCCGACGATCCCGTGGGCGTCCCGGAACGGCACGCCGTGATTGACCAGATAATCCGCCGCGTCCGTCGCGTTCGTAAAACCATGGCGGGCGCTCGCGTTCATCCTCTCCTTATCAAACTTCATCGTAGAAATCATGCCGGTAAACAGCGCGAGACAGCCCTTTACCGTATCGATGGCGTCAAACGTCAGCTCCTTGTCCTCCTGCATGTCCTTATTATAGGCAAGCGGAATTCCCTTCATCGTGGTCAGGATCGACATCAATGCCCCGTAGACGCGCCCTGTCTTCCCGCGAACCAGTTCCGCGATATCGGGGTTCTTCTTCTGCGGCATGATACTGCTGCCGGTGCTGTAAGCGTCGTCGATCTCCACGAACTGATACTCATTCGAGTTCCAGATGATGACCTCCTCGCAGAAACGGCTCAGGTGCATCATGATCGTAGACAGCGCGGACAGGAACTCGATCACATAGTCCCGGTCGGACACCGAGTCCATGCTGTTTAACGTCGGTCCGGCAAAGCCCATCAGTTCCGCCGTATATTCCCGGTCCAGGGGATAAGTCGTCCCCGCCAGCGCTCCGGCTCCGAGCGGGCAGTAATTCATACGCATATAGATATCATGCAGGCGGCTCCGATCCCGCTCAAACATCTCAAAATAAGCGCCCATATGATGCGCCAGCGTGATCGGCTGCGCCTTCTGCAGATGTGTGAACCCCGGCATGATCGTTTCCGTGTGCTCCTCCATCAGCTTTAACAGCACCTCCAGCAGTTCTTTTACCAGCGCGTCCGTATACAGCACCTCAAGCCTCGTATAAAGCCGCATGTCCAGGGCGACCTGATCATTCCGGCTGCGCCCCGTGTGCAGCTTTTTCCCGGTGTCGCCGAGCCGGTCGATCAGATTCGCCTCCACAAAGCTGTGGATATCCTCATACTCGTCCGTGATCGCAAGCCTGCCCTCGTCCACATCGCAGCAGATCTCCTCAAGCGTCTTTACGATGGCCTGCATCTCCTCCTCCGTCAGAATGCCCTGCTTCCCGAGCATGCGGACATGCGCGATGCTGCCCTCGATATCCTGTTTATAAAACTTTTTGTCAAAAGAAATGGACGCATTAAAATTGTATACCAGTTTGTCCGTCTCTTTTGTAAATCTTCCTCCCCATAACTGTGCCATGTGATCCTTCCTTTCTCAACTTTTCTATTCATATCCGCACTTTGGAACTTCCTGCGTCCGGTTACGCCTTCCGGCACTCCCGTTCGTCAGGTCACACCCTCATCCGGTTTCTATCTTTTCCTCCATGCAGCGGCGGGCAGCCTCCCGCTCTGCCTTCGAATAGATACAGCCGCAGTAATCCTGCCGGTACAGCCCGTATATCCGTGAGAGCTCCACCGACCGCTTATAACCGTTTTTCTTTTTAAAATCCGAAGGCAAAAACGCGGCATGCCGGCAGGACTTCGCCGCCTGTTCCCCGATCTCATTCAGCGCCTCTGCATTTTTCAGCGGACTGATTGTCAGCGTCGTCGTGAAATAGTCAAACCGTCCCGCGTCCGCCGTCCTCGCCGTCTCCGACAGGCGAAGCGCAAAACAGCGCAGGCAGCGCTCTCCTCCTTCGGGAATCCGCTCCAGTCCTTCCGCCATCTGAAAAAATCGGTCCGGCTCATACGCCCCCTCCAGGAAAGCGACCGGATATCGAACCGGCAGCTCTGCAATCAGGCGCTTCTGTTCCTCCACCCTGCGCCGGTACTCCTCCGGCTCCGTGATATTCGGATTATAATAAAAAACAGTGATGGAAAAGTATTCCGACAGATACTCCAGCACATAACTGCTGCAGGGCGCGCAGCAGCTGTGGAGCAGCAGGCGCGGCAGCCCCTCCTGGTTTTTGATCCGCTCCAGCAAACCGTCCAGTTCCTTTTGATAATTTGTCTTCATGGTTTTGTTATTATAAATGATTTCCTCTGCTTTTACAATAAATATCCGCTCTTTGGGCACAGAAAAACCTCCATGATTGCTCACAGAGGTTTACCGGTGTTTCTTTTTCATCCCGGACTGATCACTCATCCCAGTTATGATACACCTGCTGCACGTCGTCGTCCTCATCCAGCAGATCCAGAATGCGGTTGATATTACTGATATCCTGCTCGCTGGTCAGCGTAACATAATTCTGCGGAAGCATGGTCACCTCGGCACTCGCCATCGCGATCCCCGCGTCCTCCAGTGCCTGACGAACCTCGCTGAAGGAATCCGGATCCGTGATCACCTCGTAGCTGTCCTCCTCCTCCGAGAAGTCCTCCGCGCCCGCGTCAAGCGCTGCCATCATCAGATCGTCGGCGTCCATCTCACATTCTTCCTTATCAATGATGATCTGGCCTTTCCTGTCGAACATAAACGAAACACAGCCCTGCGTCCCGACATTGCCCTTTCCCTTGGTAAACGCGCTGCGGACATTCGCTGCCGTGCGGTTCTTATTATCCGTCAGGGTATCCACAATGATCGCCGTACCGCCCGGTCCGTATCCCTCATAGGTAGCCGCCACATAGTTGACCGAGTTCGCGTCGCCGGCCGCCTTCTTGATACCGCGCTCAATGGTATCGTTCGGCATGTTGTTGGCCTTGGCCTTCGCGATGACGTCGCGGAGCTTGCTGTTGTTCGCCGGATCCGGTCCGCCCTCCTTCACGGCGACCGCGATCTCACGGCCGATGATCGTAAAAATCTTGCCTCTCGCGGCGTCATTTTTCTCCTTTTTATGCTTTATGTTTGCGAATTTGGAATGTCCTGACATGTCTTGTCCTCCTTGTCTTCTCTGGTAACGCGTACGCTCTGAATGATCCTGTCCCTGACAGAGAGGACCTCAAAACGCCATCCGTTCTCTGAAATATGAAATGTCTCACCGTCCGACGGAATCCGGTCGATCCTGGAAATGAGGTAGCCGTTCAGGGTATCAAAATCCTCCAGGCTCTCCTCATCCTCTATGCCCAGCGTCTCGTACACCTCGTCCAGCTCAGCCATCCCGCTGATCAGAAAAGCGCCGTCCTTCTGGCTCAGGATATGCGCCTCCTCCTCATCGTGCTCATCAAAAATATTCCCCACGATCTCCTCCAGGATGTCCTCCATTGTGATCAATCCTGAAATCTGACCGTACTCGTCCACCACGATCACCATGTGGGATTTCGCGGACTGCATTTTTCGAAATAAAATATCTATGCTTCGCTTTTCCGGAACAAAGGGAATCGGAGATACAAGATCCGGGATCTTTTCAAGCGGGACATGCATCATGTCCGGATCCAGTACGAGATTCAGAACATCCCTGATATGTATGACTCCGATGATATTATCCGGGTCGTCGAGATAAACCGGATAGCGGGAAAATCCCTGTTCCTGTATAAACAGCAGAAAATCCCGGAAGGCCATCGTCCCGTCAACAGACACAATGTGCCTGCGGTGCGTCATGATATCCCGCGCCTCCGTCTCGTCCAGGTCGAAAATGTTCTTGATCATCTCCGCCTCGCTCTCCTTGAAAAGGCCCTGTTCATGCCCCTCATCCACCATGGTGCGGATCTCGTTCTGGATCTCCTCCTCCTGATTCACCGACTTTTCTTTATTTAAAAGCTTTCTGATACCCTTCGAAAAATGGGCTAAGGGAATACTGTCGTCTTCCATCTGTTCCTTCTCCTTCCATGCCCTGTCCGGCGTTTCACAATAGATTATAATCGCGTCTCATAATAGCATCTTCATTTTAAATAGTCAAGAAGCTATGTATTTATCTCAAGACTGATCTGAAGCGCCCGGTTTACCTTTCTCATAATATCTCCGTCCAGATGACAGATTTTCTCTTTCAGACGCATTTTGTCAACGGTGCGCAGCTGCTCCAGCAGGATCACGGAGTCCTTCACCATATGATACCGAACCGCGCTCAGCTCAATATGCGTCGGCAGCTTCGCCTTATTCATCCGCGATGTGATGGCGGCGCAGATCACCGTCGGGCTGTGACGGTTTCCGATATCATTCTGAATAATAAGAACCGGCCGCACGCCGCCCTGCTCCGAGCCGACCACCGGCCGCAAATCCGCGTAATAAACATCTCCTCTTCGAATCACCATTTTACACTCTCCGGTTTCGTTTTCTTAAAGTCGAGTATTTCCATTTTCTGAGAGTGTATTCATAAGATCCGGTCTTTTCCGAAAAAAAGGATCCTTTTCTGCGCGGACTGCATTTTCCGAAAACAGAAGTTATTCTTCAAAATAAGTATGTTCCGCAAAAGCCTCCCCGTGCCTGAAGTAGACACGCGGAATCCGCTTTCCGAGGTCACAGGCGAATTCATAGTTAAACCGGCCGGAGATCGCACCGATCTCCTCCATGGTAATCTGTTCATCCCCGTCTCTTCCGACAAGGACGACTTCATCCCCCGGCTTCACCTGATCGATCTTTGTAACGTCCACCATAAACTGATCCATACAGACCCTCCCGCAGATCGGAGCCTTTTTTCCGTGAATCAGCACATAGCCTTTGTTTGACAGAGCCCTGGGATAGCCGTCCCCGTATCCCGCGGGAATGGTGGCGATCGTCTGCGTTCCCTTCACCCGGTATGTACCGCCATAGCTGATCGTCCGCCCCTCCTCAAGGGTTTTTACATGCACGACATGGCTTTTCAGTGTCAGGATCGGTCTCAGATCGATCCGTTCTTTTCTGACCTCCTCCGACGGCCACAGACCGTACAGGATGATACCCGCTCTCACCATATCCAAGTTGTATTGCGGCAGATCCACGACCGCGGCGCTGTTTGAGAGATGCCGCAGCGGAATGTCGATCCCGCGGCGCTTCAGCCGCTCAACCATCTTAAAAAACAACTCCGCCTGTTCCTTTGAAAAAGTCTTATCTGTCTCATCCGCCCTGGCAAAGTGTGTGAAAATCCCCTCTATCAAAATATTCGGCAAAGCCGCGATCTGTGCGATGGTCTCCGCGGATTCTTCCGTACACTGAAACCCGATCCGGCTCATCCCCGTATCCAGTTTCACATGCAGCCTCGCGGTCTTTTGTTTTCTGACCGCCGCTTCGGACAGCTCCCGCGCCTCGGAAAGGGAAAATACGGTTGGACGTATATCCAGATCAATCATGGTATCCATTCCCTCTTCGAATACATATCCGAGAATGAGGATCGGCTTTTTCATGCCGGACCGGCGCAGGATCTTTGCCTCCTCCACCGTAGCGACCGCATATCCCCAGATCTCCTCCCTGTGCTCCATGATCCCGGCCAGAGCCGCCGCGCCGTGTCCGTAGCCGTCTGTCTTGATCACGGCACAGACCTGTGTGTCCGGGGATATAAGAGATCTGATCTCGTTTAAATTGTGCTCAAAGCTGTCCAGATCGATCTCGGCGCATATTCTGCGATATTGTCTCATGATTTCAAACTCCTGTTTTTCCCGTAACTGTCCTGAATCATTACCTGTTCTCTTAAATCAGGGCAGGACCTCACAGATACCCTCTATGATATCCGATGCGGTCAGCGGCATCCGCCCTGTTTTCTCTGCCACCGCGTCCCCGGCCAGGCCGTGGATCATCACCCCGAGAGGAGCCGCCAGATCCGCCGGCACGCCCTGACCCAGCAGAGACCCGATCATCCCGCTCAGGACGTCGCCCGAGCCGGCCGTCGCCATCCCGTGGTTTCCGGTCCGGTTGATATAGGACATGCTCTCCGGCACGGCCGTGACCGTCCGGGCGTCCTTCAGTACAAGGATCACATGGTTGCGGTCTGCAAACCGCCGGGCCGTATTTAAAATATCTGATTTTATCACATCCGCGGGCTGTCCGCACAGCCGGGACATTTCACCCGGATGAGGCGTAAAGACAAACGCCGGACGAGATTCACCATCTATCCCCGCGCAGTCCTCCTGATACGCGGGAAGCCAGTCCGGATGCTTCGAAAGGATATTCAGTCCGTCCGCATCCACCAGACAGGGAACCTTTACATTCCCCAGAACGGCCCGCACAAGGCTCTTTGCCCTCCGTGAGCGCCCGATGCCGGGTCCCAGAACCACGGCGTCCGCCCAGTCGAGCTGTTCCCTCACAAAATCTTCTATATCTGTCTTCTCGTCATAAACGGCAAGGATCGCCTCCGGCGCCAGCGTCTGGATGATCTCACGGTTTGCAGCTTCCGTCGCCACCTTCACCAGTCCCGTTCCGGTCCGGTATGCCGCCCGCGCGGAAAATGCCGCAGCCCCCGCCATATTTCGGGACCCGGCGAAAACCAGAAGCTTTCCGCAGGTGCCCTTATTTGAGTCCGCCCTGCGTTCCGGAAGCAGGGAGAGGTCTTCGATCTCAGGCATGCAGGCCGCCGGACGGATACCGCACAGACTGTATTCATCGATTCCGATATCCTTCACGATCAGTTCCCCGCAGTAATCCGCGCCGGGATAAAACATCTGTCCCGTCTTCGCAAAGCCGAAGGTCACGGTCAGATCCGCCCGGAAAGCGGTTCCCATCACACACCCGCTGTCCGCGGAAATCCCGGAGGGAATATCCACCGCCACCTTCCGGCCCGCCCGGTCATTCAGCCGGTCGATCACGGTTCTGTAATTTCCGCCGATCTCCCTGGAAAGACCGATGCCGAAGAGTGCGTCCACATAAACATCATAATACTCCTCCGGCAGATCAGCCGTGACGGGGATACCGTATTTCCGGACAATCCCAAGCTGACGCGCCGCCTCCGCACTGCATTTATCCTCATCCCCCGGAAAAAGCACCTTCACCGTATAACCCTTTAAAAACAGGAGGCGCGCCATGGCAAGGCCGTCTCCCCCGTTGTTGCCGGTACCGCAGGCCAGCAGGATGCGCGCGGACGGCGACGGAAAACGGTCTGTAATCTCCTCCGCCGCGGCCAGTGCGGCCCGCTCCATCAGGACCGCGGACGGCACACCGTAGCCTTCCATGGTATTTTTGTCACACTGCTGCATCTGTGCGCTGCTTAAAATATATTTCATAAAAATTTCCTTTCACAATCCCACCTACAGAAGGAGAGAGTTCCATTTTCGGAACTCTCCCCTTGCATCCGGACAATATTGCAGCCGGATGATATTACGAATCAGTCGGCCGGGCAGTCTGTTCCATCCGCTTTTTCACGATATTATAAGACAGCATCATGAGGCTGTCAGACAGATGGACATTCTCAACCACCACATCCTCAGGCAGATGAAGATCAAGATGGGCGAAATTCCAGATCGCCCGTATGCCGAGAGTCACCAGCACATCCGATATCTGTTCCGCCTTGTCCTTCGGCATGGTCAGGACTGCGATATCCACCCTGTGTTCCCGCAGAAAATCCGAAAGCGCATCAATGTGGAGAATCGGAATCCCCCGGATACTCGAACCGATCAGCGCGGGATTCACGTCAAATAGCCCGATGATCATAAATCCGCGTTTTTCAAAATTGACATATTTGGCCAATGCCTGACCCATATTGCCGGCGCCGATCACAACGATATTGTGCCGACAGTCCAATCCCAGGATTTTCCCGATCTCATCATAGAGATACTGTACATTATAACCGTATCCCTGCTGACCGAAGCCGCCGAAATTATTCAGATCCTGACGTATCTGCGATGCCGTCACATTCATCCTTGTGCTGAGCTCATTCGATGAAATCCGTTCGATGTCCTCATCCAGCAGATCTCTTAAATAACGATAATAACGCGGCAGTCTGCGAATCACAGCCTGCGAAATCTCTTTACCCATGCCCCTGTTCCTCCTTCGTAGTGCAGAAACGTTCTGTAAAACATTATAAACTCTGGCGATATTTCTGTCAAATTTTTGTAAACGGCGTTTTTTATTTCACAGGACGGTTTATCCTATGAAGTGAAAAAGTGGTACCCGACCAGGAGCAGGACTCCCGCCAGCACCACTCCCAGAAAATTATTGGGAACAAAAATCATAAACAGCATGCCTGCCGCGAACCAGAACATCATAAACCCGAGCAGCTGTCTGAAATCATGGCTCATCCGCGATCCCCCCTCCGTACATTATATGTCCGTTCAGGGGGATTTGAGAATGGATTCGCGGAAATTAATCCGAACCGGACGAATATCTGCAGAATATTTTACTCGTCCAGATTTAATTTCTCTTTCAGGTCCTTCGCGGCCTCCTCGCGGGCAGCCTCGCGGGCGGACGCCTCCTCCGGATGTTTTCTCTCGTCCATCTTTTTCATAAACTTATTGACAAAATCCGGTATCATGTCCAGAATCTTGGAAATGCTGTCCTGATTCTTCACACTGACCATGCGGGTCACGCCGTCCCGGACAACCAGCACCGCGCTCGGAGAGACCTTTCCCCCGACGCCTCCGCCGCTGTTCTTCTTTTTTTCACCGATAAAGGCTCCGGCACCCATACCGAAGGTTACATCCACAAGCGGAAGGAGAATCGTATCGTCGATATAGATAGGGTCCCCTACCACGGTCTTGGATGAGACAAAACCATCCAGTCCCTGCATCAGTGAATCCACCGTCTTCTGAAATGTACCGTTTCCGTTTGTCTCTGCCATAATATAAAACCTCCTGTTCGTTCGATGTACTTTCGAATACTCCCCGCGCCCGCTGCTTCCGATTATCTGCAGCTGTCCGGCGCCTTCAGGTCATCCCCGATTTCTCAGAGCCCCGATAAACTGCCGGATATTCTTCTGCCGCAGCACCCCAACCAGAAAAATCACCGCGTGAATCATGAGCATATGTCCTCTCGCATAAGCCGTCCCCCTGACAAAACTCTCCTCAGTCTCAAAATCAGGCTGCACCCGAAGATCAGTCTGATAAAAGACCGGTATCAGGGACAGACCGCCGATAATCCTCCCGGTTGCGGACGGATCCTCCAGTCCGAACTCAATCCGGCCCCGCAACTTCCGGGGACGGATCCGAAACAGAAACACCCGAAGTCGGGGAACTGCCGTTTCGAGAACGTCATACTGCCGGACAAGTGAAATCACACGTACCGCGGAACGCAAAAACCCCGGTCTTTTTTTCTTTTTATCCGAAGACGGATCGTCCTCTCTCCCGGAACGCTTTTTCTTCCCGGCGGCTTTTCTGGAAGCCCGTGCCTCCCTTTTTTTCCGTCTTTTCTCCTTCTGCTCCTCGTCCAGAAAATCAAATTGAAAAAAAAGTACCGACAGCACCAGCTGCGCTTTCTCCTCATACTGAAAACGAAAGCGCAGAAGATGAAGCAGCCAGTTGATCCGAAAGCTCACACGGCGCCGGTCAATATCCAGGTCAAACTCATAGCGGACCGGGCAAAAAAGAACCGCTGCCGCGACTGCCGCCAAAACAATCAGCACAATCCCTATGATCTTTAACACGGATAACACGATAAGCATACTGTCCTCATCTCCCGATTTCCATGCCGTGCACTCCCGGACTCTCTCCCGTATCCGCTCTTAGGACCTGTTCCTTACGAACGGCTCCGGCAGCCTGTTTCCTGCCGTCATCGGCTCCGGGGCTCCGACGCGTGCCCGCTCAGAAAAGACACAACGTCCGCATCGCCCCTGGAACGGACAGTTTCCGATACGATCTGTTCCACGACGGAAAGCGCCTCCTTCCTCGTCGCAGCCATACCCACGATTCTGAGATTCTCCATCGGATAATAATCCTGCAGAAGCAGCATGCTCGGAATAATCTCAAGCACTCCCGATCCGCCGTTGGGTAACGTGAGCAGAAAAACGCCCGGATGTGCCATCCGGCCGGAAATCCGGCGCTTCAGCATCTTATAATTCTTATAACAGTTTTTCCCAAGATAAAACGGATCATTCCATATCATGCCACAACCTCAGAATCTGTTCCTAATTATCCCATGATTCGAAAATATTATTCATTCTCTTTTATTTCAGTACGGCTTCCGAAGTCCCCACAGGTGGTTCCTTTTCAGCTCCATATACGCGCTGTAAGCCCTCTCCAGAATCTGCTTTTCATTCGCGAACTTCAGCAGGTGCCATGCCTCGTGGTATTTATAATACCCTGAATCCAGAAAATACTCCTCCCTCTGCGGTCTGCTGTAATAGCTGTCCGCCATCATCAGATACCAGTGCACCTGTTTGCGGACCGTATCCTCCGGCACGGAAAATGAATAACTGCTGTTTCCGATATATTTGATGATCGCAGCGCTTACGCCCGTCTCTTCTTTTACCTCTCTTGCCGCAGTATCCTTATACTCCTCGCCGGGTTCTACCGTGCCTTTCGGAAGAACCCATCCCTCGTACTTGTTACGGTAATTCTTATATAACAGCAAAATCTTTCCCCGGAATATAACCACACCGCCACAACTGGTCGCCTCAATCATTGCACTCCCTCCACGATGTGGCCTGTCCTGGTACAGCTGATATTCAAAAAGCTGTCACAAAATAATCTGATTATTTCGCGACTGTTTCCCACAGCTGTATAATCATTATCAGTATACGCTTTTCGGGAAAAACATGCAAGGAAAAACAGAAATCTTCCGAATCTGCTTCTCACTGATTAAAATACGTATCAAAAACCGCCTTTGCCACCGGAACCGCGGACTGGCTGCCGCTTCCGCCGTCCTCCACGATCACCGCGATGGCGATATCGGAATACCCGTCCTTCGACCCGTAGCCGACAAACCATCCGTGGCTGTTTCCCGCGCTGTCATACTCCGCGGAACCGGTCTTTCCGGCCGCCGAATAACTCTGCCCGCTTAAGGCCGTGGCCGTCCCGTACTGAACCACAGCCGACATATATTCCTGAAGGATCGCCGCGTCAGACTCGGACATGATGGATCCGTATTCGGATGAGCGGTACTGCTTCACCGTCACGCCGCCGTCATTCTCCGTGTGATCCACCAGATACGGCGTATAAAGAACGCCGTCCTGATCGATCGCGGCAGCGATCATCGCCATATGAAGCGGCGACACCGTCGTATCCCCCTGGCCGATGGCGGTCTGCATGATCTTTCCCGTGCCATCGTCCGACGTCAGGCTGAAGCTGCTCTTCGTCCCGGATAAGTTCCCCGGCAGCGTCGTGTTGAACAGCATATCCTCCAGCAGAGATGAAAATTTACTGATATTCAGAGTCAGACCGATATTCGCGTAGGAGGTATTGCAGGAATTGGCAAAGGACGTGATCAGATCCTGCGTCCCATGAACACTGTTGTGATAACAGTGGATCTCTTCGCCGTCCACGGAATATTCCCCCTCACAGTCAAAAGAATACGTACTGTAATCCGAATTTTCGTGAATATACTCCAGTGTCGTAAAAATCTTGAACACCGATCCCGGCGGATAGGAACCGGACGTCACACGGTTTAAGAGTACGGAGCTGGTTTCATCGCTCACGATGGAATCCCAGTTATCCGCCAGCGTATTCGGATCAAAATCCGGCTTTGATACCATGGCGATCACCTTCCCCGTCGAAGCTTCCAGAACCACAACCGCGCCGTCATTGCTGCCGAGCGCGTTGTAAGCCGCAGCCTGCACATCATAGTCAAGCGTCGTCACCACGCTGTCTCCCATGCTTTTCTCATCCTTTAAGTCGTTGATAATCTGTTTTAAGAAAAATTCATGGGAGCGCAGCAGATTGAAATTATACGTCGATTCAATCCCTGATTTCCCGTTGTTAAAATAGCCGACCGCATGGGCAAACATCCGGCCGTAAGGGTAGGTGCGCGTCTCCGTGCCGTCCGCGGACACATCGGTCGTTGCGAGAACCTGCCCGTCCGCGGAGAGGATATCCCCGCGGATCACACGCTCCGCGTAGAGATCAAGTCTTGCATTGTAGGAGCTGTTGATCGTACTCTCGCTCTTAAAAATCTGGAAATAAGCCAGATAAGCGATCAGCAGGCAGAACAGTCCGACAAACACATAAGTGATGATCAGAAAATCCCGGTTTCTACCAGATTTCTTCGATGTCGTCGTCCTGTCCGAATCCGGAACGGCTCCTTCCCGTCGTCCGTCCTGTTTTGTCTTTCTTTTCTGACGTCCGGCCGTTTTCTTTTTTTCCCGCTGACTGTCCAGATCGATAATCTCGATATCGTCCTCCGTCCATTCGCTCTCCCGATTTTTTCCCTTTCTTCTCCCCGAACTGAATATGCTCATCCGATTCTCCTTCATCCTTTCTGAAAATATAAAGGCCCTGAATAATCGCAAACATCAAAATCGTACAAAATACAGAGCTTCCTCCGTAGCTGATCAGCGGCAGGGTAAGCCCCGTCGACGGAATAAATTTGATCACGCCGCCGATATTTAAAAATACCTGAATCCCATATACACACCCGAGTCCCAGCGCGATCAGCCGGTAGAAAGGATCCCGGATCTGCATGGCGATATTTAAGAACATCAGGAAACAGCTCAGGCATACCAGAATAATGCAGATACCGAAAGCGCCTCCCATCTCCTCCACAATGGCGGCAAAGACAAAATCCGAACTGCCGACCGGAATCTTTTCCGGGAGACCCTGATACAGTCCGAGACCGAACCAGCCTCCGGTCCCGATGGCAAACAGGGACTGCGCCACCTGCCAGCCGCTCCCGCTGATATTCGCAAACGGATCCCGCCAGGCCTCCACACGGACACGCACCTGAGAAAACACCTCAGTCGAAACAAGAGCGGCCAGACATCCGACTCCCAGCCCTCCCGCCAGATATACGGGCTTTCTCGTCGCCACATAAAGCATGATAATATAGGTGATAAAAAAGATCAGCGCCGCGCCCAGATCCGTGGAGACCACCAGAATCAGCACATGAACCGCGGCCGCGGCCGTCGTGATGCAGATCTGCCGGAAGTCCGTCGACTGATAAAGCATGCACGCCACATAAAACACAAAAAGAATCTTCACAAACTCAGACGGCTGAAACGTAATGCCCGCCACAGTAAAGGACAGGTAGGCTCCGCCCGTCATCCTCCCGAGCGCCAGCACCGCCGCGAGCGCCAGAATGCCGACCGCACAGTATACCCAGGTAAACCTGCGAAGCGCCTTGAGTTTCCGGATCAGCTGCGGGATAAAGATCGTGACTACGGTGGCGATGACAGCGATCTCAAACTGCTTCAGCGCGCTGTCAAATTCCAACCGGGTCAGGATGATAAACCCGATAATCATCAGCATGCACATGTGGTTGACGACCAGACGCGCCGCGTTTTTGTAGATAACGCGATAGATCAGGAATAAAAACAGCACAAACGCGATCTGGGCCGCGTAAAAAATCAGGATCTTTATCTCCTTCTGCGCCGTGAAGAGCACGAGAAAGGCATCCAGATGGATCAGCATCATACAGGTCGTCTGGCTCTTATACATCCGGCGCTGCCGATGCTCTTTTTTTACGCCCGGAATGGCAAAGCTGTAATATGTATAGATCATAAACAGAAGTATCATCACATATTTTGATAATTCCGTGATTATATGCAGCATAAAAACTCCTTTGTTTTATTCCACGCCCCGGCGAAAATGCCCGTTCGTAAAGCTGCGGCTGTCCGGCGGGGAAATTTCTCTTCCATTCAGAAAGGAGCAGCGGTAATTCTCCAGTATGCGGCGAATCTGATCATCCGTCTCCGTCACAAAGGTAATCCGGTACGACGCAAAGTTCAGTTTTTTTACCGCCTCCGCCTGATGAAAAAGGGAGACCGGACGGCTGTTGTACAGGATATTATAACAGTCCCTGCAGTTTCTTTCGATATAAAAATGCTGAAAATACCGGTCCGTCAGATACAGGTTTTCTCCGGGATCCGCGTATTTTGCGCAATTCCTCTCATTTTTATAAACACACTGCGCGGTAACCATCATCGGCATATACTCGTAAAGGCAGAACTGCGCGTGCTCATTCGGCATATGCGCCAGTTCCCTCCCGTTCAGCTCAGGGGCAGCCGTGTACTGCAGAAAATGATTTTCCGGAATCCCCTTCCCCGCACCGACGCTTTCCGCCTCTCCGCGCCGAAAAGATGAATGACGGGAGTCCGCGATCGAAAAAAACGCCTCATACGCCTCCCTGGAATAAACATAAAGCGGATAATCAAGAGAAATCCGTTCCGGCTCCAGTCCCAGCACCTGAAGACAAAACCCCAGGCTGTCATAGCTCCGTACCCAGACCGTATCAAAACTCCGGATGATCTCCCGCGCCTCCTGACACGCGTAAACCGCGGATGTATTTTCCCTGAAAACAAAGGGGAAACAAAACCCCGCCTGTTTCCCCGCACGCACGATCCGACGCCGGGCCGCATCCAGAATCTGAAAAAAAACATCCCCGGTCAGGCGGGAAAAATCCAGGGAGATCATGTCCGCCGCCTGAAAACCCGCCGCTTCCGCCAGCTGAGCGGGAGATGAGACCTGCACGTTCAGGACGGGTTTCCTTCCGCTTCTGAACCTTATCAGATTGCTTTTATCCGATTTCCTCTCTTTTCCCGGATAACTGTTTGCGGCAGTTCTTTCATAAGAACGCAGTATGCGCTGTTCCAGTTCGTTAAGAGCGTTCCTGCGCAGTTCATTCATCTGCCTCACCGGGACAAAACAATTCCCGTCCAGATTCACCTCAAGCGCGGAAAAGACAAACGGCGTATCGCCGGTCTTTGAGATCCGTTCTCTGATTTCCTGCTCTGTGAGCGGACGACTGATCGCTTCGCAGACTTCTTCGCCGCTGACGGTAACCGCCGCCGATTGTCCGGTCCGTGCCAATGGCAGGATCCGTACCGAAAGCTGCAGAGGCCATCCCTCCCGGATCCGGATCTTTCCCTCGATCGGAATGCGCTCCGGCCCGTCTGAGCGGCGGTATACGGCGGCCGCATCCATGCTGCTGTGAGAGGAATCCGACGAAGCCATCATCGACCGGCCGTTTCTCATCTCATAGTAGCCGCGGGTAAATCCGCTCCGGTTTCCGAGCGCCAGAAGATACCGCATATCTTCCTCCTCAACCGCGAACCGGTCCGGAGTCTTCTCGTACAGATCCAGATACTTCCGATACACCTGCGTCACACCGGCAGCATATTCCAGCGACTTCATCCGCCCCTCAATCTTAAAAGAGTAAACGCCGGCCTCACAGAGATCCGGGAGCAGCTCCAAAGCGCACAGATCCTTAGGGCTAAGCGGAAAATGTTTCTTTATCTGTCTTCCGGACGGAGGATTGCCCTCCTCCGCGATCTCGTAAGGAAGGCGGCACGGCTGCGCGCACCTTCCGCGGTTCCCACTCCTGCCGCCGATCAGGCTGCTCATCAGACAAAGCCCGGAATAAGAGCAGCAAAGCGCTCCGTGCACAAAGCTCTCGATCTCCGCGCCGGTCCGTTCATAAATCCTGCGGATCTCCTCCAGCGAAAGTTCCCGTGCCGTAACAATGCGGGACGCCCCCTGCCGTTTCAAAAACTCCGCTCCAAAGATATTGGCAGCCGACATCTGTGTGCTGGCATGAACGGGAAGTCCGGGAAAATACGTTTTCACAAAGCGAAATACGCCGAAATCCTGTACGATAACGGCGTCCAGCCCGTGCTCATAGAACGGTCTCAGGTATTCATACAGTTCCGCGCCCATCTCCCGGTTCTTTAACAGTGTATTCACGGTAAGAAAAATCTTGCGTCCGAAAATGTGCGCAAAATCAAGCGCCTCGAGGATTTCCTGATCGGAAAAATTCCGTGCAAATGCCCTCGCGCCGTATCTTTCGCCGCCCAGATATACCGCGTCCGCCCCCGCGGCGATCACCTCTTTGCAGATTTCCGGGGAGCCCGCCGGTGCCAGAAGTTCATGTTTTATCGGTTTCTCTCCCGGACGATCCTGTTTCATCGTATTCCCTTTCAGATGATTTTGTCTCATCGTATTTCCCACGGATGATTCTGTCTCATCGTACTTACCCGCGGATGATCCCGGATCCTGTCTCTTTCGGGTTATCTTATGCATCAGCGTTTTTTCTTCGGATCCGAACGCTCCTGCTTCAGCTGTGCCTCAACCAGAGACTGTTTCACCTTTGAGAGCTCACTTTCCGCGCTCTGAATATCGCTTTCCAGCTGATTGATCCTGTCTTGCGCCTGTATCAGCTCATCGGCAAGATTCAGTTCTATGAGCACCGGCTTCAGATCCGGAGCAAGCGTCTGATAACCCTCTGTATCCTCCATCCTGCGGATCATATTGTTGACGCAGGCCGCCACTCTCTGAATATGGATTTCATCTCCGGAACCGCCCATCGCAAGCACCTTCCCGCCGATGACGACCTCAGTCATATCATTCTGTGCCATAACAATCTCCTTTTTTCTGTATGAACATCCATGCGCTGCTGATGCAGCGCACCAACATCTGTCTGTCTATTCACGACACTTTCATAGTAAAATGTGCGTACGCGAGATCCGTCGCCACCCGCCCCTTAGGCGTGCGGTTCACAAAACCGTTCTTCACAAGAAACGGTTCATAGACATCCTCGATCGTCCCGGCGTCCTCGCCGATCGCCGCCGCGAGCGTATCCAGTCCCACCGGACCGCCCGCGAACTTCTCAATAATCGTGAGCAGAATCGTCCGGTCATTTTTATCCAGTCCGCAGGAATCCACATCGAGCAGATCCAGCGCAAAGGAAGCAACCTCCTTTGTGATCACGCCGTCATATTTGACCTGAGCAAAATCCCGCACGCGCTTCAGCAGACGGTTCGCCAGCCGCGGTGTTCCGCGGGAGCGCCCCGCAAGCTCCGCCGCGCCCTCCTCCTCGATCTCCACGCCGAGCTTTTTCGCCGACTGCAGGATAATGGTCTGCAGCTCTTCCGGCGAATAAAACTCCAACCGCTGGATCACGCCGAAGCGATCCCGCAGCGGCGCCGTCAAAAGTCCGGCCCTCGTCGTGGCTCCGACCAGGGTAAACTTCGGAAGACTCAGATGGATGGAGCGCAGTCCGGCACCCTTCCCGATCAGGACGTCGATCGCGTAGTCCTCCATCGCCGGATACAGCACCTCCTCCACCTGACGGTCCAGCCGGTGGATCTCATCCACAAACAGGATGTCATTCTCCTGCAGCGAGGACAGGATGGATGCCATCTCGCCCGGTTTTGCGATCGCCGGTCCGGACGTCACCTTCATATGGACGCCCATCTCATTGGCAATGATCCCGGACAAAGTCGTTTTTCCGAGACCGGGAGGCCCGTAAAACAATACGTGATCCAGAGGCTCTCCTCTCTGCTTTGCCGCCTCAATATAGACCCGCAAAGTGTTTTTGATCGTATCCTGTCCGATGTATTCATCCAGAGTCATCGGCCGCAGGCCGGACTCCGTCCGGACATCTTCCTCTCTGATCTGTGTCTGAATCACTCGATTTTCCATGTTGAAATCTCCCCGGCATCATACCATATTTCTTAAAGCCTGTTTTAATACAGTCTCCGCATCGCTTTCCTCCGTGATCTCCAGTCCGGACAGCGCCCCGGCCGCCTCAGCCGGGCTGTATCCGAGCGCGATCAGCGCCTCCATCGCTTCCCTCCGCGCTGCATTACTGTTCTCCAAAACCGCGGGAGACGTATCCGCCGCGGATTCGAAGGCGTCCTCCAGACTGATCCTGTCCTTCAGTTCAATGATCAGGCGCTGTGCGCCCTTCTTCCCGATGCCCGGCGCCTTTGTGATCGTTTTTACATCGTCGCTTACCACGGCAAACCGGATCTCATCCGCCGAGAGCACGGACAGAAGCGCCAGAGCCCCTTTCGGACCGATCCCCGAGACATTGAGCAGAAGCTGAAACATGGTCAGCTCATCCCGCGATAAAAAACCAAAGAGAGAAAACGCATCCTCCCGCACATACAGATATGTGTAGATTTTCACCTGCCCGCCGCCCTGCGGCAGCTCCTGCAGGATACGAACCGGAACATAAATCTGATAACCGATTCCGTTATTCTCCACCACGACAGAATCCTGCCGAACCTCTTCCAGGGTTCCCCTGATATAGGAATACATAATGCTGTCCTCATTTTTTAAGATGATTAAAACGACAAAAGGGTATGATGCTTCGGATTGCTCATACCGGCTTGGTCGTCGAATATCCAGTCATCTGGGAGTGCAAGCACCCCCATATGCCTGTCTATTGACGACACTTTCATAGTAAAAAACTTACGGTCACTGCGCGATCGTATCAAAATCGGCTTCCTCCTCCGAGGAGATCACTTCAACGACAATCCTGTTTGGCAGACAGACGATCGTCTCATTCTCCACGGAGATCGCGTCCATATTGACGCAGATCTGATCGGGACAGTCTGCCTCGATCATGTCGGCCTCGCCGTTCCGAATGACCAGTGTATTCGTCACCCCGCCGTCGATCTCGATCGGGATCTCCTGTTCCTCATCCAGATCATAGACGCCGTATTCCTCCCCGTCCACCGTGATTCGGACCAGATTGCCCGAATCGGACTTCATCATACGATATCCGAGCCAGATCGCAAGTATGACGATAAATATTATGATAAGTAAAATAATTTCTTTTTTCCCTGCCTTCTTTTCCATCTGAATCCCAGGCAGCCGCTTTCTCCCGCGCTGCTTTGTACGTGCCGGACATGATCATTCTCTGACCGCACTTCCATAATAATAAAACCCCTTACATGTGTCCAGACGCACTTCTATGATCCGCCCGATCAGGCTCTTGTCTCCCGGCAGATGAACGACGCTGTTATTGCTGAGCCGTCCGGTGACCAGGCTTGCATCCTGATGATTGACACTCTCCACCAGCACGTCCATCGTTTTCCCGGTCAGAGCCTCCGCCTTCTCCGCGGCGATCGCCTGCACCTCGCGGAGCAGCCGGTCAAACCGTCTCTTTACCACATCCTCCGGCACCTGATCCTCCATGGCGGCCGCAGGCGTGCCTGTCCTCTTTGAATAGATAAACGTAAACGCACTGTCAAAACGAACCCGGCGGATCACGTCCATCGTCTCCTCGAAATCCGCCTCGGTCTCCCCCGGAAATCCGACAATGATATCCGTGGTGATCGCGATGTCCGGCACCGCTGCGCGAATTTTCTCTACGAGTTCGAGGTAACGCTCTTTCGTATAATGGCGGTTCATGACCTTCAGCAGGGAGCTGCTGCCGGACTGGAGCGGCAGGTGCAGATGCCTGCATATTTTCTCCGATCTGCCCATGACCGCGATCAAATCATCGGAAAGGTCCTTCGGATGCGAAGTCATAAACCGAATCCGCTTAAGGCCCTCAATCTTCTCAATCTCGGTCAGAAGCTGCGCAAACGTCACAGGTTCATCGAGATTTTTCCCATAGGAATTGACATTCTGTCCGAGCAGCATCACCTCAATCACGCCGTCCGCGACAAAATCACGGATTTCCCGAAGGATCTCCTCCGGCCTGCGGCTCCGCTCCCGTCCTCTCACATAAGGCACGATGCAGTAACTGCAGAAATTATTGCAGCCGAACATGATATTGACCCCGCTTTTAAACGGATATTTCCGGTCATTGGGAAGCCGTTCCACGATCTGCTGCGTGCCTTCCCAGATATCCACTACCATCTGCTGCTCAGACAGCGTATCAACGATCAGCTCGGCAAATTTGAAAATATTGTGCGTGCCGAAGATCAGATCCACAAAGCGGTAGCTCTGCCGGATCCGCGCGACCACCTTCTCCTCCTGCATCATGCAGCCGCAGAGAGCGATGATCATGTGAGGATTCTTTTTCTTATATCCGTGCAGATAACCGAGCCTGCCGTAGACCTTATTATTCGCGTTCTCCCGAACCGTGCAGGTATTGTAGAGGACAAAATCCGCGTCCTCCTCACGGTCGCACTCCGCGTAGCCGATGGTTTTCAGAATGCCGCGCAGCTTCTCAGAATCGCGGGCGTTCATCTGGCAGCCGAGTGTCGTGATATGAAAAAATAGCTTTCTCCCCGTTTCCGCCTCCAGCTGAAGCAGAAGCTGCCGCGCCTTTGCCATAAAAAAATACTGGCGGGCAGGCTCTTCCTCCGGCGGGGGAAGTGTGAGATTAATATCATTAAAATCTACATCCTGCAAATCTGTATCTTTAAAAGAGTCGTTCCGGTAATCCTGTACCTTATTCTGTTTCCGGCAATTCATTACGCCTGTTCCTCCATAGCTTGCATTTTCAGGCATGCCCGACATTTCTGAATTATAGCATATTTGAAAACGCCAGACAAGTACAGGCCGTAAGAAGTGATAAACTGATATTTCCGGTTTAAAATTTAACCGGAGTGTGTTAACATAAAAACAGAATTTCTGAGGAGGTGCAATATGCCATTAATGAAATCAGCTTCATATTCAATAGACGATATATACAATTTGCCGGAGGGTCAGCGTGCGGAGCTGATAGGAGGGCAGTTATATATGATGGCTCCGCCCAACACGATTCATCAGAGAATCAGTTTTGCCATATCACGTGTGCTGGCGGATTATATCGACACGCATAAGGGTTCCTGTGAAGTGTTTCCGGCACCATTTGCGGTATTTTTTCCGGGAGATGAGGAATCATATCTGGAACCGGATATCAGCGTTATATGTAATAAAAATAAGATTTCAGACAGGGGGTGCGAAGGAGCACCGGATCTTGTGATCGAGGTAGTTTCTCCTTCCAGCAGGAAACTGGATTACTCTACAAAAATGACATTATACAGTGATAGCGGTGTGCGGGAATACTGGATTATTGATCCTGTAAGAGAACGCACAACGATATACTATTTTGAACAGGATGCTGCACCTGTGATTGTGCCGTTTTATTATCCCGCAAAGGTGAATCTGTATGAGGATCTCGAAATTATAATTGCAGATTTTATTTAGCCTTATTTTTCCCTCACGATTACATCTTTGGTATGAGGCAGAATTTTCACTCGCATCCCTGCGCACAGCAAAATCGGCGGTCAAAATGACCGCCGATAAAAATATCACAAATTTTACAGAAGATCAAAGAGGCAGATCTTTTCTCTGGAAACGAATAGCTCCCGCCACATAACAGGCCGCGGCCACGACAGCCAGCGCGATCAGCTTCGGCAGGAAGGAATCATCGACCGTACCGGATCCGACTGTTCCCAGCGCTTCTATATCAAATAATCCGACCAGTGAGACGCGGTTGAACATTCCCAGTTGCGCAGCTGCAGGACTAGTACCTCGAATATTAAGTAACTGGTTATTAATTATTCGATGTACAATTTTTTTCGCCCCTGCGTATCCACAGATACGCGAAGATACAGATGACCACCGACAGCAGCGACCCGGTCGACGTGGCCAGCCCCATGGGGAGCAGCGTATCCGCGAACATTTTGGACGCGAGATACACGAGCGGAATCCGGGCGCATACAATTGCGAGAAAATTATGAAGGAATGAAATCCCTGATTTCCCGCAGCCGCAGAAATACCCGCTGAAGCTGAAGTGAATCCCGGCAAAGATACAGTCGAACACATAACCGCGCAGGTACTGACTTCCGAGCCGCACGACTTCTTCCCCGTCCGAAGTAAATAACCCGACAAAAGTCTCCGCTGAAATCTGCATGACGATACACACGAGAATCCCCCATCCGACTGCGATCATGATGGCATAGCGCAGCGTCAGATGCGCACGGTCATATCGATTGGCTCCGATATTCTGCGCAGAGAGCGCGGATACCGTCGAGAGCATGGAGGAAGGCACGAGG
Organism: Clostridiales bacterium; assembly: GCA_021202015.1. Taxonomy (GTDB): domain Bacteria; phylum Bacillota; class Clostridia; order Lachnospirales; family Lachnospiraceae; genus Eubacterium_I. Next base: position 85,089 of record JAJQDV010000032.1, on the reverse strand, counting down.
AACAGGATGCAGATCAGTTTCTCCACGATCCCGACCGCCGCCGCGTCATTTAAGCCTCTCTGATTCGCGATGACCGTGATAACCAGAAACGCGATCTGGATCAGCCCGTCCTGAATGGCCACCGGAAATCCGACCTTCAAAAGTCCGGCGATCGTCGTCCTGCGCAGCCTGAAATCCTCTCTTTTCAGAGAAATCCCGGTTTTCCGCATCCGGATCACGATCAGCGCCACGATCACGCTGCATGTCTGGGCAAGCGTCGTCCCAAGTGCCGCGCCCACCGGTCCGAGTCCCATGCTGCCGATGAACAGATAGTCCAGTGCGATATTGAGGACACAGGCGACCGCAACGAAATACATCGGGCTTTTCGAGTCGCCCAGCCCGCGGAAAATGGAACTGATGATATTGTAAGCCGTGATAAACGGAATGCCGATAAAACAGACCGTGAGATAGGAAACCGTCCCGGACACGGCCTCCTCCGGCACGGACATGATATTCACGATGGGTCGGACCAGAAACAGCAGGCATACCGCCAGAACAACCGAGAGAAGCATGAAGAAAACAACGGTGTTCCCGATCGCGCGGGAAGCCTCGTCACGCTTCTTCGCGCCGATAGCCTGTCCGATCATCACCGTCGTACCCATGGCAAGCCCCACGATCATCACCGTGATCATATGCATGACCTGACTGCCGACCGAAACCGCCGTCGTGCTCTCCACGCCGTTAAATTGTCCGATGATAAACAGATCCGCCATGCCGTACAATGTCTGCAAAAAGTACGAGAGCAGATAGGGCAGCGAAAAATAAATGACAGTTTTTAAAACACTGCCGGTAGTCAGGTTTCTCTCCATATATGATTCCCTTTTTTAATTATCCTCTGTCAGAATCTTTTTTCCCGGGGTCATCAGAATGTTGGAAGCAGAAGTCCCTGCAAATGATGATACCTGCGGATTGCTCCGTAAAAACTACTCCTGGTATCATCAAATGATATAGAACCAGGTATCATCCGTAAGATCGTTTTCACCGGTTTTCGAACTTCCGGAAAAATTCAGTTCCTGCTGCCGGATGCTGACCCGGGTTCCCGCCGGGATGGATTTTGTGATAAAGGCGTTGCTGCCGATGACGGAGTCATGCCCGATCACGGTATCGCCGCCAAGGATGGACGCCCCGGCGTAGATGGTCACGTTGTCCTCGATCGTGGGATGTCTCCTCACATCGCGCAGCTTCTGCCCGCCGCGTGTCGACAGCGCGCCGAGCGTCACGCCCTGGTAAATCTTAACGTTATCCCCGATCATCGTCGTCTCACCGACGACAATACCGGTTCCGTGATCGATAAAGAAATGGTGTCCGATCGTCGCACCCGGATGGATATCAATACCGGTCAGACTGTGGGCATGCTCCGTCATAATGCGCGGGATGAGCGGCACCTTCAGCAAAAACAGTTCATGCGCCAGACGGTTGACCGTGATCGCGTACAGACCAGGATAGGACAAAATGACCTCGTCATAGGTTTTCGCCGCCGGGTCTCCCTCCAGCGCCGCCTCCAGATCCTCCTCCAGATAGGCGCGGATCTTCGGAATCCGGTTCAGAAACTCCACCGTGATACGATAGGACTCATGCTCTATTTTCTCGCGGCATACGTTCTCAAAATCGGGAGAAAACTTGCCGACTTTCACAATCTGTGCATGCAGGCGGTACATCACATCCTCGATCAGCGTCGCCAGATGGTTTGCCGAATTGTAGCTTTTATATGTGCGGTCGCGGAAGTAACCGGGATAGACGATCTTCATCAACTTACTGATAATCTCAATGATCACTTCCTTGCTCGGCATATCAAAAAAATCATCCTTTTTATCAATATGCCTTCCCAGCTGATAATCCTCCAGGATCGCGCGGACGATCAGATCCGCGTCCTGAACGGGACCCTTCTGATTTATGTTTGTACTCATCCTCCTGTTTTCCTTTCTGAACTTCTAAGCTCTGTGAGTCCGACCCTCAATAATCTGCGAAACCGGGAGCCGGGTTTCACGCTCTCCGAACCGGTCTGCAGTCGCCGCGGTCGGAGACCAGCTGATATCCCACCGTATTCATCCGATGCGCCAGACAGCCGCGGCACTCCGCGGCCTCCTCTCCGGTGCAGATCTTATTGTCATACAGTTCATACTGCTTCCTGTTTTTCACCGGGGACAGATTCGGCATGACGACGTTCGCCCCGGCGAGCATCCCCTTCTCCCTGCCGAGCGGATCCATCGTTCCGAGCGCCGTGGTCGCCGGAAGCAGGACATACGGCAGCATGATCCGGATGACCGAGAGCAGAAACAGCGTAAGTTTCACACTGCCGGCCGGATGATCGGCGAACTGCGTATCGTGATGCGGAATGAAAGGCCCGATCCCGACCATCTCCGGACGGAACTCCTGTAAAAACACGAGATCCTCCGCCAGATGCTCTGTCGTCTGATACGGACTTCCGACCATAAAACCCGCGCCCACCTGATAGCCGAGGCTGCGGAGATTTTGCAGGCACTTCATCCGGTTCGCATGGCTCAGCGCCGCCGGATGAAGCATGCGGTAATGCTCCGGATTGGCGGTCTCATGACGCAGCAGATAACGGTCGGCGCCCGCCTCCTTCAGCAGCTTATAACTCTCGTAAGAGCGCTCTCCCACCGAGAGGGTGATCGCGCAGTCAGGCCACATTCTGCGGATCGTACTTACGATATCGGTCATGCGCTCATCCGTGTAGTATCCGTCCTCCCCGCCCTGCAGGACAAAGGTACGGTAGCCCAGTTCATATCCGTTCTCACAGCAGGAAAGGATCTCCTCCTTCGTCAGACGGTAGCGCTCAATATTCGGATTGCTTCTGCGGATGCCGCAGTACAGGCAGTCATTCTTACAGATGTTCGTAAACTCGATCAGTCCGCGGACGTAGACGTCCGTGCCGTAGATTTCCTGCCGCAGGCGCACGGCTTCGTTGGCCAGGCACTTTGCGAGGGTTTTTTGTTCGCTGCTCGCGGCTCTGTCCTTTATCCCGGCTCTGTCCTTTGTCCCGACTTTGTTCTTTGTCCCGGCTCTGTCGATGCTTTCTGCAGGTTGCCTCAAAAGGCTCTGCTGCGAACTGTTCCCTGTACTGTTACCGACATTTTCCTGTTCAAACTGCTGTAGGAGCTCGATGTACTCTTCCCGGTTTAATTTATGCTCTCGAATTAATTTATCTTCTATATTCATTACTTCTGATTCCCGCTCTTCATGTGATGCCGCACTTCCGTCTCATATGTATTGTTATTTCCTGCCTGCATTGTCCGTTGGCTGCCCCATTACCTACGGACGATTCCTCAGTTCTTCTGCTTTTCGTCCGTTGGCTGCTCTATCATCTACGGACGATTCCTCAGCTTTTCTGCTCGTCGTCCGTAATCGTCTCCGGCATGTGAATGATACCAGAGATAAAAGATCATGCGCAAAGTCCCTGCCGTCCAATATTTCCTGCACAAAGTAGGAAAAAATCGTCAATAAACATCTAACCCGGGTAAACCGGAATAGAAATTTGACATTTTTGCATAAAATCATTAATAAGTGCCTAACAGATCGTGCCGCCTCCGACAACAACATCCCCGTCATATAGCACCACAGCCTGTCCGGCCGTGATCGCCCGCTGCGGTTCATCAAATACGACCCGAATCGTATCGGCATCCAGCTGCTCCGCCGTCGCCCACTGCTCTGTATGACGATAGCGTACCTTTGCCTTCACACGCATCGGCTCATCCAGCCGCTCCGTGGAAATCAGATTGATATCCTTCGCTGTCAGTTCTGTGGAAAACAATTCCTCGTTCGTGCCGAGCGTTACGGTATTGTCCAGGAGATTGACGTTCACCACATACAGAGGCTCTGAAAATGCAATGCCCAAACCTTTTCTCTGCCCTATAGTATAGCGGATAATCCCTTTATGTCTTCCGAGCACATGGCCGTCCCGGTCGATAAAATCACCCTCCGGGTAGTGTTTTCCGGTGTAGGACTCGATAAAATCACTGTATTTGCCATTCTGTACAAAACAGATGTCCTGGCTGTCATGCTTTCCGGCATTGATAAATCCGTGTGCTTCGGCAATCCGCCGCACCTCTGTTTTTCGCAGACATCCGAGCGGAAACTGTACATGCGCCAGCTGTTCCTGCGTCATGGAATAGAGCACGTAGCTCTGATCCTTCGTGTGGTCCAGCCCCTTTTTCAGAAGAAACCGACCGGTGTTTTCATCATGTTCGATCCTCGCGTAATGTCCGGTCACCACAAAGTCGCAGGACAGTTCCTTTGCCCGCTGAAACAGTTTTTCAAATTTCAGATAGCGGTTGCAGTCAATACACGGATTCGGCGTCCTGCCGTTCTCATACGCGTCGATAAAACCGTCGATCACAGTCTCGCGAAATCGGTCGGTAAAGTTGAATACATAATGCGGCATGCTCAGCGAAAACGCGACGCTTCTCGCATCTTCCACGTCATCCAGGGAACAGCAGCTGTGCTCCCGCGGCAGACCGGCGTCCTCATTCGCAAAAAGCTTCATCGTCACGCCGATGCAGTCATAACCGGCTTCCTTCATCAAAAAGGCCGCCACGCCGGAATCCACGCCGCCGCTCATGGCGATCAGTGCTTTTTTAATCAAAGGGGGATTCTCCTTCACTCAAAATTTCATACCTTCCAGGCACTCGTAAACCCATGCGCTTCGCGCGGAAATCAAAAAGGTATAGAATCATAACCAGATCGAATGGATCTTTTCCTCATAGTTCTCCGAATGCCGCGACACCCGGTTCCGGATGAAGAAAATAATCGCCGCCGCAACGAAAAGCACGGATGTAAACTGCGCCGTCGTGAGCGGACCGAACCACCCCTGCGTATTCTCCCGCAGGAACTCCACAAAAAATCGCCCGATTCCGTAAAGCAACAGGTAAAGAGCCGCCACATCGCCCACCTTTTTCGCTCTTTTGCTGTAGAGCATCAGTATGATCATGATCGCGAAATCTCCGGCCGATGAGATGAGCTGTGTCGGAATCAACGCAACACCTGAAGGCGCAAAACTCCCCTCCGGAAATACCACGCCCCACCAGGCGTCCGTCTCATGTCCGTAGCAGCAGCCCGCGAAGAAACACCCGAGCCGCCCGAAGGCCTGCGCCAGTGACAGCTCCGGAAAAATCAGGTCGATATAGCGCAGAAAACTGATCTTTTTGATCAGCCTGCAGTAGATGAATACGCAGACCAGTCCGATCACAATGCCGCCGTATACCACAAATCCGGACGAACCGATGACAGACAGCGGACTTTCCAGGAACTCTCTGAAATTCTCCAGAACAAACAGCAGCTTGGCTCCGATGAAACCGAACACCACGCAGACAATCGCGACGTTTAAAACCTCTTCGCTGACCAGATCCTTTTTCGGCGCCCGCTTCATGCCAACGATCACAGCCAGAACGATACCGATCGCGATCATCAGGCCATAGGTATGAATCGTAAAATTTCCAATTGAAAACAAATCAACTCGCATAAATTATCCTCGCTGTCAATCCGAATAAATTGTGATTATGAAACGTTGTTTCTGTTGCTATTTCTGTACGATGTTCACAATGCGCCCCGGCACATAGATTTCCTTCACGATCGTGCCGGTCAGTTTTGCGGCGACAGCCTCCTTCGCCTTCGCAAGAACCTCTTCCTTCGGGTCGTCCTTGCCGATGGCGATGGTCGCGCGCATCTTTCCGTTGATCTGAACCGCGATCTCCACCGTGCTCTCTACCGTCTTCGCCTCGTCATACTCCGGCCAGGTCTGCTGATAGATCCTGCCCGCACAGCCGATCCGGCTCCAGATCTCCTCCGTAATATGCGGAGCCACCGGATTCAGCAGGATCAGGAGCGTTTGAAACTCATCCCTCGTCAGAGAACCTTTTGCGTAAAAATCATTTAACAGCGCCATCATGGCCGCGATGGCTGTATTATATTTTAAATTTTCAAAATCAGAGGACACCTTTTTGATCGTCTGGTGCATCTTTGTCTCGAGATCCTTCGAATAACCGGTCTCCTCCGTCACAATATCCTGCAGTCTCCAGACGCGCTCCAGAAACCGCCGGCAGCCCTTCACGCCGTCCTCAGACCACGAAGCCGCCAGATCAAAGGCGCCGATAAACATCTCATAGGTGCGCAGCGTATCTGCGCCGTACTCCCGGACAATATCATCCGGATTCACGACATTGCCGCGGGACTTCGACATCTTCTCCCCATTCTCACCGAGAATCATGCCGTGAGACGTCCGCTTCTGATACGGCTCCGGACAGGGCACCACGCCCTCATCGTAGAGGAACTTGTGCCAGAACCGCGAATACAGCAGATGGAGCGTCGTGTGCTCCATGCCGCCGTTATACCAGTCCACCGGCATCCAGTAATCCAACGCTTCTTTACTTGCAAGCGCCTCTTTATTTTTCGGGTCGGTATAGCGGAGGAAATACCAGGAGGAACCCGCCCACTGGGGCATCGTGTCCGTCTCCCGCTTCGCCGGGCCGCCGCAGCAGGGACAGGTCGTGTTCACCCAGTCCGTCATGGCTGCGAGCGGTGACTCGCCGTTGTCCGTCGGCATATAGCTCTCCACCTCCGGCAGGAGCAGCGGCAGTTCGCTCTCATCAATGGGAACAAATCCGCACTTTTCGCACTCCACGATCGGAATCGGTTCTCCCCAGTATCTCTGGCGGGAAAAAACCCAGTCGCGCAGCTTGTAATTCACCTTTGCCGTTCCGATGCCCTGCTCCTCGAGCCAGGAGATCATTTTATTCTTCGCATCGCGCACCTCCAGGCCGTTCAGAAAACCGGAGTTCACGAGGATGCCGGTCGCCACGTCCGTAAAGGCCGCCTCATTGATGTCAACCTCTTCGCCGTTCTTTGCAACCACCTGAATGATCGGAAGTCCGAACTTTTTCGCGAACTCCCAGTCTCTGCTGTCGTGACCCGGAACCGCCATGATCGCGCCGGTCCCGTAGCTCATCAGGACATAATCCGATACCCAGATCGGCACCTCCTTCTGATTCACCGGATTGACCGCGGCAAGCCCGTCAATGGCGACGCCGGTCTTCTCCTTCGCCAGTTCCGCCCGCTCAAAATCGGACTTCCGGGAAGCCTGTTCGCGGTAGGCCGCGATCTCGTCCCAGTTTTTGATCTCATCCTTAAACTGATCCAGATACGGATGCTCCGGAGAAACAACCATATAAGTCACGCCGAACAGCGTATCTGCCCGCGTCGTATAGATGCGAAGCTTCTCTTCCTTTCCTTTGATTGGAAAATCTACCTCCGCCCCTGTGGAACGGCCGATCCAGTTTTTCTGGGAAACCTTTACGCGCTCGATATAATCCACATCCGCGAGCCCGTCGATGAGCTTGTCTGCGTAATCCGTGATCTTCAGCATCCACTCGCTCTTGACCTTGCGCACCACCGGCGCGCCGCAGCGCTCACAGACGCCGTTTACGACCTCCTCATTGGCCAGGCCGACCTTGCAGGAGGTACACCAGTTGATCGGCATCTCCTTTTTATAGGCAAGACCCTTTTTGAACAGCTGCAAGAAAATCCACTGCGTCCATCTGTAATACTCCGGATCCGTCGTATTCACCTCGCGGTCCCAGTCAAAGGAATAGCCCAGCGCATGGAGCTGTCCCTTAAACCGCGCGACATTGTTCTCTGTCACAACGGCCGGGTGGATTTTGTTTTTGATCGCGTAATTCTCCGTCGGAAGTCCGAACGCGTCCCATCCCATCGGATAAAGCACGTTGTATCCCTGCATCCGGCGCTTCCTGGCTACGATATCCAGCGCGGTGTACGGCCGCGGATGCCCGACGTGAAGCCCCTGCCCCGACGGATAAGGAAACTCTACCAGCGCGTAATATTTCGGTTTTGTATAATCATCTGTCGCGGCAAAAGCCTTCTCATCATCCCAAATCTTCTGCCATTTCGGTTCTACCACCTTGTGATTGTATAACTCAGCCATGCGTTTCCTCCATATATAATACAAATCATTTTATGCTTATTAAATTTCAAAAATAATTTTTTTCGATATCTACAAAAGTTTAGCACAATACGAAACTGAAAGCAACCAAAAGAATTTCCACTAAAAAAAATCGGCACAGGCCGGTATTTTGTACCGGATATGCCGATTTTTTATCATTATATTTCAGTCGTTAATTCAAAATCCTACTCCTCCGCCCGGGCCGCGATCTCCTTCTCCTGAATGTCGGAAGGCGCCTGCTCGTAGCGCGCGAACTCATAGGAATAGGTGCCGCTGCCGCCTGTCATGGAACGCAGGTCGGTATTGTAACCGTACAGCTCGGAGGTCGGGATGTCCGCGACGATCTCCTGCTTGCCGCCCTCCACGGGGTTCATGCCGAGGACACGGCCGCGCCGTTTGTTCAGGTCGCCCATGATATCGCCGGTGTAAGCGTCGGGCACAAGAACCTTCAGCGAAGAGATCGGCTCCAGCAGTACCGGGGAAGCCTCCATGAAGCCCTTCTTGAACGCCTGAATAGAGGCGGTCTTGAAAGCCATCTCGGAAGAATCCACCGGATGGTAGGATCCGTCGTAGAGCACGGCCTTCACACCGACAACCGGATAACCGGCCAGCGGTCCTTTCTCCACTGCGTCCTGAACACCCTTCTCCACGGCCGGGAAATAGTTCTTCGGAACCGCGCCGCCGACTACGATCTGATCGAACTCATAGGGCGTCTCCAGATCTCCGGAGGGTTCAAACGTCATCTTTACATGCCCGTACTGTCCGTGTCCGCCGGACTGTTTTTTATACTTGGACTCCACATCCGCCTTCTTGCGGATCGTCTCGCGGAACGGAACCCTCGGCTTCTCCAGCGTAATCTGAACCTTATACTTATCAGCCAGCTTGCTTACAACGACATCGAGCTGCTGCTCGCCGATCCCGTAGAGCAGCGTCTGATGATTCTCGCTGTCATTGACCACCTTCAGCGTCAGATCCTCCTGCATCAGCTTCTGCAGTGCCTGAGAGACCTTATCCACATCCGCCTTGTTGACCGGCTTGTATGCCATGTATGTATACGGCTTCGAGATCGCGGTCTTCACAAAGGTAAGCGGCGTAGACTTCGTGGACAGGGTGTCGGTCGTAACGACCTTGTTCAGCTTCGCAAGGGCGCCGATATCGCCGGCGTGCAGCTCGGCGACCTCCTCCGGCTTATTGCCGCGCAGGATGTAGACCTTGCCGATCTTGTCATCCATGCCGTGCTCCTCGTTGTAAAGCACATCGTCCGTCTTGATGACGCCGGAGGTCACCTTGATCAGGGAGTATTTCCCGATAAAAGGATCCACGATCGTCTTGAAAATATAGGCGCTCTTCGCCTTCGAGAAGTTGAAATCCGCATCGTATACTTCGTTGGATTTGATATTGATCGCCTTGCACTGTTTCTTGTCCGGTCCCGGGAGATATTTTATAATATCATCCAGCAGGGTAAAGACACCGTGCGCAACGATACCGGACGCAACGGAGATCGGAACGATGGAGCCGTCCGTCACGCTGACGCGAAGCGCCTGGCGGATCTCATTCTCAGAGAACTCATCTCCCTCGAAATAACGGTCCATATACTCCTCGCTGGTCTCGGCCACCGCCTCCAGGAGCGCCTCACGGAGCAGCTCGATATTCGGTCTGGAGTAATCCGGCACGTCGGTCGGAACTGTGTTGCCGTTGCGGTCCCATTTATATGCCTCCTGCGTGATCAGGTTGATCAGGCCGATAAACTTCTCATTCGCGCGAAGCGGGATATGGAAAGGCGCGATCTTCTTCCCATACAGCTCCTGCATATCCTGCACGACCTGACGGAAGCTGGCGTTGTCATCGTCCATACCGGTCACGCAGATCAGACGCGGAAGATTGTACTTCTCGCAGATCTCCCATGCCTTCTGTGTGCCGACCTCCACGCCGGACTTGCCGTTGATCACGATAATCGCGGCGTCCGCAGCCGCAACCGCCTCCTCTACCTCGCCGACGAAATCGAAAAATCCGGGCGTGTCGAGAAGATTGATCTTCGTATCGCCCCACTCGATCGGCACGATCGACGTGCTGATGGAAAAACCGCGTTTGATCTCCTCTTTATCGTAATCGCTGATCGTGTTGCCATCCGTCACCTTTCCCATGCGGCCGGTCACGCCCGCAAGATAGGCCATCGCCTCGACCAGCGTCGTCTTGCCGGCTCCTCCGTGTCCGAGTACGGCAACGTTGCGGATCTTGTCTGTGGTGTAAATCTTCATATTCTGTTCCTCCAATACCAGATTCATATGTGCCTGCATCACATCACAGCATACTGTCAAACAAAAAAGTCAACCGCTCCGTGTTTTCAGCACTGGTTACATTCTACTAAACTTTAGAGGTTTTTGCAACTCTTTTATGCAATCTGTCCATGCGATTCTTTTCCCTGTTTCCGGATTTTGTAAAGGCAAAATGGAAATGATTCTTTTGCTCTTTAAAGCGTTGACTTTTCCGGGCAAAAAGATTATCATCATATCTGGCTGCATTGCAGTATTTTCTGATGTATTGTAAACAAAAAGACTCCGTTGCAGCTGCCACGATCTGTATATTCAAACTTACTTACAGCAGGATTTAATTACAGCAGGAGAAAAGAGTATGAAACCAGAAAAAATCGGCTTTATCGGGCTCGGACATATCGGCGGTTCCGTCGCAAAGACCATTCACCGCATTTATCCGGATATCCCGCTGATCGCATACGACACATCCGCGGAGACACTGGCAGCCGCGCTCGAAGACGGCGTGATCACAGAGGCCTGCGACGGCGTGACGGACGCTTTCGCGGACTGCGAATATATCTATCTGTGCGCCCCGGTTCTGGATAATAACGATTACGTGCAGAAGCTTTCCGGCCTTCTTCACGCAAATATGCTGCTGACGGACGTCGGAAGCGTAAAAAACAGGATTCATGAAAATATTCAGCTGTACCCGGAACTGGAAAAGCATTTCATCGGCGGACATCCCATGTGCGGCACGGAGCACACCGGTTATGAGAATTCCACGCCTTACATGCTGGAAAACGCGTATTATGTCCTGACCCCGACGCCGACGGTCTCCCATTCAAAGGTCATGGAATTTGAGGCTTTTATTAAGAGCATCGGTGCGATTCCGCTGATTCTGGATTACAAAAAGCATGATTTCTCCGTGGGATCCATCAGCCATCTGCCGACGGTCATCGCCTGCACGCTGGTCAATCTCGTGAAGAATCTGGACGATGACAGTGAAACGCTGCGGACGATCGCGGCCGGCGGTTTCAGGGATATCACGCGTGTGGCCTCCTCCGATCCCTGCATGTGGGAGAATATCTGCATCGCCAACAAGGATCAGATCCTTGATCTGATCGACGCATATGTGGAGGAGATTCAGAAAACCAGAGATACCATCAATGGCGGCGATGAAACGGAGATCCGGGACTTTTTCAGTTCCGCAAAGGAATACCGCGATTCCTTCAACATCAACCGCGGCGCGCTCCGTCCGATCTACCGGCTGTTCCTCGATCTGATCGACGAGGCGGGCGGAATCGCTACGATCGCCACCATACTGGCGACGAACGGGATCAGCATCAGGAATATCGGCATCATCCACAACCGCGAGTTCCAGCAGGGCGTACTGCAGGTGGAGTTTTACGATCAGGCGTCCTATGATAAAGCGGTACAGCTGCTGAACAGGCATCATTATACAATATATGAAAAATAATATATTTCAGGATTACATGGACACCCGCAGTCTGTTTTCTCCATCTGCATATGTATAGTCCGCATCCTTCAAATATGCCTTTACAAGTGTGATGGAAAGTTCGTCTCCTTCTTCCATCGGGTTATACGGCTCTCCGCTCCACTCAAACCGCATTTCGAGCGTATCGGTATCCTCTTCATATTCCGTCGAAATACGCAGGACATATGCTTCCGACTGATTCGGAATAATATTCATCGCACAGATTTCCTCAAATGCGCGGCACAGGGTATCCTGCCGGCGTGCCGTCCTCATAAATCTCTCCCTGATCCATAGGTAGTGTCGGGAATCCAATTTCCCCTGTCTTTATATTTTCTTCCTGATTCGAAGGATATTTTTCCCGTCCCTGTATTCATAAGAAATATCATCCATGATTTTTTTCACCGTATAGATGCCAAGACCGCCAAAGCTTCTCTCGTCCGCTGAGAGTGTCGTATCCGGATCGCCTGCTCTCAGCGGATCAAACGGAGCGCCACGGTCGATAAACGTGATAATGACCGACAGGGGATCTTCCATTACCTCAACACGGACGGTCGCCGGTCCGATTTCCGGATGATAAGCATAATGCGCGATATTTCCAAACAGCTCATCGATGGCGATATCAATCTGCATCTGAGCCTTCATCGGACAACCATATGCTTCCAGATACTTATTTACGAAATCTGTAACCGTTTCTATATTTTCAACAACTGCGTCTACAGATAATTCATTCATGATTACATACTCCCTCATCATTACATATACAGTTTAAGCACATGCAGAATCATCCGGTTTTCAATTTCCTTCTGTGCCGTCTCCCTTATATTTCAGTGCAAGCATTGTGATATCATCAAACTGCGGGGCGTCGCCGACAAACAGATCTACATCTGCTTTCACCGCGGCACAAAGCTCCTCCGGTGTCATCTCTTCCCTGTTTACAACTGCAAGCAGCCGGCTCTCACCGTAAAGTATCATCTGTGCATCCGCCGCTTCCGTGACACCGTCCGTATACAGGAAAATGGTATCCCCCGGAGAAAGCTGCAACTCATTTTTGCGATAACGGATACCTTCCATCCCGGCAAGAACAAATCCCGGATGGGATTTCAGATAATGAAACTCATTGCCCCTGCATTTCACCAGCGGCGGATTATGCCCTGCATTCACATATTCGACAATGCCGGTCTTCAAATCAAGTACTCCGAGCCATGCCGTCACAAACATATTCGCTTCATTGTTTTCACAAAGACGCGTATTCGCCTCTGTAAAAACCTCGTCGACCTCCATGCCGGATTCCGCAAACCCCTTAATCAATGTCTTCGCACGCATCATGAACATCGCTGCGGGGATTCCTTTTCCGGAAACGTCAGCGACCAGAAATGCCAGTCTGTCTTCTCCGGCAAAATAAAAATCGTAAAAATCACCGCCCACTTCCTTTGCCGTGTTCATGGACGCAAACAGATCAAACTGTATGCAGTCAGTGTACGGCGGAAAAATACCCGGAAGGGAAGAATACTGAATCTCCTTTGCATATGCAAGCTCCCGGTCAATCCGTGCAGCCGTTTCCGCGATGTACCGCTTCAGTGTATCTACCGTCGCATTGATATCATGGGACAGAGATGTAAATTCCCTGTTGGTGCAGACATCGACAGTCACATCCAGATGGCCATCCGTAATTTCAGAAAGACTGTCATTGATTATATAAATATTTTTTACGACAAGATGCCACATCAGAAAACAAATCAGGAAAAATTCGCACGCAAACACAATGATTTCCATGATGACCGTAGTCACGACAGCCATGTTTCTGGAAGAAAATGCTTCACTCACCGGAAGCACCGAAATGATATAATAGCCTTCCGTATATTCATACATGCAAAAACATGATTCCCCATATACATCGGAGCGAAACTTCTCCTCAACAGACACGGAATCTGTATCGAGTGTGATACCGGTCACGGACAGGTCTTCGCCTTCCCCGCCGTTTCGATCAGAAACAATCATACCGCTCTCATCGGAAATAATAATATAACCGTTCTGACCGACGTGCCGATTGCGCGTCACACCGATCACCTGCGCATCGATATCCTTCTGAAACTCTTCCGCGTCATATCCCACCTGTACAAATCCTCCGCTGCTAAGAGAAACGCCGGCGTATTTGCGGGAAATGCTCTCATCATAGGAAATCGCCTGATAACTCTGCACGTATTCTTCCGCATCACCCAGAAGCACACAGAATTCCCCCGACTGCTCTCCATCCGCCATCTGATAACCGAGAAAAGATTCATAGGTGCTTGCCGTAACCACGCCGTCCGCATTGACGACATTAATTTCCGCAATGCTGTATTCCTCAGCGATCGCGTCGAGGTCTGTTGTTCCCTCTTCCAGCAGATCTGCCACCGTATGCGTCAACGCCAGAAGATTTTCATCTGACGCATCCGAAATATCCGCAGTCACATCAGAGATGTTAATGGAAAGGAGATTCTTCGTCTCCCTGTCTGACAGCCAGTTCTGCAGAAAACAGACAAACAGTCCTGAACAGATTAAAGCAATGCAGACGCAGAGAAGCAGCCATTGTCCAAGCAGGCGCGTGATTCTTCTCTGAGACTTTTTCTTATCTTTTTTATGCATAAGATCCTCAATAAAAACCCTTTTTCAGGCTCCATTCCGGCAGCCGTTTATTCTATCGTGAGAATTTCACTGAATCCGGTAATATCAAACACCTCCATGATTGTCTCATTGGCATTTCGGATGAGCATACTGCCCTGTTTGTTCATCGTCTTTTGCGCGAAAAGAAGCACGCGCAGACCGGCTGACGATATATACGCCAGATCCGTAAAATCCAATATCAACTGCGACACACCGGTAAGAGTATTCTTTAATTCTTCCTCCAGCTGCGGAGCCGTCGCTGTATCGAGACGCCCGCTCAGGCACAAAGTCAGGTTACTTCCGCTTCCGTTTTTACTGATTTCCATTTATTTTTCCTCCTGGTTGAAATCGTACCGAACCGTACCGTTCGTTATTGTATCAGGATTTTTTCCGTATTTCAACCGCACGTTCAATGCTGGCTCCGGTATAAGTTATGAGTGGTTAATAAACGAAAAAACAGAGAGCCGACGTTTGCCGACTCCCTTATCTTTGCTTAGGACCCGCTCCGGGGTTCTCCAATGGAGATAGCAGGACTCGAACCTGTGACCCTCTACACGTCAAGCAGATGCTCTCCCAGCTGAGCTATATCTCCACAAACATTTTCAAGCCATATAAAAACAGACAAAATGCTTACTCAGTTACTTTATCGGAAAAGATCCGATTTGTCAATGGTATTCGCCTTTTTATACAAAAAAACTGTTTATTACCATATCAGTTTATCTGCATGGCGGCCCGATGCTGACAGCAACCGTGATCCGACTTTGTTATTTTTCTGGCATCACGGTTATGATGAGCATCGCATCACCGAAGCTGAAAAAACGATACCCTGTCCGCACGGCCTCCTCATACGCCGCCAGCACATGCTCCCGTCCCGCCAGCGCCGACACCAGCATAAGCAGCGTGGACTCCGGCAGATGGAAATTCGTGATCAGGCCGTCCAGTACCTTAAACCGATAGCCGGGGTAGATAAAGATATCCGTCCAGCCGCTGCACGGCCGGATCTGCCCGCTCTCATCCGCCGCCGACTCGATCGTACGGCAGCTCGTCGTCCCGACGCAGATCACGCGCCCTCCGCGCCCCTTCGTCCGGTTGATCACATCCGCAGCCTCTTCCGTAATCTGATAGAACTCCGAATGCATATGATGATCCGTCACATTCTCCGCCTTTACCGGACGGAAGGTGCCCAACCCGACATGAAGCGTCACCTCCGCGATATCGACGCCCGCCTCCCGCACCTGTCGAAGCAGCTCCGGTGTGAAATGAAGTCCGGCCGTCGGTGCGGCGGCGGAGCCGTCATATTTTGCGTAAACCGTCTGATACCGGTTTTTGTCCTTCAGTTCATGTGTGATATAGGGAGGCAGCGGCATCTGTCCGAGCCGGTCCAGAATCTCCTCAAAAATCCCATCATAGGAAAATTGAATCAGCCGGTTTCCGTCCTCCACGATGTCGATCACCTCGCCGGTCAGAAGACCCCCGCCAAACAGGATCCTCGTCCCGGGCTTCGCCTTTTTACCCGGTTTGACCAGCGTCTCCCAGATATCATTCTCCCGCCGTCTCAGCAGCAGGATCTCGATCTGTGCGCCCGTTCCCTCCCGTTCTCCGAACAGGCGGGCAGGAATCACCTTCGTATTATTCAGGACCAGACAGTCGCCGGGGTTCAGATAATCCGAAATATTTTTAAAAACAGTATGCTCCGTCTTCCCGGTCTCCCTGTCCAGAACAAGCAGCCGTGACGCCGAACGATCCTCCAGGGGATCCTGCGCAATCTGCTCCTGCGGCAGATCAAAGTAAAAATCACTTGTTTTCATGATAAGATTCCATATCCGTCAATCCGTATGGCTGTAAACCGCTCCGGAAACTGACGCAGAACGTTACGGCCGGTTTACTGACGAAGCTCTATCCCCATACGCTCCAGCCCGTTCATGATCTTTTTCATCACGGACGTAATGTCGCTCTCCTCAAGCGTACGGTCTTTCAACCGGAAAGTCAGGGTGTAAGCCAGCGACTTGAATCCCGCCTGAATCTGCTCTCCCTCATAAATATCAAAGAGCTCGCAGGACTCCAACAGTTTTCCTCCCCGCTGGATAAACATCGCCTCGATCTCCCCCGCCAGCACAGACTTAGGAACAACCAGAGACAGGTCGCGGGTCACGGCCGGGAAACGCGCGATCCCCTCGTATTTCCGATCAAAGCCCGCCCGCTTCACAATCTCCGGCATATCGATGACAGCCAGATACACACGTCCCTTGCTCCCATAGGCCGCGGACACCGCCGGGTGAACCTCGCCGAGATACGCGATTTTTTCTTTTTCATAAAGAACATTCGCCTGACGGCCGGGATGCAGAAACGGAATTCCGGCGTCCGGATCAAAGACCGGCCGTTTCCTCATGCCGACGGCAGCCAGGAACTCCTCGACCGCGCCCTTCATGGTATAAAAATCCCCGTCGCCGTAGAAGCCAAGGGTAAACTGCATCCTCTCATCGGGAAGCTCCGTGAGCGGAAGCTGTTTCGGAAGATAAATATTCCCCAACTCATACAGACGGACATTTTTATTTCTCCGGTTAAAATTCGTAGCCAGGGATGTCAGCATCCCGGCAGCCGACTGCGTCCGCATGATACTGAAATCCTCTCCGAGAGGATTCGATATCTCCACCGCTCTTCGAAGGTCACTGTCCTCCGGGATCAGAAGCCGGTCAAATACCTTCGGGCTCTCAAAGGAGTAGGTCATCCCCTGGGAAAATCCGCAGTGCTGCGCCGTCATCCGGGCTATCTCCTCGATGCGGAGTTTATAAGAAAGCTTTCCGGTCGTGGAGGAATGCGGCAACGTCGTCGGGATATTGTCATACCCGTAAAACCGCGCGATCTCTTCCGCGATATCGGCATCCCGCAGGAGATCCTGCCGCCAGGACGGCGCGATCACCTCATGCGCCGCGCGGTCTACCTCCAGATTGATCTTCTTCAGATACCCGATCATGGTCTCCTCATCAATATCTGTGCCGAGCAGACCGTTGATCCACGCCGGATCAAACGGAACCCTGTGCTCCGTCATCGGCCGGTTGTAAACGTCAACCGCCCCGCCGACCACCTCGCCGGCGCCGAGCTCCTCGATCAGCTGGCAGGCACGGTTCATCGCTTCCATGGCGTTGTTCGGGTCCAGACCCTTTTCAAATTTCGCGGAGGCGTCCGTGCGCAGCCCGATTTTTTTCGAAGAGAGACGGATATTCGTCCCGTCGAAACAGGCCGCCTCAAACAGCATCGTTTTCACGTCATCGGTGATCATGGAGTTCTCGCCGCCCATGATCCCGGCAATGCCGACGCCCTTTTCTCCGTCACAGATCATGAGAACCGAATCGTCCAGCACCCGCTCCTGCCCGTCCAGCGTAGTGAAAGTCTCCCCCTGTGCGGCACGGCGCACACGGATCTCCCGGCCCGCGATATGATCCAGATCATAGGCGTGCATCGGCTGCCCATACTCTTCCATGACATAATTCGTAATATCGACAATATTATTGATCGGACGGATGCCGTGCGCGGCCAGTCTGCGCTGCATCCACTCCGGCGAAGGCGCCAGCCGGATATTTTTCACCACACGCGCCGTATATCGAGCGCAGAGATCGCTGTCCTCCACCGTCACTTTAATATAATCATTGACGTCCTCGTCATTCCCCGTCTCCGTGATAACCGGTGGAATAAAATCCTTATGAAACGTCGCGGCGGCCTCCCTGGCAATGCCGATCACGGAAAAACAGTCCACCCTGTTTGATGTGATCTCATACTCCACCACCACGTCGTCCAGTCCGAGATAAGCCGGCGCGCTCTCTCCCACCGGCGCGTCCTCCGGCAGGATATACAGTCCGTCCTCCGGCGCGTCCGGGTACATATCCGTCGTCGAACCCAGTTCCTCGATTGAGCACATCATCCCGTAGGAATCCACGCCGCGCAGTTTGCCGGCGGTGATCTTCACGCCTCCGGGAACGGTCTTTCCGTCCGCATGCGTTCCGGCTACACGGCCGCCGTCCAGAACAACGATGACCTTCGCGCCCTCAAAAACATTTGAAGCGCCGGTGACGATCTGAACGGTCCTGCCGCCGATATCCACCCGGCAGATGAGCAGCTTGTCCGCGTTCGGATGCGGCTCCACCGACAACACATGTCCGATCACGATATTCTCCAGATCCACGTCCAGTTTGCGATAACCCTCCACCTTGGAACCGGACAGGGTCATCGCGTCCATGTACTCCTGCGCGTCAACGTCCAGATCCGGCACATAGGCCTGTATCCATTTTAAAGATGTAACCATTTTTATCCCTTTCTTCTCAATGCCAACGCTAAAACTGTTTCAGGAAGCGTATATCATTCTCATACAGCAGACGCATGTCGTCGATCTCATATTTTAACAGCGCGATCCGCTCCAGGCCGACGCCGAATGCAAATCCCGTGTACTCCTTCGGGTCGATGTTGCTCATCTCCAGTACATGAGGATGCACCATGCCGCAGCCGAGAATCTCGATCCATCCCTCGCCCTTGCAGAACCGACAGCCGCTCCCGCCGCACTTGAAACAGGTCACATCCACCTCCGCGCTCGGCTCCGTGAACGGGAAATGATGCGGGCGGAACTTGACCTTCGTACCCTCTCCGAACAGTTCCTTCGCAAACTCCTGCAGCGTTCCCTTTAAATCTGAAAACGTAATATTTTTATCGATGACAAGACCCTCGATCTGGTGGAAGGAAGGGGAGTGCGTCGCGTCCACCTCATCGGAGCGGAACACGCGCCCCGGAGCGATCATGCGGATGGGAAGCTTTCCCTGCTCCATCACACGCACCTGAACCGGAGAAGTCTGCGTCCGAAGCAGGATATCATTTCCGATATAAAAGGTATCCTGCTCGTCCTTCGCCGGATGATTCGCCGGAATATTCAGCGCCTCGAAATTATAATAATCATATTCGATCTCAGGGCCCTCCACGACCTCATAGCCCATACCGATGAAGATGCGTTCCACCTCCTCCAGAGCGATCGTATTCGGATGGCTGTGGCCCGCCGGACTTCCTTTCGACGGAAGCGTCACATCGATGACCTCCTCCTGCAATTTCAGCTCCAGAGCCTGTGCCTCCATTTTCTTCTTCTTCTCTTCCAGCTTCTTCTCTATGACCGTACGGGTCTCATTCACCATCTGACCGACCAGCGGCCGCTCCTCGGGGCTGACATCCTTCATGCCCTTCAGCACGGCGGTCAGTTCCCCCTTCTTTCCGAGGATCGCGACGCGAACCGCGTTCAGACTGTCCAGACTGTCGGCAATCTCGATCTCATGCACGGCACGCTCCCTGATCTGTTTTAATTTTTCCTGCATGTTGATTCTCCATATTCATTATATTCATCCAAAATACTCCATCCCCTGCGGAACGGAGTAATCCGGTGATTATTCTAGCATAGGTTTTTTGAAACTGCAAGACTTAAAAAATCACACGCTCAGATCCCGCACGACTTCCCCTGCGATGATCAATCCAGCCACAGCCGGTACGAACGCGTTGCTGCCCGGCACCTGGCGGCGCTGCGAACAGTTCCGCGCAGTATCCGGAGGACAGATGCAGCCGCTCTCACAGCAGAGCTTCGAATCTTCCGTGAGCTGCATGGCCGGTTCTCTGGAGTAGACGACTTTCAGTTTTTTTATGCCGCGCTTTTTCAGTTCACGGCGCATCACGCGCGCCAGCGGGCAGATGCTCGTCTCATAGATATCCGCCACCTCAAAGGCGGAAGCGTCCATCTTGTTTCCCGCGCCCATGCAGCTGATGATGGGCGTGCCGGACTGCTCTGCACGCACGACCAGAGCCAGCTTGCCCGTCACCGTGTCGATGGCGTCCACCACATAATCATACGCGGAAAAATCAAACTGCTCCGCGGTATCCGGCATATAAAAAGTCTTATAAGTATGAACCACCGCGGCCGGATTGATCGAACGAATTCGTTCTTCTGCCACGTCCACCTTGTATTGCCCGACGGTCTGCCTCGTCGCCAGGATCTGACGATTCAGATTTGTCAGACAGATCCGGTCGTCGTCGATCAGATCCAGTGTTCCGACACCGCTTCGCGCCAATGCCTCCACGGTGTAACCCCCCACGCCGCCGATCCCGAACACGGCGACGCGCGATGAAAAAAGCTTTTCCATCCGTTCCCTGCCAAGCAAAAGCTCCGTCCGTGAAAATTGATCCGGCATAAGTCATTTCCCCCGTATCATTTCACTGTGCCCTGCAGTCGACGCATCATCCGGCGAATCATTGGGCACTGTGCCCGGTGCAATCCTGCGCCCGATCGCCGTCAGCATCCTGCGGTCGCTGCAAATATCCGATCCCGTGGTCGTCAGCATATTTCCCGTGATCGTTGCACTGGCTCCGCCGGAAAACGCTTCCTTCCCGGACTCCGTCAGCAGCGCTCTCCCGGCAGCCAGCCGGATATCCGCCTCCGGATTCAGATACCGGAAAAACGCGATCGTCCGCAGGATGTCCTTCTCCTCCAGCCTCTCCCGCCCTGCCAGCGGCGTGCCGGGAATCGGGTTGAGCGCATTGATCGGAATGGACATCACATGAAGCTCCGACAGACTGACCGCCATATCCAGACGATCCTCCCACGTCTCGCCCATACCGATAATGCCGCCGGAACAGACGCGCAGCCCCGCCTCCTGCGCCCGCCGGATTGTATCAATCCTGTCGTCATATGTATGTGTTGTGCAGATGTACGGGAAAAACCTGCGGGACGTCTCAATATTCGCGTGATATCCGGTCACCCCCGCCTCCCGCAGCCTGCGAAGCTGATCCGCCGTGAGCAGCCCATGGGAAGCGCAGAGCTCCAGCTTACACTGTCGGCTCATCGCCCTGTACGCGTCGATCGCCTTCTCAAAATCACTGTCACTGAGACAACGTCCCGCCGTTACAATGGAAAATCGGTCCACGCCCCCGCGCTCGTTCGCAAGAGCTTCCCGGACAATCTGTTCCGTTGAAAGAAATTCGTACTCCTCTATCCCTGTGTGATTGTGGCCGGACTGTGCGCAATATTTGCAGTCCTCGCTGCAATGTCCGCTCCTCCCGTTGATGATCGTACAGAGATCCACCCTGTCCCCGCGAAAATGCGCCCGGATCCGGTCCGCGCCCCGGCGCAATTCCTCTAGGGAACAGTCGACAAAACCGGACAGATCATCCTCCCGGGTCAGCCGTCGTCCTTCGATGATCTCATCTGCTAAAACTGACAAATTCATTGTATACCTTCTTTCCACCTCAAATGGTTGACATTCATCTCACATTATAACGGCAGAAATATCAAATTGCAATCTTTTTTGCAGAAGGATCAGCCCTTAATATTCATCGTCAACTTCCTGAAATTGTGCCACTCAAAACATTTTCACTAAAAAGAATCACTCGCGCAATAACATTCAAAAAGTATTATGCATATCTGTAGGGAAATAAACTTCATTTCCAATGATGCTTTCTTACAATCCCATATTCCTTTTCCAACTCATCAATCTGATCTATAGGAAAACACTCCGCTGTGCTGCTCTCTTCCCAGTACTCCAATATATCAAGCATCTCTTCAACAAGTTTTTTCGCATGCCTGCTATGATGCTTCTCTTCTGGGGAATCAGCGTAATCCTTTTCACGAACATACCAAGCCTGATCATAAATCTCCAGTTGGGCGATGATTCTCTGCATCTCAGAAACGTAACTGAGTTCATTCCGCTCCGTCAGATAACCATTGCGTATGCCGATCTGATCCATCCTTCGGATAATCGCTCTACCGGGTGAAGGATCCGGAGGTTGCGAAAACCGAGGTAAAGAAACTGATTAACGCAGGAATCAAAGTACCCGGCTGTGCCGTGGTCGAGGATAAGTCCTGCTCGCTGAAGTAAAGGAGGCTTTTATGCTGAATATTCGAAACGGAAAAATCCCCAGGCCGCAGCGCGTGGTCATCTACGGTCCGGAGGGTGTTGGGAAGACCACGCTGGCGGCGCAGTTCCCGGAGCCGCTTTTCATTGATACGGAAGGCGGCACGGCACACATGGATGTGCGCTGCATTGACCGACCGGCGACCTGGGATGAGCTCATCGCCATTATCAATGAAGTCGCGGCAACGAGCGGTATCTGCAAGACGCTTGTGGTTGACACGGCAGACTGGGCGGAGCAGCTCGCCACCACTTATATCTGCGGCAAGTACAAAAAGAACGGTATCGAAGAATTCGGGTACTCGAAGGGATATGTGTACCTGGCAGAGGAATTCGGACGGTTCCTGATTACTTTGGATAAGGTCATTGCTTCTGGTGTCCATGTGGTGGTGACAGCCCACGCGAAGATGCGCAAGTTCGAACAGCCGGATGAGATGGGCGCGTATGACCGCTGGGAAACCAAGCTCACGAAGCAGGTGGCTCCGCTCCTCAAAGAATGGTGCGACATGCGCACCTGGCTCCTCCGCCTCGGCTTCATCGGAGACGAATTCGCTACCGCAAGAGACCTGCTCACCAGACGGCTTGCTGGAGACGCAGCCTTCCGGAACAGCAGGACCGCATAACCCGCAGGAGCCAGCCCCCTGACACCTCCCCGACCGCTACGGCGGTCTTAAGGTGGTAGAAGGGTGTCCCCTTCGAATATCGAAAATTGAAAGGACGGAACCGATTATGAAGAAAGATGAATTTGAAAAACGTGTGTGTCCGCGATGCGGCAAAACCTACTGCTCCACTCCGGCGCTTTCGCGTGAGGACAACGAAACTCTTATCTGCCCTGATTGCGGAATTAGAGAAGCCTTAGAGAGCATCGGTGTTGACAGCGCCGAGCAGGCGCAGATTCTCGACACCATCCACAGATACACGGACGGTCAGTGATTTGATAAAAATTTCACAGATTAGGTGGACTGCTGTCTTTCAATTTCTGTTTTTATGTGGTATACTCATCCCATATGCTAGTATGATTTTCTTGAGAAAATCAAGTGGAAGGATGGCAGTCTAAACAATGGATATGTTAAAAAGGTGGTGTGACAGGACATGGCTGTATGCGGTGTATTTCCTTGGAGTGGCAATGGGCTGTACCCTGATTTGGAACTGGGGTTCGTGGGAACAGTCACAAAAGCTCGTCTGCATACTGGCTATTCTTGTGCCGATGCACATATTTGAGGAAAACTCGTTCCCTGCGGGATTTTATTTTATGAACAATGTAGGATTTCGCTCTGAGGAGCCTATGGTATATCCGCAAAACCAGTGCACAAATATGGTTACGAATCTGGGCGCTGAAATTGTTTTGATTTTAGTGACAATTTCAACTCTTAAAATAGAAGTCAGCGCTGTTACGCTTGTGATTTTCTTTGGACTTGGGGAGACGATAAACCATACCCGGAGCGGAATACTTATGTATAGACGCTATCGCGAAAAAGGTAAGAAAACGATCTATGGTCCGGGAACGGTCACTTCATGGTGTATGATGATTCCGCTGAGTGCAGCGGGAGTTAAGTGGCTGACGGTACACTCATTTACCGGAATGCAGATTTTGGGCGGAATCGGAATATTTATGGGCATAGCAGTCTTCTTAATTCTGTTGCCGTTTGCGATATCGATAAAAGTCAGGAGCAGGCGTTTTGCTTTTGACGATAAGGGATATTTTGAAAAATATGAGAAATAAGTTTGTTTGATTTTATGAAGAGTGACTTCTCACTGAGGAGCCGCTCTTTTTTCATGCCAGTTTGGAGGTGGCACATGTGGCAATGCGGAAATTAAGAAAATACAGTCCTACAAAATTTAAGGCAAAGGACTCTGTATATGATAAGGATGCCGCCGATTATGCGGTGAGCTTTATCGAGTGCCTGTGCCACACAAAAGGCACCTGGGCTGGAAAACCGTTTGAACTGATTGACTGGCAGGAGCGGATTATCCGCGACCTGTTCGGCATCTTAAAACCGAATGGGTATCGGCAGTTTAATACGGCATACATCGAGATACCGAAAAAACAGGGCAAGTCGGAGCTTGCGGCAGCGGTCGCACTGCTACTCACCTGCGGTGACGGTGAGGAACGTGCCGAGGTGTATGGGTGCGCTGCTGACCGGCAGCAGGCCACAATCGTATTTGATGTGGCTGCGGATATGGTGCGGATGTGTCCGGCCCTTTCGAAGCGTGTGAAAATCCTTGCTTCACAGAAACGGATTATCTACCAACCGACCAACAGCTTCTATCAGGTGCTGTCGGCGGAGGCTTACTCCAAGCACGGCTTTAATATACACGGCGTGGTCTTTGATGAGCTTCATACCCAGCCAAACCGGAAGCTGTTTGATGTTATGACGAAAGGCTCCGGCGATGCCAGGATGCAGCCCCTCTATTTCCTGATCACGACAGCCGGGACGGATACCAACTCGATCTGCTATGAGACACACCAGAAGGCGAAGGACATCCTCGAAGGCAGGAAAATAGACCCGACCTTCTACCCTGTGATTTACGGAGCGGATGAAACAGAGGACTGGACAGATCCAAAGGTCTGGAAGAAGGCAAATCCATCGCTCGGTATCACGGTCGGTGTGGATAAGGTAAAGGCGGCGTGCGAGTCGGCCAGACAGAATCCGGGAGAAGAAAACTCCTTCCGGCAGCTCCGCTTAAACCAGTGGGTCAAGCAGGCGGTGCGCTGGATGCCGATGGAGAAATGGGATGCCTGTGCGTTTAACGTAGACCCGGAAGAACTGGAAGGACGTGTCTGTTATCGCCAGATTGTATTAAAAGTTGAGTGGGAATTTCCAATGCCCTGCCAATTTTGATACAATGTAACGATGAACGCACATACTCACTCAACGATGAACGCACATACCCTTTCAACGATAATGCACCATGTTCATCGTTGTGGAGTTTAATTGTTTTGCGCATGATAGACATTTGTCGCGTCGTTGCAGTCATTATTGGAACTCCTCATAATAAATCCTTCTCATCAGCTTCATCAAGCCACTCTTGCAGTTTTCTCTGCAACAGTTTCTTGTCCGGCAGATACAGTTTATATTCTTTCGCGTAAATATTGGCATCCTTTGGCAGTGTCAAATCAACCAATGCCTCATCGCTCTGCTTGCAAATGAGAATCCCTATTGTCGGATTTTCATTTTCCGTTATCTCGTACCGGTCATAGTAATTGACATACATCTGCATCTGTCCTAAATCCTGATGCGTAAGCTCATCAATTTTAAAATCAATAAGTACATAGCAGCGCAGGAAACGATTGTATAGAACCAGGTCCAGATAGAAATTTTTATCATGAAAGGTAAATCTCTTCTGACGCTGTTCAAACAAAAATCCTTTTCCCATCTCTAAGAGAAAGTTTTGCATCTTATCGATAACCGATTGTTCCAAATCACTTTCATGATAAGATGCCTTGTCGTCCAATCCTGAAAACTCAAGAATATATGGCGTATGTAAAATATCCGAAGGCTTCTGTGGCGTAGCACCTTCACTCGACAAACGCAGGACATCTTCCTTATCTCTGCTTAACGCTAATCTCTCATAAAGACTGGAACTGTACTGTCGCTTCAGTGTTTTTACGTTCCAGTTGCTGCGTATGGCTTCCTTTTCGTAAAATTCTCTTTCCTGTGGGTCCGAAATTCTCATCAAAACCTGATAATGTGTCCAGCTTAAACGAAACGGCCATTCGTCATAGTTAATCTGCAATTGTCCAACTCCCGATTGGACAATTGCTGTTTCACGGTCACGATAGGTAATATAAAACTGACGCATACCGGCAACATTACTACGAGAAAATCCTTTCCCATATTCTTCCGTAAGATAAGCCGACAGAGAATCCAGAACTTTCGCGCCGTATTTCGCTCTATCCTGTCCCTGTTGTTCCTGCTCAACAATATATCTGCCAAGTTCAAAGCTGGTATAAACTGTAACCGCATTTGCCATCAATCCTATGCTGTCTCTTGCGTTATCAATCAGCTGTTTTGCTTTTTTATATAAATCTCCAAGTCCTAACTCGTTTTCGGATTGAACCAGTTGTTCTTTCATAAATCCCCTCCATCCTCGCGCTTCACATAAGTCAACTCAACATCATACCCCAGTGTTTCCATTATCTGAACGAATGTCTTGTTAACAACGCCATTCCAACCCTTTTATCTGCCATTGACTGTCACTCCATATGCCGCAATCTGTTCTTCTGTAATGATCATTTCGCCGTTCACTTTGAATTCCTCCTGTAAAACCTGTGATGCCTTTATTTTAACTTTCTGCCAAAATTTTCATGCATCTGCCGTAAAAAGCAAGGCATCACCGTTATACGGAAGGGATGTCGCCGAAAAACCGGCTCTGATTTTGGAAGAATCATCGGGAAAAATATCTGCAGCCTGATTACGAATGCAGCGTTAACGCTTCTTTTCATACGCCTCAATCCCCGCCGCCTCAAAATCACTCATTTTACGATACACCTCCGCCGCCAGATCCAGCAGCGGAAACAGCGCCACCGCGCCGCTCCCCTCGCCGAGACCCATCTCGCAGGTCAGAAAAGCGTCTTTTTTTAATTCCGACAGAAGCAGCTTCGCCGCGGGTTCCTTTGAGACATGGGAAGCCAGGAGATACGGCGCGCACGCGGGCGCCAGCCGAACGGCGATCAGCGCGGCGGCGGATGAGATAAGTCCGTCGATCACAACCGGCAGCCCGCAGTACGCCCCGCCGATAAAACAGCCGGCCATTCCCGCGATATCCAGTCCGCCGACCTTTGCCAAAACTTCCAGCGGGTCAGCCGGATCCGGCCGGTTCATGCGAATCGCCTGTTTGATGACCTGAATCTTTCTCTCCAGTCCCTCAGAGGAAAGTCCGGCGCCCCGCCCGGTTACCTCCTCGACCGGGACATCGAGCAGGACCGCCGTGACAGCGCTTCCGGTCGTGGTATTTCCGATACCCATCTCACCGGTCGCCAGGATCTGATAGCCGGACTCCTTCAGTTCACAGGCTTTTTGAATGCCCACATGTATGGCATCCTCCGCCTGCCGCCGCGTCATGGCGGCTTCCCGCGCCATATTCCGCGTGCCGTACGCGATCTTGCGCTTTTCCGTCCGCGGCGTATCCGCCGCCATCCCGATATCAACCGGAAAAATATCCGTTCCGGTTTTCTGACACATGATGGAAACGCAGGATTTTCCTTCCGAAAAATTCTCCGCGACGGTGGCTGTTACCTCCTGTCCGCACTGTGAAACGCCCTCCCCGACTACGCCGTTATCCGCGCACATAATGACGAGCGCTTTTCTGTCAATGCTGATCTCCGGCGTGCCCTGAATGCCGGCGATCTGCGTGACCGCCTCCTCCAGCCTGCCGAGACTGCCCAGCGGTTTCGCAAGGCTGTCCCAGCGGCGGCGGCTCTGCGCCATGGCCGTTTCATCCGGCGGAGAGATCTGCTCCGTATATTCTTGTATTGTTTTTCTCAAATCAAAATGTTCCATATTAATAAAATAGAATCCCGCTTCGCGGGATTCCCGCGCTGCCGCGCGTCTGCGTAAGCAGACATCTCCCTTTGCGCGGCATGTGCATCCACAGCGGAGCGTTTTTTATCATATAGGAAAGTTCGGAGAACTTTCCTATATGATAAAAAACAGGGTGACACATCTCCTGCGCACCCTGTCCCTGTATCAGCCTTATACCCTGGAGAGATACTCCCCGGTCCTCGTATCGATCTTGATCTTGTCACCCTGGTTGACAAACAGAGGAACCTGGACGACCGCTCCGGTCTCCACCGTAGCCGGCTTGAACGTACCGGTGGCTGTATTGCCCTTGAAGCCGGGCTCGGTATCAATGATATCAAGCTCCACAAACAGCGGGGGCTCCACCGCGAAGATCTTGCCGTTATGAGAGAGCATCGTCACGTTCTCATTCTCCTTGACGAACTTCATCTCCTCCTCTACATCCTCGTGCGTCATATCGATCTGGTCATAAGTCTCCGCGTCCATGAAATGATAAAAATCATCATCCTTATACAGATACTGCTTCACGGTTCTCTCAACATGCGCCGTATCGACATTCTCCGCGGGACGGAAGGACTTCTCCACGACTCCGCCGTTGATCACATCCTTTAACTTCGTCCGGATAAAAGCGGCTCCCTTGCCCGGTTTTACATGCTGGAAATCCTCCACTCTGTATACTTTTCCCTCCAGCTCGATCGTGACTCCCTTTTTGATCACGCTGCCTGCATCTGCCATTTTCAAATCCTCCTCGTATTCTGGTGTGGCGTGAGACGACACACCGGTGTATTGAAACTATTCTATATGAAATCAGGCGATATTTCAACCACTTTTTCCTGTGAATCTCATCCGCCCGACGATTCTACAGCGCGTCGAGCATGTCCGCCCGCTTCGCCTGCCGTCACGTTGTGGCAAACCAGCTTATCAATCCTACAGTGCGTCGAGCATGTCCGCCCGCAGCTGATGCCGCCCTTCCAGGCATTCGGCATTCAGCCAGGCGTCCAGGATCGCCTTCGCCATCTCCACGCCGATGATCCGTTCGCCGAACGCGATGATATTCGCGTGGTTGTGTTCCTTCGCCAGCCGCGCCGTCACCGGCTCCGAGCAGGCCACCGCGCGAATACCTTTAATCTTATTCGCAGCCATGGCGATCCCGGCTCCCGTGCCGCACATCAGCACACCGCAGTCCGCCTCGCCCGCAGCTATCATGCGGCCGGCGCGCGCGCCGATCTCCGGATAGTGACAACTTTTCTTCTCCATCGCCCCGACATCGACGATCTCGTGCCCGAGCCCCTCCAGGTAAGCCTTCACCTCCATTTTCAGATCGACTGCCGCGTGGTCGTTCGCTATCAAAATCTTCATCTGTATTTCCTCTCTGTTTCTGAACCGGATCAGGGATTCCCGAAAAACGCCCCTCTTGCCGCGGTCCTGTTCTTTTTCCTGTATCTACGATAACATAATAATATGATCGCTTCAAGCCTTCGTTTGAAGACGATCTGGATTTCTTCTTTCCAGTATATGTATTTTACCATGACGGACGGTATGCCCGCCCGGTTCGCGCCGAAAATATCCGTAAAAATCTGATCACCGATAAAGAGGGTGGTGCTTTTATCCGTATGCATCAGCTCCATGGCTTTTTCGTAATTATCCGCGGACGGCTTGTGCGCCTCGCAGATATAATGTACCTGAACATCCTCATTGAACATCTTCACGCGCGGTTCCTTGTTGTTGGAAAGCAGGCAGCATTCAAATCCCAGCTCCTTCAGATGCGCAAACAGCGCCCTTGCCTGATCATTCGCGGGCGCTCCGTGTGTCACGAGCGTATTGTCAATGTCAAAGATCAGTCCGCGGTAGCCGTCCGCATAGAGGCTGTCAAAATCGATCTCGTAAGCGGACTCCACGTAAATGTCGGGATAAAACTTCTGAAACATCGGCTATTTATCCTCGCTGTCCAACATTTTCTTCAGCTCATTTACAAAAGTATTCACATCCTTGAATTCACGATACACAGAGGCAAATCGGACATAGGCGACCGCCTCCAGATCCTTCAGCTTATCCATGACAAGCTCTCCGATGTCACTGCTGGGGATCTCCCGGTCCGCCCTGCTGTAGATCTCCGTCTCCACCTCATCCACCAGTTTCCCGATCTGCTCCGCGGAGACCGGGCGTTTATGGCAGGCGCGCAGGACGCCGTCCTCAATCTTCGAGCGGTCGTAGCGTTCCCTGGTATTATCCTTTTTGATAATCATCAACGGAATCGTCTCCACCTTTTCAAAGGTGGTAAAGCGCCGCCCGCAGTCGTCGCAGTTCCGTCGGCGTCGGATCGCTGTATTGTCGTCCACGGGGCGCGAATCGATCACGCGCGTATTATCGCTGCTGCAGTATGGGCATTTCATAATGTATCCTCCGGTTTTTTCCAATTACAGTTTCTTCAGCACCTGATCGACGCAAACCTCCACCAGGATGACGTCCGGTCCGATCCGGACGATCCGATCCCAGGCCACAATGTACTCGCTGTCGCAGCCGATGGCATGGAACCATTTCGCCGGTCCCCGGATGATAATTGCCTGAATCTGATCCCGGCATTCATCGAACTGTATGTCACTGACACAGCCCAGGCATTTTCCATCGGAAATATTGACAACCTCTTTTTTAGAAAATTCTGAAAAGCGCATAAAAATCCTTTTTTTTCATTCTATGCGTTTCTCCGCACAGTGTGAAAGCGCCGTTATACATTAAAACGGAACAGGATCACATCCCCGTCCCGGACAACATAATCCTTCCCCTCAAGGCCGACAATTCCCTTCTCCCGCGCCGCCGCCAGAGAGCCGCACTCCAGAAGATCCTTGTAGTTGACCACCTCCGCGCGGATAAATCCACGCTCAAAATCCGTATGTATCTTTCCGGCCGCCTGCGGCGCTTTCGTTCCCTTCCGGATCGTCCAGGCACGGGTCTCATCCTCGCCCGCGGTCAGGAAGCTCATCAGCCCGAGCAGACTGTAGCTTGCCTGAATCAGTTTCTCCAGACCGGACTGCCGGATACCGAGCTCCTCGAGAAACATCGCCCGCTCCTCATCGTCCAGCTCCGCCATCTCGGCTTCGATGCTCGCACAGAGAGCAAACACCTCGCTGCCTTCCCGCGCCGCCAGTTCACGAACGGACTGCACATAAGCGTTCGACGCTCCGTCGTCCGCCAGATCGTCCTCGGAGACATTCGCCGCATAAATGACCGGCTTCGCCGTCAAAAGATTGTAGGAAGAAAACCATCCCTGTTCGTCTTCATCATCCCCGACCGCAAAGGTCTTTGCCGGTTTCCCGTCCTCCAGATGGCTCACGATCCTTTTGACCAGATCCTCCTCCTTCGCCGCCTTCTTATCCATGCGGGCCGTCCGTCCCACCTTCGCAAGCCTGCGCTCCAGGATCTCAATATCCGAAAAGATCAGCTCCAGATTGATCGTCTCAATGTCCCGCGCCGGATCCACGCTGCCGTCCACATGGACAACATTCTCATCCTCAAAGCACCGTACCACATGGACGATAGCGTCCACCTCGCGGATGTTCGCCAGAAACTGGTTCCCCAGCCCCTCGCCTTTGCTGGCGCCCTTCACAAGGCCGGCAATATCCACGAACTCGATCACGGCCGGCGTCACCTTTTTCGAATGGTACATGTCGCCCAACAGCCGGATACGTTCATCTGGCACCGCCACGATCCCGACATTCGGGTCGATCGTGCAGAATGGATAGTTGGCCGACTCCGCGCCCGCTTTCGTAAGCGAATTAAACAGCGTACTCTTCCCGACATTCGGGAGCCCCACAATTCCAAGTTTCATGTTCTCTCAAATCCTCCGTCCCGGTTTCTTTTTTATATCAAAGATGCAATTCGGAAAAATCAATGATCAGATCATCGTAAATACCCGCTTTCACAGTGTCCGAAAATGTATACTCCTCCATATTATCCTCCTCCAGGTCGTGAAGCATGATCCGGTTTTTATCCGGATCGACGATCCAGTATTCCCGGACTCTTGCCGTGCGGTATTTAAAAAGCTTTACGGAATAATCCATCCGTATGCTACTCGGAGAGACCACCTCAATAATCCAGTCCGGCGCACCCGTGCAGCCCTTCTCCGTCAGCTTTTTCGAATCACAGATCACAGAGATGTCCGGTTCAACGTATGTTCTGTCGTCGGCATTTAATTTCACGGCAAACGGAGCGGGATACACCTCGCAAGGACCTCCCTTTCGCCTGATATAATCTTTAATCTGATAATGTAATTCCGAAATAAGGTACTGATGTCTCCGATTCGGAGGCGCCATATCATAAATCTGTCCGTCGATCAGCTCTGCCCTCTGTCCGTCCGGTAAGGCATAAATATCATCGATCGTATAAACTTTTTCTTTCAGCAGCGGCATAATCACACATCCTTTCTGAACTCGCAGCAAAACCGGCTGCTCTTTAACTTACGAAGTCCCCTGCCGCAAGCGCCGTGAACTTCCGGTAAGTTACATTTATCATTCCGCAGGTTCTATCTTACCACAGGATACATGGCAACTGCAAACATTTCATGACAAAATTGTTACAAGTCACATCTTCACCGAATTTATGCTTTGTAATCCTTACAGGATGTGACTTGCAACAGCATCCGTCCATGCAAAATCGCTTCGCGATGGGACGGATGCCTGAAACCACAACGTGTTCGGCCTGACCCCGCAGCAAGTGCGTAGTCAGGGAGTGACATGTAACACATAATTTCCGCGGCGTCAGATCCGGCGGAAGATTTCCCAGAAATACAGCAGCCACTTCCGCGGAATGACTTTCGCGAAGATCCGGTGAAAAAAGCACATGACGCCGGGCGTCGACACCGCCAGCTTCAGACGACTGTCGCGCAGCGCCCGCCTTACGACATCCTCCTGCCTGGTCGCCAGGGGAAAGCCGCGGATCGAATCCGCCACATCCGCGTTGGCGCGGTTGTCCCGGGCGACGGAGATAAACTCCGTATCCTTCACCCACCAGGGACAGACGGCCGTCACTATGATCCCGCGCGGCAGGAGCTCCATCCGCAGCGCCCGCGTGTAGCTGTACAGAAAGGCCTTGCTCGCCGCGTAGATATTCAGATGCGGGATCGGCTGAAAGGACGAGGTGGAGCAGATCTCCATGATCCGGTCTCCGGCCCGCATAAAGGGGAGAACCGCAAGGGTCGTGCTTACCGCCGCCCGGCAGTTTAAATCGATCATCCGCTCCGAATCCGCGCGGCTTACTTTCTCATAATTTCCGATCTTGGCATAGCCCGCGCAGTTGACAAACAGACCCACCTGAACATTTTCTTTCAGCAGATCCTCCAGCTCCTCCATGCTGCCTTCCGCGACCAGATCCAGCGCGATGATCTTCGCCGGATGGGACAGCTGCCGTGCGACCTCCTCCAGCCGTTCCCTGCGCCTTGCCACCAGCCAGATCTCATCGATCTCCCTCTCCGAATCGTCAATGTGCTGCGCGAACGTTTTCCCAAGGCCGCTGGATGCACCCGTGATCAACGCAATCCGCATAATCATCCCTCTTTTCCCTTAATTTGTTTTCTTCGCGTGATAAATGACCAGTTCCGCCAGAAACAGGACAAAGCTCATCAGAACGCACGCGACAAACACGGTTCCGAAAAACGACCTGGACAAATCCCACAAAAACAGGATGCCCGAATGCAGTAAATTCATACCGGTCCCCCTTCCTTTATGTTAAAATAGAATCCCGCTTGCGGGATTCCTGCGCTGCCGCGCGTTTGCGTAAGCAAACATCTTCCTTTGCGCGGCATGTGCATCCACAGCGGAGCGTTTTTTATCATATAGGAAGTTCGAAGAACTTTCCTATATGGTGAAAAAGACCCGGCTTTTCCACCGGGTCCCTCCTGTTATTCTTTTTCCGATTGTGCTTTCTTTTTCTTCTTTGATGATTTCGCTGCCTTCGCCGCCTCGATCTGCGCCTGCTGTTTCTTCAGCGACCGGTTCTTCATCATATACCAGATCGACCCGGTCAGGAAGACGGATGAGTACGCGCCGCAGACCACGCCGATCATCAGAGGACCGGTGAACTCCCGGATGGAAGATACGCCCAGCAGGAAGATCATAAATACCATGATAAAGGTCGTCAGGGAAGTATTGATACTTCGCGAGAGCGTCTGCGTGATACTGTTGTTCACCACGCGCTTCAGATCCGGGCTGCGGTTGCCCGCCTCCAGCGCCATATTCTCACGGATACGGTCAAAGATGACGATCGTCGCGTTGATCGAATAACCGACCAGCGTCAGCATACAGGCGATAAACGTCGTGCCTACGCTTGTCCGCGACAACGCGTAGAACGCCAGCACGATCAGTACATCGTGAACCAGGGCGATGACCGCGCTGCCCGCGAACCGGATATCCTTGAACCGGAACCAGATATAGATCAGCATGCAGATCGTCGCTATGATCACGGCCCAGATCGCATCCTGTCTCATCTCGCTGCTGATCGTGGAGCTGATGTTCTGCGACTCGGAGATGTCGTCCTCTGTCACACCGAAGTTCTCCTCCAGCGTCGATACGAGCTCCTCTCTCTCGTCAAGGGACAGCGTACGTGTCTTGAAGATCACATCCGTGCTGTCGGAAACCTTCTGGGTCTGGACATTGCTGTCGCCGGTCACTTCCTCTATATAAGGAACAATCTCCTCATCAATCTCTTCGATCGTATAATCCGTATCAAACGTAACCGTTGTGGAGGTACCGCCCATAAACTCCAGACTGAAATTCAGCACATTGCCGCTTCCGGCCTTATAAGCGCCCATCCCGATAAATCCGGCCACAATGACCGCCACCGAAATACCGATGCAGATGAAACGCTTTCCGAGAAAGTTGATCGGCTCTCTCTGCTTCTTCTCGCCGTAAAGCTTTTTATCCTTACAGCCCATGCCGTACAGGGCTCTCAGCAGCAGACGGGTGATCACCAGTGCGGTGAACATGGAGAAAATAATACCGAGCGCCAGCGTGATCGCGAATCCGCGAATCGAACCCGTACCCCGCAGATACAATACGACCGCCGCGATCAGCGTCGTAACGTTGCCGTCCAGGATCGCGGAAAACGCTTTTTTGAAACCGGTTTTGATCGCCGTATCAACACTCTTTCCGGCGCCGATCTCCTCCCGGATACGGGCAAAGATAATGACATTCGCATCGACCGCCATACCGATGGACAGGATGATACCCGCGATGCCCGGCAGCGTCAGCGTAATGTGATACAGATGCAGGATGGAAAGCAGGATACCGGCATAGATCAGCAGCGCGAGAGCCGCCGCCAGACCGGGAATCCGGTATGCGATCAACATAAAGATGATGATGATCAGAATACCGATCATGGCAGCGATAATGCTGGTGTTCAACGCCTGGGAACCGAGCTTTGCGCCCACCACCTCAGACTGCAGCTCCTCAAGCTCCAGCGTCAGCGCGCCGCTTCGGATCTGCGTCGCCAGGATCTCAGCGTCCTCATAGCTGTCCATGCCGGTGATCTCCGCCACACCGTTTGAGATGACCGACTGTACCTCGGGATAGGTGATGCATTCGCCGTCATAATAGATCGGCAGGTAATCGTTGAGATACTCCTCCGTATACTCCGCGAAGATCTCCGCGCCTTCACTGGTCAGCGTCAGTTCCACGCAGTAGGACGTCACGCCGGTCGTGGAGTTCGTGGTCGTCGTCGCCTGCGCGTCCGCCACATATTCGCCGGTCATATAGACCTCTCCGTCCGGAGTCTGGAACTCCAGAGAACCGGGAGAACCGAGCTCTGAAAGAATCTCGTTCGCGTCCGACACGCCAGGGATCTCCACCGTGATCCGGTCGTCGCCGACCTGATATACCTCAGCCTCCGTGCTGTAAGCGCTGACACGCTGCTGAAGCTGATAGATCGTATCCGACATTTCCTCCGAAGTGGGATCCTCGTCCCCGGCAACCTGATACGTGATACTCACGCCGCCGGCCAGATCCAGACCCAGCTTAATGCCGGCATCGCTGTCCTTCGCCACGGTACCCTTAACGATGCCGAACGTGTAATATCCCAGCAATGCCACAATAGCGATCATTATAATAAAGACCACTACTGATGATTTCCTTTTCTTCATTGTGTCCTTTACCTCCAAAATTTATTCACACTGCAACGATCGGCCCCTTTTCGTCACATGTTTCTTTTGTCTGAATATAATGACGTCCTTATTTCTCATAAAAGGATTCCGACTGCGCCTCGGCAGCCCGGATCATGATCGCGCATTCAATCCGCT
The DNA here is from genome assembly GCA_021202015.1 of Clostridiales bacterium. Classification (GTDB taxonomy): domain Bacteria; phylum Bacillota; class Clostridia; order Lachnospirales; family Lachnospiraceae; genus Eubacterium_I. Next base: position 48,954 of record JAJQDV010000032.1, on the reverse strand, counting down.
TTTTCTGCAGCTCGCAGCCAATGTCATACGCATCGTTGATATGCCCGTGGAAATGATAGGAATTCGCGGCACAGCCCCCGCTGCAGTAGAACCTCGCAAAACAGCTCCGGCACTTTTCCTTCGCATAGACATTGCAGGACTGAAACGCATCCCTGATATCCGTGCGGACCACACCGTCCCACACATTTCCCATCCGAAAGCGTTCATTCCCGACAAACTGATGACAGGGATACAGATCCCCCCACGGCGTCACCGCCAGATACTCCGTCCCGGAACCGCACCCCGACAGGCGCTTCGCCACACAGGGACCGCCCTCCAGATCGATCATAAAATGAAAGAAATTAAAATCTCCGCCCTCGTTTTTCCGCCTGACCATCTCCGCCGCAAGCTTATCATACTCCGCAAACAGCGTCGGCAGATCCTCCTCCCGCAGCGCATAGGCCTGCGAGTCCTCCGCCACCACCGGTTCCACGGAAATCTGCCGGAATCCCAGATCGGCCAGATGGAGCACATCCTCGGAAAAATCAAGATTATAATGCGTATAGGTACCCCGGACATAATACCTGTCCTGATGTCTGCTCTCCGCAAACCTCTGAAACTTCGGTACGATCCGGTCGTAGCTGCCCTGTCCCCCGCGGAACGGACGCATGTGATCGTTGACTTCCTTCCGGCCGTCGATACTCAGGACCACATTCGCCATCTCACGGTTCGCGAACTCCATGATCTCATCATCCAGGAGAACGCCGTTTGTCGTCAGGGTGAAACGGAAATTCTTGTCATGGATCTTCTCCTGCTCCCGCCCGTAGGCCACAAGCTCCCTGACAACGTCCCAGTTCATAAGAGGCTCGCCGCCGAAGAAATCCACTTCGAGATTCCGTCTGTTGCCGGAATTCGCGATCAGAAAATCCAGCGCGCGTCTGCCCACCTCAAAACTCATCAGATCCCGGCGTCCGTGATACTCGCCCTCCTGGGCAAAACAGTATCGGCAGGACAGATTGCAGTCATGCGCGATGTGAAGGCAGAGCGCCTTCACCACCGTAGGGCGATTTTTAAAATCCGAGAGATAAGGCTCATACTCATCCTCCGTAAAAAGCTGACCGTCCTCAGCCAGCTCCCGAATCTCGTCGTACGCCTCAGCCAACTCCTCCTCCGGTCCGAAAGCGGACAGGGAGCGGAGGATCTCCTCCCTCGAGTGATCCTCATACATGGCGATAATCTCATAGGAAATGTCATCTACCACATGAATCGAGCCGCTGTTCACATCGAGGACAATATTATAACCGTTGTTTTTATACTGGTGAACCATGAACGCCTCGCTTAAAATACCTTATCTAAAGTGAATTTTCCATTCGCGCTCCCGCGCAACAAATTGACCGCATGCATTCCGGCATACGGCCTGATCATTCATATGTAAATATCACTCTCTATTTCTTCTCACAGCTCTGGTTGCCAACAGTACAGGAAGTCTTGCACGCAGACTGGCAGGATGTCTGGCATTCGCCGCAACCGCCCTTTTTCACCGTGCTCTGTAATCTCTTTGTATGTAAAGTCTTTACATGTTTCACGACACAACCGCTCCTTTCCGAATAAGATTGCCGAATCAGAAGAAACATCGGATGAATCAGGACGTTTTCATATCGGCTTTCCGCATTCCACGTCAGAGTATAACACAGTTTAAAATGAAAAGCAACCTAATGTTTTATGCCCAGGTCAGGACCATTACCCCCCAGGTCAGACCTGAACCGAAGCCCGCAAAGACAATCCGGTCTCCGGATTTCAACAGACCCTTCCGGTTCACCTCGTCAAGAAGAATCGGCACGCTCCCCCCTGAGGTATTGCCGCAGTGATCCACATTCATCGGCACCCTGTCGATGGAAATCTTCAGCTTCTTCGCAATGACCTGATTGATGCGTGCGTTCGCCTGGTGCAGCAGGAACCAGTCGATATCATCCACGGTAAGACCCGCCTTGCCGAGCGTCTCCAGGATAGCCTCCGGGATCTTTTTCACCGCGAATTTGAAAACTTCCCCGCCGTCCATATATAAGAAATCCATGGGCTTCTGCTCCGGGACGAAAGGATTATAATTCTCCCTGCTTTTTACATAAATCGCGCCGCCGCGGCTCCCGTCACTGCCGAGCGTTGACACGGAGACACCCGTCTCGGCCGCACGCACGACCGCCGCGCCTGCGCCGTCCGCAAAAAGCACACAGGTCGTCCGATCCTTCCAGTCAACAATGCGGGAGAGCGTCTCCGCGCCGATCACCAGCGCCGTCCGGTACGTGCCTGTCTGCATATAGACATCCGCGAGATTGAGCGCAAACACGAAACCGGAACAGGCCGCGTTGATATCAAAAGCCGTTGCCCGCACCGCGCCCAGCTCGTCCTGAACCAGACAGGCCGTGCTCGGAACCAGCGTATCCGCCGTACAGGTCGCGACAATGATCAGATCCAGTTCCTCCGCCCGGATTCCCGCCATGTCCATGGCCCGCCGTCCCGCCTCCGCGGACAATGAAACTGTAGTCTCCTCAATGGAAACATGCCTCTCCCGAATCCCCGTTCGGCTGCTGACCCACTCATCACTCGTGTCAACAATGGTGGACAGGAAATCGTTTGTCACTATTTTCTCCGGCAGACAGCTTCCGGTTCCGATGATCTGTGCTCTCATACAGTCCTCCAGTTATATCTGTTTAAAAATATTCAGGACGCGAAGTGATAAATGTGTCACTTGCGTTCATTTAATCATAAATTACGGATTTCATTTTGTCAACTTGTAAACTCGCGAAGCTGAAAATAAAGTGTCGCTTGCGACACTTCGCGCGCGAGCGGTTGCATCGCAAAATTTCCTATCCGCGAGCTGTGCATCCCCGCGGAGCGTTTTTTATCTCATAGGACGAACTTTCCTATGAGATAAAAAATCCGGTATACCGCAACTGTTCCTTTTTCAGAACAAAAACGCTATTTACATTCCGATACGACACTGCTACAATATAGAAGATCTTTTCGATTCTTGTTTTCCGAAAAATGAATCATTCCTATTATATAGCATTCTGGAGTCCGTCGCCGACGTTCATCTCTGATCTCTGTATGGACTATTTCTCGTCCTTTTTCCGAAAATACGGGGACATCCAGTGTCTGGACTGCAAAAACGGTCGGGACAGGCGGACTCTGCGGCTGATGCGGCAGGCAGATCTCGTCGTGATTGCGCTACCGCAAAACGCAAAAGACATCTCCGGTCTGCTCTGTGAAAGCCCCCTGCCTTTTCCAAACTATATCATTCTGATCTCGGACTATGTCCCGGATCCGGAGTTCAATCTGTCAAAAATCGCCTCTGTCTGGCGGATTCCGCAGACCCGCCTCGCATGCATTCCCTATCATCCGGCGCTTCGGAACAGCACTCGGAAAAATCCGCTGAAATCCCAGGCTCCTTATCTGTGCGCGGGCAGTCTGTCCCTCAAACGCGAGCTTGCGCTCTGCGCAAGAAAGATGCTGCAGGCACTTGGATTCTGAATCAGGTGTCTTAGGTTTCCTCCCCGTTCTCCGGCAGCCTCAGATATATTCTGGAAATGCGGTGTTTCTCCTTCCCCCACACCTGCATAAAAATGCCGTCCGGCGTGATGCAGGAATCGGTCACATCCGGCAGACGGTCCAGCAGCCCGATCAGATAGCCGCCCACGGAATCATAATCCTCCGACTCCAGATGCAGGTGCAGCGCCTCATTGAGGTCGTCCAGCCTCACATTTCCCTCGACCAGATATTCACGGTCGGAAATTTTCTGCAGAGGCTCCTCCTCTTCCTCATCATAATCGTCCCGAAACTCGCCCACGATCTCCTCAACCAGGTCCTGCGTCGTAATAAGTCCGGCGGTCATGCCGTAATCGTCCAGGACAATGGCGATATTGATCTTACGTTTTCGAAGCTCCATGAAAAGATCTGCCGTATTTTTGTGCTCATAGGTAAAAAAGGGCTCCCGCATCATCGCGCGGACGGAAAAACTGTCCCGGTCGCAAAGGATCAGATCCTTCATATTTAAAATGCCGATCACCTTATCCCGGGACTCCTCATATACCGGAAGACGGGTAAGCTTTTCCTCGCGGAAGATCTCCGCCACCTCGTCAAAGGAAGCGTCGATGTGGACAAAGACCATATCGATCCGCTGGATCATAATGTCCTCCGCCTTTGTGTCTCCAAAGTCAAACACATTGGTGATCATCTGCTTTTCTTCCGTCTCGATCACGCCGGACTGATGTCCCATCTCTACCACTGTACGGAGCTCACGCTCCGTCAGAACATTGTTTTTTTCTCCCGGATCAACCCGGAGGATTCGGAGCACTCCGTTGGCAAGACGATTGATCACAGCAATCACCGGCGTCAGCACACACATGAGCACCCAGATCACCCTGCTGTAGCGCAGCGAGATCCTCTCCGACCGGATCGTCGCCATCGTCTTCGGAGAAATCTCACCGAAGATGAGAACCAGCACGGTCAGCACGCCCGTCGCAATCCCCGTGCCCGCATTTCCGAAAGCCCGGACGGCCAGTACCGTAGCAAGGGACGAAGCAAGTATATTTACCAGATTGTTCCCGATCAGTATGGTGCTGAGCATCCGGGAAGGCTCATCGGTAATCTTAATCACCAGCTGCGCCCGTCGGTCTCCCTCCTCAGCCAGTGTTTTCATACGAATCTTGCTCACAGTGGTAAGAGCGGTCTCCGCCGAAGAAAAAAAAGCGGACAGCGCCAGCAAAATCACCAAAACGATAAGCTGTATCACAGCATTATAATCCAAAAATTTCACTCTCCCGTAAAAATGTGATACTTATTTCAAATAATTTGACGAATAGAATTTTATGATACTCCACCCGGTATATTTTTTCAAGAAAAACATACATATAAACAGGAGGAATTCCTTTGAAAAAACGCAGATTCTAATTACTGTTTGTGCCGCAGGATGAAAAGGCGGCGGAATGGAGATCAAAATGGAAAGAACAGAAAAGAAAAAAAACAGACCGCTGATGATTATCAGCACACTTCTTATCATGTATGTGATCACCGGACTTGCCCTGCTGATCCTTGCGCTGCTGCTGCTGAAACTGCAGCCGGATGAAAACGTCATCAACATCGGCATTCTGGCAACCTATATCCTGTCGTGCCTGCTCGGCGGTCTCATTGCCGGAAAACGGATGCGGACGCGCAAATTCCTGTGGGGCGTCCTGATGGGAGCGGTCTATTTCCTGATTCTTCTGGCAGGATCTCTCCTTATGAACCGGGGAATCAGTTCCGACACGGTACATACGGTCACCGCTCTGGTCATGTGCATGGCAGCTGGAATGATCGGCGGCATGCTGAGCTGAATCTTTTGGCTTTTCTTCGCCCGAAAAAGAACCGGATGAACAGCTGCGCAGTGATTTCAGACTGCCGGCGCTGCTTTCAGGAGAGAAGAATCCTGCGGACCGTATACTCCCGCCCGCTGATCTCCATCACGGCAAAGGATACCTCCCCGCCGAACCGGGCCCGTCCGCAGCTGCCCGGATTCAGCCAAAGTCTGCCGCCCGACACTTCCTCGGAATAGCGATGCGTGTGTCCGTATACGATCACGTCGGCCTCCTGAGCCGCTTTCCCGGCGTCATAGCGGTCGTGAACCATCAGAAACTCCAGATCCTCGATCCGAAACCGCAATCTGTGCTGAAGATCCGTCGCCCAGTAAAAATCATTATTCCCCCGCACGGCATAAAACTTTCCTCCCAGGAAGCGCAGCTTCTCCAGAATACGCTCATCCGCAAAATCACCCGCATGCAGAATATAATCGCAGTTCTTGAGCGTACCAACCACCTCCGGCCGCAAAAGGCCGTGCGTATCCGATATAATTCCCACCTTTACCGACATAAAAGCCCCTTTATTTCCCCCATAACGGGGGCAAAGACTGCTATACAAAATCATAAATACCGTGGAAAATTATATCACAGGCTTCCGCGACAAGTCAATCTATGAAAGAATGCGCCTGCCATTTCTGACAGACGCAAAACGTAAAAATATCGTATTCCAGACCTGTGTTCTCCCGTGTTCCTCACTCTCCTGTACGAAACACGATAAGTTCTTCTTTCTCTGCATTGCCATTCTCTACATGAAAAGAATTAAGAACAGGCTCATCCTCATTCTCCAGAGACAGGATCAGATAGCTCGCCGTGCTGTCATAAGCCAACCGGATATCCTCCGCCGAGGGACGGGACGGCGTCTGCGGATGAGAATGCCAGTTCCCGAGCGGGATATATCCCAAACGCCGCATGTCTTTTACGGCACTTAAGTGCTCCGCCGGATCCAGCGAAAAATGTTCGCTGCTGTGATCCGTGTTTGTCAGAAAATATACTTTCTCAATGCGCCGGATCCCCTCTGACTCCGTCCCGGCAATCAGGCCGCAGGCCTCCTCCGGAGTTCTTTCTTTTGCAAAAGTAATCATCATCCTTATGTCGTCTTCTTTAATCTGGATCTTCATATTTATATTCCTTCACACTCCGTCTGTTCATAATCAATCAGCCGTGTGATCGTCGGATGATTTCCGCAGACGGGACAGTCGGAAGTATCCTTCGGCAGCGGTACCTTACGGAACGTCATGCTCAATGCGTCATAAGTCAGAAGCGTCCCCGTCAGAAGCTCGCCCTGCCCCACGATATATTTGATTGCCTCCATGGCCTGAAGGCTGCCGATCACGCCGCCCATGGCGCCCACCACACCGGCCTGTTTACAGGTCGGTACCGCATCCTTTGGCGGCGGGTCGCGAAATACACATCGATAACACGGCCCCTCTCCCGGCACATATGTCATCAGCTGCCCCTGGAAACGGATGATCCCCGCATGGGAGAACGGCTTTTTCGCCATCACACAGGCATCGTTGATCAGAAACTTGGCCGGAAAATTATCTGTCCCGTCAATAATAAAATCATAATTACGGATCAGATCCAGAATATTGTCAGACGCCACAAACGTCCGGTACGTGTTGACTGTCACATCCGGATTCATCCGGTTCATCGTCTCTTTTGCGGACTGCACCTTCGCCTTGCCCACATCCGGCGTTCCGTGGATGATCTGGCGCTGCAGATTTGAGAGATCCACCTCATCCGCGTCGGCGATCCCGATCGTTCCGACTCCGGCTGCAGCCAGATACATGGCGGCAGGCGCCCCCAGTCCACCGGCGCCGATGATCAGCACCTTCGCATTTAAAAGCTTCTTCTGACCTTTCACGCCGATTTCTTTCAGTATAATATGTCTGGAATAGCGCTCCAGCTGTTCATTCGTGAAAGCCATTATCTTCCGCCTCCCATAAAATACAAAAACTCCACCTCGTCCCCTTCCGCCAGCTGACGGGTGGCAAAATCCGCTCTCTGCACAAATTCTTCATTGACGGAAACGGTTACATACTGCGGCGTCTCCACTTTTTCCTCCTCAATGAGCTTCTCGACAGTAATGCCTTCCTCATAAGTTTTCTTTTCCCCTGCTACAATAATGTTCATGATAATATCAATCCTTTCTGATTTCTGTATTTTATCAAAAATTATTTTACATCACAATATGAATTATCTTCTGTCAACATGCAGGAACGGCTACAGATTCTTCTCAATTTCCCGGATCAGGTCATCCTTCTTCTGCACTCCGCTGAATCTCGCAATCTCTTTTCCGTTTTTCAGAAATAAAACCGTCGGCACCGAAGCTACCTCCCAGCGGGAAACCAGCCCGCTCTCATACACCGCATTCACCTTGCCCACAATCAGCTGATCTGCATAGGTCTCCTCCAGTTCTGCCAACACCGGTGAAAGAGCCCTGCACGGCAGGCATCTGTCAGAATAAAAATCCACGATGGTCAGTTTTTCACCGGCGAATGCTTCCGTATCAAAATCCGCCTCCGTCCATCTCTTCGCCATAATCTAATCACCCGCCTTTCTCACGATCAGATCATAGGTGTCGTCCTCATTTTTCAAAAGCTTCAAAATCTGATGTCCCTCCTCTTTGATGCTTCGCGGGACATTCTGCACCGCTTCCCCGTCATTCATGTGAATCGACAGGATCTGACCCTCATCCAGTTCTTCCAGCGCCACCTTTGCTTTTACAAAAGTGACCGGACATACCACGTCGGTAATGTCAACTGTCTCGTCAATCTCATAAGTTGTGCTCATATTCATTCCATTCCTTTCATTTCATTTCCCGGATTGCTCTCCCGAAATCTTTCATGAGATCCTCCGCATCCTCAATCCCGACGCTCACCCGGATCAGGTCATCGTATACACCCGCCGCGGCTTTCTCCTCTTCTGTGCTGTGCACCGCCAGCGTTGACTCCGGGTGAATCACAAGTGTTTTGGTATCTCCAATGTTCGACACCTGCAGCGGAATCTTCAGACTGTCCAGAATTCGATAGGCCCGTTCCCTGCTTCCGACGCGGATTGTAAGAATCCCGCCGAAATGACTGCCAAACTGTTCCTTTGCAAGCTCATAACAGGGATTCGTCTCCAGTCCGGGATAATTTACCGTAATATCCGGAAATTCCTTTTGCAGCCACCGCGCCAGCGCCAGCGCATTGTCAGAGATCCGCTCCATCCGAAGTCCCAGCGTCTCCATACCGATGATATTGTAAAACGCATTTTGCGGGGACAGGCATCCGCCTGTGTTGCGAAAAAATCCGTTGCGCAGCTTCACAGTATAAGCAAATGGGCCGAACTTCGCAAAATCGCGCAATCCCGGATATTTTTTCGTATCCCAGCGAAACCCTCCTCCATCCGTGATGACGCCGCTGATGGAATTGCTGCTGCCGTTGACATATTTGGAGGTAGAATTGATAACAATGTCCGCTCCCAGTTCGATCGGTTTTACAAGATAAGCCGTCGCTGCTGTATTATCCACAAAAAGCGGCAACCCCTTACTGTGAGCCAGATCTGCCAGACACCGGATATCCGTGACGTCCAGTTTGGGATTTCCGATGGTTTCCGCAAAGTAACATCGGGTGTGTTCATTCGTATTTGCCGTAAACGCTTTCCAATCATTATTTTCCACGTAATGCACTGTGATTCCGAAGGCTTTCAGTTCCCGGAACAGATCGATCGTCCCGCCGTACAAACTGGCACTGGAAACAATCTCATCTCCCGCCCGCAGAATATTCATCAACGAATTAAAAACCGCCGCCATGCCGGAGGCGCAGGCCACACTGGCGATCCCGCCCTCCAGAACGGTCATCCGCTTTTCAAATGCCTCCACCGTCGGATTTCCCAGCCTTGAATATGAAAACCCCGGCGCTTTATTGTGAAAAATCTGCTCCATGCGCTTCGCCGATGTATGCCGGAAGGCGCTGGACTGACAGACCGGCGGCTGAGTCGCCCCCGATTCTGCATCCCCGAAAAACGGGATTTCCTTCGTCCCGTGTAACAAAGTCGTGTTAAATTTCATCACAATCCCCTCTTACAGGAATATCAGTTTCTTCATCTTTCATATTAAAAACCAAGTTTATATACCGATTTTATATGCAATATATTAACACGCCAAAATCCGAGTGTCTAATACATAAAAAAAATAACCCATTATAGCTTGTATCTATAACAGGTTATTTTTCTGCCGCCAAAACCACAGGACTCTTACTCTGTCGCTGTTTTCACTGCTTATTCACAGGCGCCGGCCGCTTCATACAAAATATTTACCACACCGTCTATCCCGAACAGACCGCTGTCCACGCACAGATGATACGTTTCCGTTTTTCCCCATTCTTTATCCGTGTAGTAATTGTAATAGGCAGCTCTCTCTTTATCTATGTTTCGAATCCGCTTTTTTGCTTCTGCTTCAGACAGGTGATTTCTCTCCGAGACACGCCGGATGCGATGTTCCGTTTCCGCATGGATAAAGACGGAGAGAACATTGCCCTGTTCCTTCAATATCTGATCCGCGCAGCGGCCAACGATCACCGCCCGGCCCTTTTTGCCGATTTTCCGGATTTCCTCAAACTGAACAATGGCTGTTCTGAGAGGGACAGGCAGCATATGACGTTCCGAAGCACTCACCATTCCCAGGGATCCGTGGAACCATTTGTTGGCAAGCTTTTCATCATACTTCGCAATCACTTCCTCCGATAATCCGCTGCCTTTTGAAGCATTCTCCAAAAGAAGTGTGTCATAGTAGTCATATCCCAGTCTTTCGGCAAGTTTTTTTCCGATTTCTCTGCCGCCGCTTCCATATTGGCGGCCAATCGAAACAACCAGATTTTTTTCCATTTTTCATCGTCCTTTCCTTAAAGTTTTTTCCAGTTTCTTTTTATCAGGATCACTGACACAATAAAGGCCAGCGAATCCGCAAACGCTCCCGTCCACAGGACACCTTCCACACCTAACGCCAGCGGCAGCAAAAGCGCAGCCGGTATAAAGAATATCACCTGTCTGGTAAGTGACAACACCGTCGCCAGCCTTGGTTTCCCGATCGCCTGGAAAAACACGCTGGACACCATCTGACATCCGTTCAGAGGGCAGGCCAGAAGGAAAATGCGGAAACATTTGACGGCAAACTCGTTATACAGATCAGATTCCGATCCGAACAGTCTCACAATACTCATGGGTTTCAACTGAAAGATCAGGAAGGCGATAATCAGTATGACCGTTGACGCCGTCAGCACCAGGCGATAAGTCTTTTTTACCCGATCCACCTGCTGATTGCCGTAATTATATCCGAAGATCGGCTGGGCGCCGGAGGCCATACCCATGACAGCGGCAATCAGGATCTGATTCACCTTCATGGTGATACCGATGGTTGTCAGCGGAATATCCGAACCATAGACAGACTGCGCGCCGTATATGACAAGGACATTGTTTGTGACCGCCATGATCAGAACAATGGCAAACTGTTGAATAAAGCTTGAAATTCCGAGACTGCATACTTTTTTCATCACATTTCCGGAAAGGACAAAGCATTCTTTTTTCATCCGGATGCTCTTGAATTTCCGAAGATAGGCCAGATAAAAAACGGCATTGAATATCTCTCCGAGAATCGTCGCCGTCGCGGCGCCCTTTACGCCCCAGCCGCAGATAAAAATGAACACCGGGTCAAGAATAATATTTGTGGCACATCCGATCAGCAGCCCGGCCATGCTGTATTTCGGACTGCCGTCCGCCCGGATGATACTCGCAAGCGAAGAATCGATGGCCGCGAACAGGACTCCCCATGAAATGATACGGCCGTAATCAAGCGCATAGGGCAGGATGTCTGCCGTGGCGCCGAACAGCAGGCACAGCGGTCTGAGAAAAATCTGAAACAGAATACATAAAATAATTCCCGCCGCAATGGTCATGACAATCCCGTTGCCGACGCCTTTTGCCGCGGATTCCGCGTCCGACTGCCCAAGCTTCAGGCTTAGAAATGCCGCAGATCCGTCTCCGATCATCAGAGCCAGAGCAATGATAATAACGGTAAGCGGCATCACGACGTTGGTCGCGCCATTTCCGAGATATCCAACGCTCTGCCCGATAAAAATCTGGTCAACAATGTTGTAGAAAGCATTTACTACCAGAGATATAATGCTCGGTATACTGAACATTACTATCAATTTACCAATTCGTTCCGTTCCAAGCGGATTGGCAGCTGCACAATTTTCACTCATATGTAATACCTCCTGTTGCAATTCGCAGGAATTATAGCACAGGATTTCTTGATTCATACATGAATATATGGTATCGTTAATGAGAAAATTGCAATAATCGAGGTAAAAAAATTGAACATTCAACAATTAGAAACCTTCATACAGGTTGCTGAAAATCTCAACTTTGCAAGAGCTGCCGAGGTCCTGAACATGACGCAGTCCAATGTATCGCGCCAGATTCGTGCGCTTGAGGAAGAACTTGGTGTTCAGCTTTTACTGCGAACAACCAGAGCGGTAACGCTCACGCCGGCCGGACTCAGCTTTTTAGAAGATACAAAAAAAATTATGATGACTCTCCGCACCGCTACCGCCAAAATCCATCAGCACACAGAGACAAATATACAGGTCATAACGATCGGATGCGGGAACGAGGTTGATCTGGATTTTCTGTATATTATTTTAGAAGAATCAAAAAAGCGGCTTCCCGAGATTCATCCTTTTTTGAAAATCATCCCTCACCGCTCTATTTTGTCATTGTTTTCACAGGGGGACATTGATATACTTTTCGGATTCAAAGATGATATTCCGCTTCGCGGCGGCATGGTTTATAAAGAGCTGGATAAGGTTCCGCTCTGTTGTGTTTTTCCCGAATCGCATCCATATTCAAGCCGTGAATCCATCCTCGAATCCGAGCTTTATTCAGAAAGCATCATTCTCTGTAAAGAAGTTCCGTCAAAAGCGGTTGTTATGCAGGAACAGGCTGCATCACATATTCTGATTGAAAAAACGTATATGTGTGAAAATCTGCAGGCAGCATTATTTATGATACGTGCGGGTTACGGTTTTACCATAGCGCCAAAAATTGACTACTATAACGCCGGTGTGAAATATGTGCCGTTACAGGGCGCGGAGCATCTCTCCTATGGTATGTTTTATAAAAAATATCAGCTTACACCGTTGATTAAAGTTTTCATTGATATGATTCGGGAGGTGATCGAATCCTAAACTCCGCCTGCGCTCACAATTCCCGATATTCCAGAATAATCTCTTCTATGCTGCGCCCCGCGTCACGCTCCCTCAGCATCCGCATGGCCGGATTTTCTCTCGATTTTACGCGGCCATACAAAGGCCTAAGATAACACTCCTCGCCAAACCCTCTCTCCCGCAGTCCTTCTTCGGCCAGCTTCACAATCCGGCCGGTCAGACGATAGAGGCTGTCGGCATCCACAAACCCCGGCAATTCTCTCTTCACAAAGAGTTTCCGCAGCTCCATCTGGTTATAGCCATGGTGATAGATCACGCGGTCATTTGCCAGAATCCCGGACAGCTCCGACAGCTTTTCCTTCAGTCCCACGTAAAAAGCCGCGACCGCCATACTGTCGGAAACCGGCTGGCAGCACGCGCTCCGAAACTCGACCGTTCCGCGAAATGTCAGATCCTCGAACTTAAAGGTTCGAAGCCAGGCCAGATCCTCAATCTGAGGAATCACATCGATCTCATGATAACCGCCGTCCGCAAAGTATTCTCCCTGAACCGATTCTTTCTGAAAATAATCCCGGACACACATAGGCCGGAAATTAATATATTTTTCCTCGCGCTCAACACAATAGATACTCGTGGACTCTATGTACGACAGCAAATCCTCCACCGTATCAAAATGGCAGTCAAACATGCCGATATTGTGCGGATTGATTCCCTGCGAACTGTTTTCCCAGAGCATATCCCGGCTGCAGAGCAGATCCTCATGCTCCCCCAACAGGACGGAGTTTCCGAAAAGCAGCGCGGTGATCGGTTCCAGACGCGAAAACACATTCACTGTCAGCAGCAGATCGTCATAACTCACATCCAGCTGTACCTGGGACGCGCTGCAGAATGTTCCGAACGCCGGGTACTCATGAAAATACATCGGCTCTTCCTGCTGATATTTATCCCGGAGACCCAGATGATGAAAAAGCATCCGGTATCGCCCGTTTTCAATGGGAACATTATGATTATAAATCCGATATGGATTGATCCCCATCCCGGTCAGGGTGTAATGGTAACGCCCCAGCAACTTATTCAGATAACGGTAATATCCGGAAAACCGTTTATTCAGCGTATGAAGTTCTTTTTCCCTTCCCATAGAAAGCTCCAGGTTATTATAAGAACAGTCAAAAGAAAGAATATCCCCTGTTTTCGGACATTCGGCAGCGCACATATTTCCCTCGTCATCCCATCCGGTCGGGCGAAACTGAAAATGCTCGACAAATTCCCGCGCAGCCTGATGGACATTGGCAAAATCCACCGCCTTTCTGTCCAGATTCACAATGGGCAGTTCCAGTTCAATGCCGATATAAAGCTCCCGTTCCTTTTTTGTTGGTTCAATATATTTTCGATACAGGTGCTCGCGCACTGTTTTTTCATCTATCATGGGTAACCTCCCCTCAGGAACTGTTAAAGAATGAATCTTATCAGTTCCTTACAAATTCGAGAAAATCTGATACAGGAACTTCATATTCTCCTCATTATCCTCAAATACCTGTCCGTGATCTGTCCCTGTGTACAGAAGTTCCCCGTTCCGCCAGGCCAGAAGCGTAGTCAACGGCACACATTCCCAGGCATCCCGTCCGAGCGGCTCCGTGGAAAAAAACACCTGCCCTTTCCGTTGGCGAAAGTGCAGAGAATTCTCATAATTCGTATGTACATACATGCATTCCCCGTCGCTGATCAGAAGATTCAGCTTATTGCCCGTCGCCATGCCGCCGATCAGTTCATCCAGCAACCGAAAACGTTTTTCCGCGTCCAGCTTACCCTCTGACCTGGTCCTTCTGTTCACCTCATCCATGAGGAAAAGAAAAATCCTTTCGCTGTCCGTATCACCACGCTGGCGCTCCACATAACGATGCAGCGGCTCATACTCAAAAATCGTCCCATTGTGGATCAGGGTCCACCGCCGTCCGGTACAGTCCACACCCGAAAACGGATGGCAGTTTTTATACTCCACATTCCCGATGGTCGCGTAACGGATATGCGCCAGAAGCAGTCTGCCCTCCACCGGAACCGTCAGCCGCTCGTGAAGATAATTGCTTTTCTCCGCCTCTAACGGTTCTTTCTCAATGGCCGCACTGTTCCCGTCCAGGATTGCCAGCCCCCATCCGTTCGGATGCTGAGGGCTGTGTCGGTAAAACTCTTTTAAATAATCCCGGCACTCTACCGGCCGGCGTGCACATACGCCAAATAATTCACACATGACAACATAAACCTCGTAGTGCTATATTACACGGTCTGTTCCTAATTTTGAAATCCCTTCGCATATTCTACCGCCAGCCGCATTCCCTTCTTCACATACCCTTTCTGAAACCGCTCCCGGATCTGCGCCGCATATCGTTTCGACGGATCCTCCGCTTTTTCCAGCTGAGAATTCAGGCACTCCAGTACCGCAGCCTCCTGACCGGGAAAATATCCCGGCAGCTTCTCTGTCATATCATTCAGAATTTCCGCCGCAGCCTCCCGCACCGGCCGGATCTGATACCAGCCGGACTCGATCTGAATCTCTTCCGGTGCAAAACGCGCCGCCTCCTTCATATTGCGGATCGCGATCGTCTGCTCCGTCGTCCCGAATGCCTCATCCTCCTGAAGCATCAGCCAGACCAGCAGCAGATGGATAAACTTAAGATCCTGCCGCCGGATTCCCACCGGGCAGAGCGGATTTAAGTCCAGCATCCGCAGTTCCACATGGCTGACGCCGTTTTTCCGGAGGTTATCCGTCGTATTCGCGCCGCGCGCTTTTAAGCGCACCGGATAATAAAGCTCCGTGGATGCGGTGATCATCCGGTTCTTCACATAACCGTCGATGCTGTCCGCGTAACCGTTCAGACTCGTAAAATCCAGAATCGGCACAAAAGAATTCCAGTAGCCGATCTCGCTGCACCGCGGCGAAGCGTAACTGCTGACCACCGTTTCATCCAGATCGCCGGCCCGATAATACGAACCGTCCAGGACAGGACTCGCCGCTGTCAGATAAACGATCAGCCAGCTGTATTTGACGGCTTTCTTACCAAGTTCCAGATATATCCGATCCTTATAGTCACGGTATGCCTTCTCTTCATCCTTTCCATGATCAACGGGTTTCTTCTCTCTGTGGCAGACAAAATCCGCCCGCAGCAATTCCTCTGAAAAGGAAAAATTATAGTGTATCCCCGAATAAAGCATTTTTTTCTTGCCGTATTTCCCGGCCAGATATTCCCGGTAAACGCCCTTTCCCGTCTGGCTTCCGAAAAATTGCGCAATCGGAATATCCTCCTCGCCGCGGACATAGGGAGGGTTGGAAAAAGGCCAGAGATACTCCCTGCCCGTTTCCAGTTTCAGCAGGCAGTCCGCCGTCTCGCGATAGAGACCGGCCAGCTCCGCCCACACCTTTTCAATACTGTCACTCACGCCCGTAATCAGTTCTACCTGATTCTCACAGAAATCCCTGTCAATCCTGCTGTCACCCGGGAAAGGATGCGGCGTATGAG
The DNA here is from genome assembly GCA_021202015.1 of Clostridiales bacterium. Classification (GTDB taxonomy): domain Bacteria; phylum Bacillota; class Clostridia; order Lachnospirales; family Lachnospiraceae; genus Eubacterium_I. The sequence continues at coordinate 32,865 of JAJQDV010000032.1, read as the reverse complement.
AGAGGTAACCCTGCGCATCCACTCGCAGGCTCTCCTTCTCCAGTCCGAACTCCCCTTTGGAAATATATTTTTTTAATTCTCGTTCGTCCAGCAGAAAACCCATGGTATTCTCCTTCTGTATCCGGTTTACCGGTCGTTTTTATATCTAATCATTCATATATGTTTAGTATGTTATTGAGGGTATTTTATACTAATACTTGCCATTTGTCAACAGCTAACCCCCTCCCCCGGCTTCCCTACAGGCACTGTTCATTTCTGAATAAAGCATGATATATCTGAATTCAAATCCCTTTCCTGCAACTTAATTCTCAACGACTGTAATCGTATTTTTTAACATTCCCATCCAACAGGAATATGTATATGTTCCTTCTTCCTCAGGTGTAAACTCTATGACAACTTCGCCTGCGATAAGCTTCACCTGCTGGTCAAACGCCGACAACACAATCTCATTATTGCAGCCGTTCAGATTATTCTCATCAACATCTATCGTCCATATGACAGGAATCCCTGCTACGACCTGAATATCGTCGTAGCCGTTGGCATGAAGTTCTGTAGTAACATACTGGACGTCTCCATCAATGGTTGAAACGACAGTCCCATCTGTTTCAGCAACTGTCGATGAGACATTAAAGCCTGTCAGGACAAGATTGTTCTGTATCATAAAGATTCCCATGATAAGCAGCAGGACAGACCCGACCTGAAGCATTCGCTGCCGCCAGTGCATTTTCAGCATCCCCGCCGCCAGGCCAAATGCAAAGACAAGGGGAATCGTGCCTGAACAAAAGGAAAACATGGACAGCGCTCCGGCCAGCATACTGCCGCTGGCGATTGCGTAAATCTGCATGGACTGCAACGGCCCGCAGGGCATCAAACCATTTGCCAGACCTGTCGCAAAGGAACTATGTTTCCCCACGCTCTGTATTCCGGCAGAAAGTTTCCCGGACAGCTTCGGAAACAGGCGAACAGACAGGGAAAGGCCTCCCAGCATATTGACGCCCATGAGCAGCATAACCCCGCCGGCGATCAGACCGATCAAACCCCTCACCTGTAAGGTAATGGCAGCTTTTTCACCGATAAAACCCAGGATACCGCCGATCAAAGTGTAACTGGTCAGCCGCCCGAGATTGTATAAGATACTGCGACGCACGGGTTTTATATCTCCGGAAGAAATACTCTGAGCCAGATTTAATCCTCCGCACATGGCAATACAATGGACGCTTGTCAGCAGGCCAATCGCGAACAGAGCAAGATAACTCATTCGTTCTTCACTGATCGTCGGGATGTTCTGAAATATCTCCAGCCATCCCATCTGCCGGGCGATAACATAGATTCCGAGAATAATAACCAGAACAGCCACCGTATCCCGGGCTTTTTTTGCGTTTTTCGCAACTCCGTAACCGGTCTTTTGAATTGTTTCAATGATGACGCTTTCCGTGCAGGGAGGATTGAATTCAGCTGTTAATTCCCCTCTGCTGTAATCCGCAGTTACGGAATGTACGCCTTGAAGTGCTGATACAGCTCCTTCCAGTCGGCGCTCACAACCGGAGCAGGTCATGCCGGTAACGTGAAAAACAACCTTACTCACTTAAGTCCCCCCTTTAAAACTGTTTCCAGTTGGAAAAACGATATGCGTTTTCTTCCAGAAAAGAGTCGGAAACCGTAATGATCCCGTTTTCTTCGGTGTAATCATCCTCCGTAATCGGGACGGGATTGCAGCCTCCGGCTGTAAGCCCGATTTCATCGGATGAAAAGTGATTCCCGCAGTTCTGGCAGACAAAATCATCGCCTTCCTGTTCAAAATAAGCATAGGGGGATCCGTTGCAAACCTGGCAGGTATTCATTGCAAGACGAACTGTGCCATCAGAAGCGAGAACCGCGAAGATTTCGACATCTGTTCCATCAATTTCAGTATCATAATAGCTGGCCTCGGTGCTTATATCTTCTACATTGATTTCGATTCCGTCCTCAGCTGTGCCGGATGCATTTTCCTGTGTTTCGCCCGAATCTGCTTCAGATGTATGTTCCTGTGTTTCCTCCTGCTCTGTACCGGAAGAACAACCGGCCATAACAACCGCGGCTGCTGCGAAAACCCCTGCGAAAAACCGTATTTTTCTGTTGCGCATTTTCATTCCACACCTCACATTTTTTCTGCAAAATCAATTTACCTATTCACCTATTATATGTATAGGCGAATAGGGGGATTATAACTTACAATGAGGTCAATGTCAAGGCTGGTGATCTTCTGCACAAGCAGGCTGGTAATCTCTGTAGAAGCAGCCAAAGAAAAATCAGAGGGTCAACTGATTACAGCAGATCAGCCAACGTCTTTCCATAAAAATAATCAACTGTCATTTTGTCAAACTCTTTCCATAGGGGAAGCGTTTTGCAAACAGAGGATCTGCTGCAGGGGAGCGCATCCTTCGCAAGACAGGCTACCGTTGCCAGAGACCCTTCTGTCCATTCAAGGATCTCCCCAACTGTGTATTCTTCCGGACGGCGACATAAAACATAGCCGCCGCCGCGCCCGCCATGGCCGGATATCATCTTACCTTTTACCAGCTCCTTCGCAATAATTTCAAGGTATTTTTTGGATATCTCCTGGCGCTCTGCTATGTCCTTCAATGGAATACAGCCTTCGTCCGAATGTTCGGCAATATCTATCATGAGACGGAGTGCATAACGTCCTTTGGTTGAAATCATAGGATTACCTCTTTCCGCTTTTGCTTATTATAACGCGAAGGAGAAAAGTAAATCAAGGCACGAATATTTTCCACCTGTGCGGTTTCCAAAAGGCCTGCAAATATTTTTCTGCAGGCCTTTCGGGTTTATAGATTATTATGATGGATGGCTTATTTATGTCTCATTTTCCCTCACTTTACGCCAAATCTTTTCAGAAACCTTTTTCCCAGAAACTGCAGCAGTCTGTCAGCCAGGAACCCGAGAATCCCAAGCGTGAAAATGCCGACAAAGATCCAGTCTGTTCTGTAATATAGTCTGGAGGTATAGATCAGATATCCCAGTCCTTCCGACGCGGCCAGCATCTCAGCCGCCACAATACATATGATGGCACTGCTCAGCCCCAGACGTACTCCCGTAAAAATATTCGGTACGGCAGAAGGAACGATCACAGTGAAAAATGTCCGGACATCCGCAGAACCCAGGGACTCGGCCGCTTCCACCAAAGCCGGGTCTACCGTCTTAACTCCCGCGATCGTATTAATCATCACCGGAAAAATCACCGCATAAAAAATCAGGGCGACCTTGGATGTTTCTCCCACACCGAACCACATCAGAAACAGCGTAATAAGACCGATGGCAGGGATAAAGCGGAAAAAATTCAGAAAAGGCTCCAGAAGATAACCGACCTTTTTGAAGTATCCGATGCACAATCCCAGGGGAATCGCAACCGCGATTCCCAGAATCCACCCCTTCAATACACGCTGCAGACTGATCAGGATATCCTCCCACAGAGTGCCGTTCGCCACCAGTTTCCCTGCTCCTGCCAGTGTTACAAGCGGTCCGGGGAGAAAATCATCACTGTAAAACAGTGATCCGAACTGCCAGATCAACACCAGAAGAATCCATGTGACGACGCCGCATTTTAAAATTCTGTCAAATATCTTCCTGTCTTTCTTCATATCCATTTACGCTTCCCTTACACCGCGGGCAGAAATTGTACGGCATCCGCATTGTGGCGCTCGAACGGGAGAAGATCCCCGTCCATATCATAAAGATAATCAAAAATTGAATTTTCTACATTTGCGGAGCGGTAAAGATCCAGATGCGTAAGCCCGTTTTTCTTTAAAATGTTGTATGTCTTCTGATAAAGATCCGTGTACCATTCCGCTTTGGGCGCCCGATGTCCCTCCAGCTCCGATCCCGGATTCGGAAGCCAGTGCAGCGGGATTGCGACCACGCCCAGAGACGCCAGGTACTCAATTCCCTCGAGCAATGTGGATTTCGGCTCAATCCCGGCCACAAAGAAGGATCTCACATTACCTTTCCCGAATACCCGCACTTCCTCTTTCAGCGCCTCTATCCAGTTCTGCCGTCCTCCGCAGATCTGATCTTTCCCCGGGCAGATCGTCTTAAAAATATTTTCATCCCAGATCTCCATATTGGAAGAGATGGCGCTGTATCCGGCCTCTTTATATTTCTCGATCACGCTCAGATCCGCCGGGGCTCCCACACACGCGGTTCCCCCAAAATCATCCAGTCCGGTCAGATCACGGATTTCCTCCGCCACATCAATGTAATATTCCACTTCCCTGCGCTCCGGTATAAATCCGCCGGTAATCGTAATCCTCTGATACCCCTCCGCATAGGCCTCTTTCACGGTCTCCGCGATCTGTTTCGGGTTTTTCCACTCAATTCCCTGCAGCTGTGCAAATCGGTCTTTTGTGGCGTTAATGTTGCAGAATTTGCAGTCAAGCCCTTTGTCACGCAGCGCGCATTCATTGCTGTACGCCACTGAGATTTTCGTTTTTCCGATCTCATTGGCGATGGTGCTCATGTTCACGCCATCTGACGTTTTCTTATTGTAAAACGCAGGTTTCTCTATAAAAGTTACCTCATACAGGAAATTCTTTTTATCGTACAGCAGGTATCTTCCGCCTTCCAGTTCAATATGAAACGGAGCTCCGTTTCGATAAGGAACCCCCAGACGATAGTTGCTGGGCAGTCTGACCCCGGAAGGAAGCCTATTCTTTACGTAAGACTCATGGTTCATATCAAAGCATGCCCGGATCTGCTCCTGAACCTTATTTTCAAAGTCCAGACTTTCCAGCACGCCTTCCCCGAAATCGATGCCATCATTTCCGATCCGTTCTCCCAGTTCCACCTCTCTGTAAAATTCTTTTCTGCTGATTGCTTCTGACATTTTTTTCTTCCTTTCTTTTCTAAATATAAAACATTCCCTGCTCCTGCATCCCTTTATTCTGCAAAAGATGCGCTTCATTTTCATCCACCACATACAGGCGGTATACAATCACCTCTACCTTTTCTCCTTTTTCGAAAGGTTCTTCTTCCAGAGACTGCCTGGCTTTTATGCGGATACCGTTTACATTCACAAGCAGCTCCATGCAATTTCCACCAAAGGAGATCTGCTCCACCACGCCTTCCGCATACAGGCTCTCATACTGCTTTACTGACCCATACTTTATCACCTTCACAAATTCCGGCCGGATGATCGCCGTTCGCTTTCCGTTATAGATATCAAACCCTTTGATCCGATCGTAATCGGTCAGCAACGTGGATTCCCCGATAAACTGCGCCACAAACAGCGTCTGCGGATGTTTATAGATATCCGTCGGTTTTCCCACCTGCTCCACCCGACCCAGATTCGTCACAATGATCTCGTCAGCCACCTCCACGGCCTCGTCCTGGTCGTGGGTCACAAAGATACTGGTGATGCCGATTTTTCCGATCATCTCCTTCAGCCAGCTCCGAAGTTCTTTGCGAACCTTCGCGTCAATAGCGGCAAACGGTTCGTCCAGCAGCAGAACATGCGGCTGCGGCGCCAGTGCCCTGGCAAAGGCCACCCGCTGCTTCTGACCGCCGGAGAGCTGGGACGGATATCGCTTCTCCAGTCCCGGAAGACCCACCAGCTCCAACAGTTCTGTGACCCGCTCCCTGACAGCCGCTTTATCCTTCTTTCTCGCCTTCAAACCGTATGCAATATTGTCGTATACCGTCAGATAAGGAAAAAGAGCGTAATTCTGAAACACAAATCCGATTTCCCGTTCCCGCACCGGCACGCGGTTCACACATTTTCCATCAATACAGATATCTCCGTCGTCCTGATGCTCCAGACCGGCAATCATGCGCAGGATGGTAGTCTTTCCGCTTCCGCTCGGTCCCAGAAGCGCGACCAGTTTCCCTTTTTCGATTCCAAAACTCACATCGTCAGATGCTTTGAAATTTCCGAACGTTTTATTAATATGCTTTAATTCTATGTACATCCTTTGATCTCCTTCACCGCATCATTCCGAAAAGCAAAAGGCGCCGGTTATTCTGCTGTATACGTGACTCTGTCCGGATCCATCTGCTTCAATACATCTGTATTGATAAAATCAGAAATATCAAAATCCGTATCAAATTTCCCGTTCTGATAGCACCAGTCCTTGACACTGACCAGATCATCATAGGCTTCCTGGGTAAATTCATATACATGTTCCGTGCTTTCCCAATCACTGATAAACAGCTCCTGATCAAGTCCCAGATCATCCTCTACCCACTGAGCAACCTGCTCCAGATTCTCCGCAATATATTCAAATCCTTCTTCGCTTACTTCAAGGAAACGAATCACCTCGTCGCTATGTTCCGTCAGATATGACTCTCCGGCCACCATAAATGTGTACATGGCTGCATCTATATCACTTATGGATACAAACGGTTCCCATCCGTATTTTTCAAAAAGGGAAGCCGTCTGTGAACTGCACCAATAGGCATCGCCTGTTCCGGCAGCCGCCAGCGCCAGTGCTTCCTGTGTGCTTGTAACATTTTGAAGTGTTACCTCTGATATATCCAGCCCATACACTTCAAAAAGCCTTGCATAATAATATTCGAATACAACACCCGCAGACGAAATCAGACTGGCGTCATACAGATCCTCCGGTTTCTGAATCGCATCTGGATTGACATACAGATCCCATGCATCTGATTTTGTCATTTGCGTAAATGCACGAAGCTCTGAGCTGCCGGATGTGTTTCCGAATCTGTTTACTCCCGCATAATCGGCAAAAAGTCCGATATCAACCTGATCCAGCTCTATGGCGTCGATCGTATTGATTCCCGCAGCAAATTCAGTTGTTTCCAGATGAATTCCTTTATCTGAGAACAGTCCGGTATGCTCATCGACAATTTTCAGAATTGAATTCTGATCTCCTGAATTTACGCCTACGCGTACCGTGAATTCCTCATTCGTAGAGCCCGCTGTCTCATCCGTCACACTGACCGTACCCTCCTCCCCGCCGCTTTCCGCGGTTGTACCGCTGTCTGAACTGCCGCAGCCCGCAAGCAGAACAACTCCCGCAAGCAGTAATGCGCTCATACTTTTCCATTTCATCGTTATCATTTTGAACCTCCTGAATCCGTTGTCCGGCGCAGTTCCTCCGCGCGGACTTCTTTGATCTTCGTCTCACTTCCGAAATCAAGTATTTTTACTTTTTCAACATCGACCCTGTATAGATTGCTTTCCTCTTTCTGAAAAGCAATCTGAGGCCTTCTCTCCCGAATCACCGCTGCCCCGGATTCAAACTCTTCCTCTCCCAGAACAGCCGCCGTTCCGTACAGCGTGACATTTTTCGGAACCTGCTGTCCCTCGTGCTGAAAAAGCAGGGCGACATGAGGGTTTTGCTCAATCTGTTTCACCTTCCCGCTCGTCTTTGCCGTGCCGAAATACACCTGCAGACCATCCGCACCATACCCTCCGATTGACCGCAGCTGCGCGAATCCGTTTTCATCCACGGTCGCCAGCACCAGACTTCTGCTGTCCTTTATGTAGTTTATTATTTCTTCCCTGTTCCAGGCCATGTTCATTTCCTCTCTTTCCTTATTTCTCAGGTTTTTCCGCGTGAATCGTCTGCCCCGCTCCGGAATGCAGCGATTTATGTTTTTTATCTCATGGGAAAGTTCGTCCTATGAGATAAGAAACGCTTCCAGTTCCCTTTCCCTCGCCTGACTGCTCTCTTTGATTTTCGTCATATAATCCTCAGTGAGAGTCAGTGCTCCGTGAATCCCCGCATGACTTTTTGTAAGAATCGCTTTTCCGTATACCGGGTAGGACACGGCCAGATTCGGGATGCCCTTCCTGCCCGCCGCCTCATCCTCCAGCGAGCTGGCCAGAATCAGCTGTGCCTCGCTGTTTTTTATGATTTTCGCGATTTCCGCGCTGTCCTGCGAAAAACAAACCTGCCCGGCGACGTCCTTTAACGCTTCCGCCCGCTCATTCTGTGTCGTCTCGCCATCCGGAAAATCATCCGTGATGACGGCGTCCGTTACGACAGCACCCAGATATTCGCTCAGATACGAGGAATATCGGCGCACATCGCTCTCATCGCCCACGATTGCAATCCGTCTTCCCGCATTTTCTCTGTAAAAGCTTTCCGCAATTCCGCTGAGATAATAGCGAAACTGCCGCTCCTCCTCTTCCAGAAAACGATCCGCCGGTTCCGGATCCAGAGCCAGCTTATCAAGGATCTCCTCCGCAAACGCCCGCACTTCCCGAATTCCGGTCGGTATGTACGGGAAGACGAGATACTGCGTTTTGTACAGCTTTTCAAGTTCCTTTGCCGCCCGGATTCCCCATTTTGAAAAGACCAGATTCAGGCTGGCCGCAGGGGCTTTCGCAAATTCCTCTGTCCCGTCCTCGAAGCCGAAAAAGATATTGGCCTTTACGCCGATTCCCTCCAGGATCCGTCTGATTTCCTCCAGGTTTCCCTTAAAACAGACATCCTTCTGCGGCACGATTCCGAAAACATTTACAAGGTTCGGTATGTTTTCCTCCGGAACAGGTCTTACAGTCGGAAGCTGTCGGATAATGTCCACCAGTACACTCTCATATCCGAAATGGCTGTCTCCGTGAAAACCCGCCGTCAGGGAATCGATGACGCTCTCATGCTGTTCCTGCGCTTCCCGGGTCATGGCGTCCACATCATCCCCGACCATGGCGGATTCACAGCTGTTCAGTACAATGTAGAGCCTGCCATCCGCCACTTTCAGAGTGTTCTTGATCTGCTCCCGAAGCCGGGAGGCTCCGCCGAAGATCACATGCCGTTCCTGTACATTCGTTCCCGGAATGTCATAGCCGCTGACATAGCCGTTTCCCGAACCGGAAGCCCGGTTTGCCAGATAATTGGAGACTGCGCAGCCTGCGTTCGAGTGTACAATGGGTACGACGCCCCGGATCTCCTGTACGGTCTGGAGCACGCCATGCATCCCGCAGCCGTTTCTGGGATTCTCAATCACTGTCTGCATTACCTCACCTCCTGCTTCACATACCAGTTGCCGCTTTTTTTCAGCCAGGAAGTCCGGTAAAACGGATTCTTATCCTGCTGCAGATATTTCCCGAGCCCAACGGCAGCTTCCGAGAGGATAATCCGGTCTGCAAACTGTTCGATCCCCTCATATCCCAGAATCGCTGTGTCGGAAAGGGAAACGGGGATACTTCCCTGCTTTGCCGCAAAAGCCACATCACCCTCTGTACTGATATAAAAATGCACATGATCCTTTGACAACGCGTTTGCCTTTTCAAAAGGCTGTCCGTTCGCGATCACCACAGGCGTAGCATTAGCCAGACTGTCCAGCTTTTCAATCACGCTGCGATTGTTCAGGTCGACATAAGTGACAGCAAGACCCGCCACCTGTCCGCCGAGACTCTCTGTAAAATCAACCAGATTTCCCGCCAGGGACGTCCGCGTATCCAGAAACACGCTCCTGCCCGCAAAGATTCTCCGCTGTACTTTTTTCTGTACGACAGCCTCTTTTTCTTCAATATACTGTGACGCCCGGTCTTCGATGGACAATGCCTGCGCCAGCTTCCGGATAAACTGCCTCGTTCCCCGAAGACCCACCGGCGGGTCCGTTTTTATGTACGGCACCCCGGTCAGCTCCGCGAGACCCTCCGCAAAAGAACCGCCCTCATCCGCATCCAGGCAGATGGACGCCCTTGCGTTTCCCGCATTCCGGATTTCTTCTATGGTGGAATACCGGGGTAAAAGCCGGTAGGGAATATCCAGATCCCTCAGTATTTTTACAACCGACGCAATGTCCTCCCGGTTCTCTGACACAGTCACCACGTTGATAATATCTTCTTTCACGATATTCTCCCTGTTCACCACACCGTTCAGCAATGCGTGAAGCACGATATCGTATCCGGTCGTCGGCGCTTTGGACTTGAATCCGTCTGTGTAGATGGACAGGATTTTCACATCCAGCTCCGCTTCCAGTTCCAGAATGCAGGAATTAATATCGTCATTATTGATGGCAACCACCGGAGTTCCGATAACAAAAATCACCTCCGGATTCTGTTCCTCATAAGCGCGGAGGATCGCTCTGCGAAGCTTCTCATCCCCGCCCAGTATCGTATCGCGCTCGTTCAGATTCGTAGAATACCAGTTCAGCGGATGTTCACTGTTAAAATAAATCCCGGAAGCGGCGCAGCCCACCGCCCCGTGAACGACAATCGCGGATTGTCCGATCCGGCTCAGAACCCGGATCGCGTACAGGATTTCATCGTCAGAAACCTGGGAAAACGTTCGGATCCTCTGTTTAATCTGCGATCCCTTTATATCCCCCCGAAGCTGCTCCAGAGAACCGTTATAATGGCTGAGGGTGCTCAGCCTCTTTTCTCTTGTCAGAGCTTTCTTTTCTGTCAAACTCATATGTTCACCTTTCTTTTATGAAATAACTTATGCATCTTGCACCGCCTGACGCACGAATCGCAGATTGTAAAAGCCTTGCCGCAGTCCGCATCATATTGCTTCCGCTCCGGAAACCACACCGGCATCCAGATTATATATTTTGTCGCCCCAGTCTCTGGCCCAGTCGCGCAGCTCACTGACTCCGAGCGGATTCGGAACGACCAGATCCTCGTTCTCCGCGATATACGCTGCGAGTTTGCGGTAAATATCTGCCTGTTCGGATTCAGGATTTGCCTCGATCACTGTCTTTCCGTACAGTTCACTCTGCTGAACCACCAATGAGCGGTTCACATAACCGGCCACCGCTGTCCCGGTTTTTTTTGAAAAATCATCGATGATCGTCCTCGAATAACCTGCCGTAATACTGTTTGCGATGATTCCGCCCAGTTTCGCACCGCCTGTCGGCGCATATTTATTAATCGCCTTAAACAGATTGTTTGCCGCGTACACCGCCATGAAATCCGAGGAACTCACCACATAGGCGCGGTCTGTGATCCCATCCCGGATCGGTACCGCAAAGCCTCCGCATACCACGTCGCCCAATACATCGTACAGGACAAAATCCGGTTTAAACTCTTCAAAAAGATTCAGCTCCTGCAGCAGACTGACCGCCGCATTGATCCCGCGCCCCGCACATCCGACGCCTGGAACCGGGCCGCCCGATTCGATACACAGCACATCTCTGTATCCTTTCACTGACACATCATCCAGATGTATTTTGTTTCCTTCGCGCAAACTGTCCAGCACGGTAGGCAAATAATTGTTTCCGCGCAGCGTGTTCGTCGAATCACTCTTGGGATCGCATCCGATCTGTATGACCCGGTATCCGGCCTCCGCCAGCGCCGCGCTGATATTAGACGTCGTCGTGGACTTTCCGATCCCGCCCTTTCCGTAAATTGCTATATGTTTTCCGATTTTTTCGGCCATACCTGTCTCTGTTCCTTTCTGTAATTATGTCTGTTCTCAAAACCGGATCCTGTTATTTACCGGCCGATCTGTCCAGCGCCTTCCGGATTTCTTCCACCCGGTCCGTCCGCTCCCACGGCAGGTCGATATCTGTCCTGCCGAAATGCCCGTACGCCGCCGTCTGCTTATAAATCGGTCTGCGCAGTTCCAATATGTCGATGATGGCTGCCGGTCTTAAATCAAAGACTGTTTCAATCACCCCGGCGAGCTTCTCATCCGAAACGATTCCCGTTCCGAAGGTGTCAACGGATATGGATACCGGTTTTGCCACACCGATAGCATAGGCGAGTTCCACTTCCGCACGCTTTGCCGCTCCCGCAGCTACCAGATTTTTCGCGACCCATCTGGCCGCATAGGCCGCGGAGCGATCCACCTTCGTCGGATCCTTTCCCGAAAATGCGCCGCCGCCGTGGTGGCCGGATCCGCCGTAAGTATCCACGATGATCTTCCTGCCGGTCAGTCCGACATCTCCCTGCGGGCCGCCGATCACGAACCGTCCGGTCGGATTCACATAATAGATCGTGTCTTCATCCAGAAGTTCTGCCGGGATGACAGGACGAACCACGAACGCGATGATATCTCTGCGAATCTGCTCCAGACTCACGGATTCCTCATGCTGTGTGGAGATGACGATCGTGTGAATCCGTTTCACCGTTCTTCCATCCTCCCCGAATTCAACGGTCACCTGCGTTTTTCCATCCGGTCTGAGATAAGGAAGCGTCCCGTCCTTCCTCACCTTTGCCAGCTGCCGTGCCAGACGATGAGCGAAGGAAATGGCGGGCGGAAGATATTCCGGCGTCTCATCCGTTGCATAGCCGAAAATGATTCCCTGGTCACCCGCCCCGGTGCCGTAATCCTCCGTGACGCCCTCCTGCTTTGACTCATATGCCCGGTCCACGCCGAGGGCAATGTCCGCCGACTGCTCTACAATAGAAGTAAGTACCGCGATCGTCTCCGCGTCATAGCCGCCCGCACCGTTCGTATAACCGATCTCACGCACCGTATCGCGCACAATTTTCGGAATATCCGCATATGCTTTTGTACTAATCTCACCTGTCACCAGCGCCAGGCCGGTGGCGACCGTCGTCTCCGCCGCGACTCTGGCAAACGGATCCTGTTCCAGAAGCGCATCCAGGATCGCGTCGGAAATCTGATCCGCGATTTTATCCGGATGTCCCTCTGTCACTGATTCTGAAGTAAATAATTTCCCCATGTTTTTTCATCCTTTCATAATAAAACGTCTCTGTTCGGATAATATGTATGTCACTTATGCCGGACCGCAGGCACATTCGTTAAGACTAATGAGATCCTGCTGTCTCCGAACCTGACAGTCATACTATACAGTTTTTCCGAAAATTCCAACTCCGGAAACTGAAATCGTTCTCACCAGCTCTCCGATATTTCGCCTGAATAAAACAAAAAAATGACAGAAGCAGGAGTTTTTCCTCCCTGTTTCCGTCAAAAAAACTGCATATCGTGAAAACGTATTCAGTTAACTGAATGGTAACAATGCAGAGCCTCCTCATCCAACACTGCCTTGCAATTCCACAGCAGATACAACGGCAAATTGATCAATCCATCATCCACACGGTAGTTGCGCAGAGAAGTCCGTATCGCAAACTTCGGCTCGTATTTTTTACAGAAGACTCGAAGGCTCTGCGCATGGACAGAAAGTCCCGCTTTTGCCTCCACGGGAATAATGTTGTTGTGATACTGAAAAATAAAATCCACCTCTGACCGTGAATTTTCACTCCAGTAATAAATGCCCGGTGCAACCTGCGCCGTCTGCAGCTCCTGAAGTACAAACTGCTCCGTGAGCGATCCCATAAATTCCTTAAATACTGCCTGTTCATCCAGGATAATGTCCGGCTCAATTTCACACGAAACCCGAAGCAAACCAACATCCAGATAATAAATCTTAAACGCTTTCAGATCCTCATATGCTTTCAATGGGATCCTGCCGCCGGATACCCTGCCTGTTTTGCGGATTAACCCACTGTCTTTCAACCATAACAGGGCGTCTTCATACTCCCTTGCCCTGGCACCCTCTCTGGCCAGACCATACACGAACTTTTTGTTTTCCTTCGCAAGCTGAGACGGAATCGAATTCCAGATATGATGGATTTTCGGAACCACATTCTCCGGCGCGTGTTTTGAAAAATCATTCTCATAGGAAAATAAAAGTTTCCGCTGTTCCTCTGATACCACAGAAAAGTCTTTCGTCTCCACCCACGCGTTCACCGCAGCCGGCATCCCGCCGATTATAAAATATTTTTTCAGGTAATCAACATATTTTTCCGAAAAAACAGCCGGCATCTCTTCACGATAATGCTCCTTTGTCCAGGAAAGTAATTCCTCCTCTCCGTTCGCAAGCAGAAATTCCTCGAATGACATCGGCTCTATCGAAATAAAATCAACCTTGCCGACAGGAAATGATGTCCCGGCATGAAGCGTAACGCCCAAAAGAGATCCTGCACAGCAGATCGCATATTCCGGTGCCTCTTCCTGAAAATATTTTAGCGCAGTAAGTGCTCGCGGAACTTCCTGTACCTCATCAAAAACCAGGAGCGTTTTTCCCGGATTAATTTTATGACCATGATATGCTCCCAACAATTCCAGAATTCTCGACGGAACAATCGTCCCCCCAAAAATATCCGCAACACTTCCGGGATTTTCAAAATTGATATAACATACATCCTCAAAATAAAGTCTTCCGAATTCTCTCATCAGCCAGGTCTTCCCTACCTGCCTCGCACCGGTGAGGATCAGTGGTTTGCGAAATCTGCTTTCCTTCCATGCCGCCAGTTTTTCCATTGCTTTCCGATACATATCGTGCCTCCCAGCTCAATTTCCTGTTCACAGGCAACATCATATCGCGAAAATCACATTTTTGCAACCATGCTTTTCATTATTTCTCACATTTTTTCCGCCTTAATGTTACTGTTCACAGGCTAGCCAGCCTGTGAACGCAACACGATATCAGCGCCTGAAGATGGTATTTATTTTTTTTGCGTTACAATCAGGTCAAGCTCTAATACTAAATTACAGACGGAGAAATCACTAAAAACAGTGAATGAACTGAGAAAGGGTACATGCCAGATATGGAAAATGGCAAAATTCATTCAGCGAAACGGCGGCAGAAGCAAAGCGAGTTGGCAAAAAAACATGGAATGAAAGTATCTGACGAAAAATTATACATATAATAAAGTATCTGGCAGGGCACTTGACTTTCTGAGTGATTTAAAGTACTATATTGCCAGTGAATGCGTTGCAGACACCTGCGAGGCCTGTGACCGGAGGAGAACCTGCGGGGGCTCCTCTTTTTTTGATGGGTGGTGGGTTTATGGCAAAATATTTTTTGACATATGAGCAACAGATAGACAAGCTGGTAAATGAAAAAGGCTTGCTGATAACGAATCAAAACTATGCAGAAGATATCTTAAAACAAGCCAGTTATTATTCTTTGATCAGCGGATATAAGGATTTGTTTAAAAACCCCACAACAAAGGCATACAGAGATGGTATCCGTCTGGAAGACATTGTTGCGCTATATGAATTTGATCGTATGCTTAGGGAGCTTTTCCTGAGTTATATCTTACGAGTGGAAAATCATATCAAGTCTTTGCTGTCTTATGCATTTTGCGAGAAATATGGAGAGTCTCAGAACGCGTATTTAAACAAACAAAATTATAATTATTCCGGAAAGCGAAACAGAGCAGATGTTGATAGACTGGTTGATCATGTATTGATAAAGTATGTTACACGAAAAACGGAGTTTCATTATATTAATCATGCGCGAACGGTTCATGGAAATGTTCCGCTCTGGATTTTAAAGAATGCATTGACTTTTGGAAATATTTCAGTCATGTATTCAGTACTCCCACAGGATATACAATTCAAAATAAGCAGCGAGTTTCGGGGAGTCAATGAAAGTCAGTTAAAACAGGTGCTGAGATATCTTGTACGTTTTCGCAATGTCTGTGCTCATGGAGAACGCCTGTTTTCATACAGAAATGTAGAGAGTATCCCCGATTTCCCTATACATAACAAGCTGCAGATTCCTAAAAATGGTAATCAATATATTTATGGAAAGCATGATTTATTTGCTGTAGTTATTACGTTAAGGTATTTATTGACAAGAGAAGATTTTCGGGAGTTAAAGCGCAGGTTGGCACGCTTGATAGATAACCATTCAAAAAAACAACAGGGAATAACACAGACTGAATTGTTGAAAAAAATGGGGTTTCCGGAAGATTGGAAGAAAATAACCAGATATAAGTTGTAAGCTCTCTTCAAAACTTTTTGAAACCATTTCGAGTAAAAAACTGCATATAGTGAAAACGTATTCAGTTGACTGAGTGCCTGCAACTGCAGGCATTCGAAGCGATAGAACCGGCATCTGTATTCATATACAGTAATCGCTCCAGACTTCCTGCGAAGCGTCCACACAGCTGTTGCGGACGATCAGCTTTCCCTCCAGCTCCATCCGTATCACGCCTCTGTGACCGCCGCGAATACGGTCTAGCAGCAGATACAGCGCAAATTTCCCCATCTCATCCTTCGGCAGCCGCACGGTCGTCAGCATGGGGCGTATCTCCTGTGCCAGTTCAATATCGTCGCTTGCAATAATGGACGGCATGTAATACAATCTCTTATACCGGCTCAGGCATTTCAGCATCCCGATCGCTGTGATATCGTTCGCGCAGTACACCGCCGAGGGATAACTGCCGGACTGCAGCCATTTTTCCATACATTTATACCCTTCCGCCTCGGTCTGCTTTGTCTCGATCACGTTCTCAGGCTCCAGGTCGATCCCATGCCTGCCCAGCGTTTCCTGATACCCGCTGTATCTCGACTCGTTATGGCACGCACCGACATAAGCGATATTTCGATGTCCCAGCGAGATCAGATGTTCCACCGCAACGGATGCGATCTTATTTCCGTCGCAAAGAACTTCATCCACCTCATAATTGGTAGAATTGCGGTTTACGGAAACCACGTTTTTAAATGTCCGAATCAGTTTCTTCAGGGCTTCCCTGTTGCATTTCCCGATCACGATCAGGCCGTCGCTCTTTCCGCTCTGCTCCGCCTCCGCGTACATTTCACGGATGATGCCGTTCAGGTCGGATCTGCGGCATTCTCTGTTATCGGAAAACAGAGACTTATACCAGACATTCGACAGAATACACATATGATTATGTATCTCACTCTCGATCACCCGCAGAAGTTCTGAGAAAAATGGATCTGTATGAGCCTCCTCCATCCGCGTCATCAGCACGCTGATGTAGCAGGTCTGCTGCCGGTCTGCCTGATTCCCCAGCTTCAGATTTCTGGCCGATTCATTTGGTGTATAATTTTTCTCGATTGCGGTTTTCCAGATTCTTTCCCGCAGTTCCGGTGTCTTGCAACGGTACTCCGGATTGTTCAGCACCCTCGAAACCGTGGCTGGAGATGCCCCCACGATCTGCGCAATTTCTTTGATGGACATATGGCTTATATACTCCTCTCCGTCCGAAATTTCAGTCGGCACAGTTTCTAAACTGAAGAACAGAAATACAGCATCCGTTTATCGCACGGACAGATATCTTCTATCATAATCAGGATGATTTCTTTCTGGTATCATTCAACTTGCAGCAGTCCGCTTTTCCATCCGGAAACTCTTTTTTATTTTCTTTCGCAAGCCGGTTCAGCCACGCTGACACCGCGTTCTTCAGCTTTTTAAACATAGACAATTTCCCTCAGTTTTACAGCAAATTTACCGCTTTGAACGCCTGCCTCAGGTCTTCGATGATATCCTCCGCGTCCTCCAGTCCCACGGAAAAGCGGAAGAACCCATTGTGAAACTCCTCCGGAAACAGGTATTGCCGTTCGTCATCTTCTCCGAGAAAAACGATCAGGCTCTCATCATGGCCGAGGGAGACCGCCGAGGTAATCACATTCAGATGGTCGACAAACCGGTTGTGCGTGTCGTGGTCTGCCTTTAACCCAAAGGCGAGGACTCCGCCGTATCCGGGTGACATCTGCTTTTTTGCGGTCTCATGACCCACATGGCTTTCCAGTCCCGGATACGCCACAAAGCTGACGCAGGGCTGCGCTTCCAGCCATTTGGCCACAGCCAGAGCGTTTTCATTGTGCTGGCGCATCCGAAGCGGCAGCGTTACGCATCCGCGCATGATCAGCCACGCATTAAACGGGCTGATGGCGCCGCCCAGATTCACCTGGGAGATTGCCCGGATCTGATCCAGATACTCCGTCTTCCCGACAATCGCTCCGCCCATGGCGTCCCCATGGCCGTTGATATACTTTGTCAGGCTCTCCACGGAGAAATCCGCTCCAAGCTCAATGGGACGCTGATTATACGGGGAAGCAAACGTGTTATCCACACTCAGCAGTGCGCCGTGACGGTGCGCGATGTCCGCGATCACGGCAATATCTGAGACGGTCAGCGTCGGATTCCCCGGCGTCTCAATGTGGATCAGCTTTGTATTCGGCCGGATGGCGGCCTCCACCTTTGCGGGATCGGAGGTGTCCACCAATGTCGTCTCCACGCCGAACTTGTTGTTGAACAGTTCATTCAGCAGCCGGTAGACAGCGATATACGTCACGCTGGAAAAAATCACGTGATCGCCCTGATTCAAAAGGGCGAAAAACAGACCGCTTAAGGCTGCCACGCCCGACGCCAGAACCACGCAGTCCTCACCGCCCTCCAGAGACGCGATGCGCTCCTGAAGGTACCTCTGGTTGGTTCCGCCGTTTCGCGTGTATAAATTCCCGCCGGCGGAGGACCAGTTCATATCCGTCGGGTCGTAAGGCAACGCATAGCTGTTGCCCATGGTGATCGGGCGCTTGATCGCACCGCTGTCCTTATCAATGTCATTTCCCGTGTGTACAGCTCTTGTCTGAAATCCGTACTCCGGGCCGTATTTATGTTCCCGCATGTCTGATCCCTTTCTGCTTTTTCCCGCTCTTCCTTTGTCGTATCTTTTATCAAAATGCTCTGCATAAATTTTCCTTCCTACAGTATGATGATACCACGGATTGCTCCGTAAAAACCACTCCCGCAATCCTCAAAACACTCGAAATCCGCTAAATTTGACCAAAACCCGGTCAAATTTGCTACTTTCTCGTGTTTTGGCGGGTCCCAAAGCCATGAATCGGACCGCAAGCGCTCCATTCATGACTTTTTGACCCTGGTATCATCAGATCATCCAGAAGTTATCTGTGCAAATGATTCTCCGATAGGTCTCAAAGCGGAACCACTTATCATAGAATTTTACATGGTTTCCGTCGTCCATATTCCTTCGCTCATACAGATAATCCTGATAGTCCGCCTCTCCGCGGATCTGAATTTCAAATCCCCGCGCATCCAGCGTCGGCAATCCGGTATAACGGTACTCTGACAGCGGCAGGATATCCTCCACACGCCGTCCCCGGATCAGGATGGCGGCTTCACTTTTCACGGCAATGATGTCGAAAGATTCCGGATAGCGGAAGCTGTCCCCCTTTACCGGCACCTCATCGCCCACATGCCAGGTCTTTCCGCCTTCATTCGCTTTGGAGAGCAGCGCATTCTCTATATTGAAATAGAACTCCTCAAAGATATAACCGTCGGTTCGGATATTTCCCTTTTCAAAATACGGTTTTCCCGTTTCCTCTCCCACGGTGTCAATAACGCCGCAGGCGGACGTTGCGTGGCTGACTCGGTCGATCAGGATCAGCTCCCCAAGCGTCTTATGATTCGCAAAAGCATCCGCCACAATGTTTTCCGCAAGTTCCAGGCGGCAGAGTCCGATCTCATTTTTCTCCAGACGTTCCGCCGCGAGATGTTCGCCTGTGTTGACGTCCGTCTTATATGTGATGGCGGTGACCACGCCTGCAATTTTTTTCGTGCCGATCCTTACCAGATACTCTTTTCCGACAAGAAGCGGCTCATCGTCCATCCACAGAAGTGTTACACCGAACTTTTTTGTCGCGGGCAGTTTTGCGGTACTTGCCAAAACGCAGCCGCGACTTACATCTATCTCTCTGTCCAGCTGCACGGTGACAGCCTGCCCGGCATATGCCTCCGGGACTTCCTCAAACCCGATATGTATGGCTTTTACATGGGCCGATTCCCCGCCGGGAAGGACGGTCAGCTCCTGTCCTTTCGCCACGCGGCCGCTCTCTACCTGTCCCTGGAATCCCCGAAACGTATGATCCGGCCGGCACACTCGCTGTACGGGAAGATAGAAGGTATCCTGTTTTTCATCCTCCGATACATCGACTGTCTCCAGATACTCCAACAGGCTTTCCCCCTGATACCAGGGCATATGGCCCGGCGCGTGTGTGATATTATCTCCCCGGGTGGCGCTGACCGGAATGATTTTTACATTCGCAAGCTCCAGTTCAGCGGATAAAGCATCGATATCTTTTCTTATTTCCTGAAAGCGTTCCTCACGATAGTCCGACAGGTCCATCTTATTAACCGCGAAGACAAAATAGCGAATGCCCATCAGCGCACAGATGCGCGCATGCCGCCTGGTCTGCGGTAAAACACCGTGCTCCGCGTCGACCATGACCACAGCCAGCTTTGCAAATGAAGCGCCGACCGCCATGTTTCTCGTGTATTCCTCATGGCCGGGCGTGTCGGCAGCGATAAAGCTTCTCTTTTCTGTCGTAAAATAGAGGTAGGCCACATCAATCGTGATTCCCTGTTCCCGCTCCGCGGTCAGACCGTCCAGAAGAAGAGAGTAATCAATCTCGCCTCCGCGGGAACCGACCTTGCTGTCGAGGATCAGCGCTTTTTCCTGATCAGCATACAAAAGCTTCGCATCGTACAGGATATGACCAAGGAGAGTGGATTTCCCGTCGTCCACGCTTCCGCACGTAATGAATTTCAACAAACTGTTCATCAGAAATATCCCTCCCTCTTTCGCTTTTCCATGCTGGCATTCCCGCCGTCCTTATCAATCACGCGGCTGGTCCGCTCCGATTCGACAGAGCTTAAGGTCTCCTCTATCACCTGATCCAGGGTCGTCGCGCGGGATTCCACACCGCCGGAGAGCGGATAGCAGCCCAGCGTGCGAAAACGGACGCTTTTCATCTCCGGCACCTCGCCCGGAAGCAGGCGCATCCTCTCATCATCCACCATGATGATATTGCCGTCCCGATAAACCACCGGGCGCTCCGCGGCGAAGTACAGGGACACGATCGGAATATTTTCTCTCCTGATATACTGCCAGATATCTTTTTCCGTCCAGTTGGAAATCGGAAAGACGCGGATACTCTCTCCTTTATTCAGTTCTGTATTGAAAAGCTTCCACACCTCCGGTCTCTGATTTTTCGGATCCCAGGCCTGTGCGGCATTGCGGAAGGAAAAAATCCGCTCCTTTGCCCGGCTCTTTTCCTCATCCCTCCGGCCGCCGCCGAAAGCTGCCGTGAATCCGTACTTCTCCAACGCCTGCCTGAGCGCCTGTGTTTTCATGATATCCGTGTAGCTCGCGCCATGGTCAAACGGGTTGATCCCCGCCCTGACGCCATCTTCGTTGATATACTCCAGCATCTCGATGCCGAGTTCCTTCGCCCTTCTGTCGCGGAACTCGATCATCTCGTGAAACTTCCATGTCGTATTGACATGCAAAAACGGAAACGGCGGTTTTTCCGGGTAAAATGCTTTCAGCGCCAGATGCAGCATCACGGAGCTGTCCTTCCCGATGGAATAAAGCATCACCGGTTTTTCACACTCCGCAGCCACCTCCCGGATAATGTAAATCGCTTCCGCCTCCAGTTCATCCAAATGTGACAATCCATTCATAATAATCTGACTCCTTCAAATTCTATCTAATATGCGTTCGCATCTTTCGGATTTATGTCAATGATCACCTCCGTTCCGTCGATTTTGCGAAACGTCCATCGCAGGATTTCGCCTTTTTTTTCCGTATTCATCACGCTGCCGCTTCCGCCGATATCCGCGCCGAGGAAGAATTCAATGGCTCCGGCCGGGCACTCCTTGACGCAGGAAGCGCAGCCCCAGCAGTCCCGCGGATAATCCATACGGGCACGCCCTTCTGCCAGGGAAATCAGTGTCCCCGGACATACTTCGGCACAGCTTCCGCAACCGACACAGCGCTCCCTGTTTATTTGTATACTCATTCACAGTCTCCCCTTTCAACGCTCTCTTTCAGTTCCGGATACCGATACACGTTTTCTTTCACAATATCTCTCCAGATGGCTTCATGCTTCCCCACCCTGTATCTGGAATTAAGGTAAGCGAAATATTTTTGATCCGTCTCAGGGTAGTCCAGATTTTCCCCAAACACATGCCATCTGGTCTCTTTACGGTTCAGGAGGTGGAAAATCAATGTCTTACATACTATCAGCCGATCCTTCAACTCATACACGAAAAGCATCTCATGCATATTTCCCGCTTTCAGATATTTTGCCTGTGCAGTCAGCCGGTCAATTTCCTCATCCGCCAGGCGAAGCTGTCTCTCTGTGTAGCCGTAGTGCGAGGAGATGCCGCCGGCGTATTCATCCATGATCTTCTGCATCCGCTCTTCCAGATTCTCCGCGGAATAAATCGTGTTTGCACCGGACAGTGTATTCTCATAGACGTCAAGGATTTCCCGAATCCGCAGCTGAAGTTTTTCATCCGACCCGGATTCTGCTTTCTCAGCAACTTCTCCTGCTATGTTTTCTTCTGCATTCCCTTTCTCAGAAACACAGCCTGTAACGTTGCCTGCTGCACTCTTCTTCCGGGAAGCATCATCTGTAACATTTCCTGTTGTAACCTTCTGAGAGATATAGTCAGCGATACCCTCCGCAGCGATCTTCCCCTCTGCCAGAGCGCCTGTTACATACTTCTGTGGACATCCGCCTGCCACATCCCCGGCAGCAAAAAGCCCGTGGACCGTGGTTTCCCGCCGGGTATCCACCCAGTATCCGCTTGCCGTATGGCCTCCCACAACATAGGGCTCCGTCCCCTCAATCTCCACATCCCGGCCGGCAGGACCTGCTCCCGCCTCCATCCACCGGAGTGTCTGGGACGGGCACATGTTCAGATAAGCTTTGAAAAGTTCCTGTTCCTGCTGCCCGGAGATGCCGCCGGTTTTCAGATAACAGGGCCCGTTTCCGAGACTGTTTTCCATCACTGTCCCATACACACGTTCACTTGTCGTGAGGCCATACCGGTCTTCATATACAAATCCTTTCGCATTGACCTGTCTGGCGCCGACTCCCTGGGCAATGGTACCGGTGGGCGCGATCGTATCTTTGCAGCGAAGAGCAACAAAGCGCATCTCAAAAGAAGTCATTTCCGCGCCTGCCCGGATTCCCATTGCGTACCCGGCGCCGGTGAGAAACGGCGGATACCACATCTTGTGTCTGGAAAATCCGGGATTATTCGGCCGGTAGAGTCCCGCGGCGCCTCCTGTCGCCACCAGGACAGCCTTTGCGCGAATCACATACGCCTTCATTTCCGTCACGGAAAAACCCACGGCGCCAAAGACCGTATTTCTGTCTGTCAGCAGATCTGTGATATTGAGGTGATTGATTACCGTCACACGATCCGCGCGATTTACTGCATCCGCCAGAATCGGCTTGATATTTTCGCCGTTTATCTTGATATTGCGGTTTCCGCGCGTCACATACTTCCCATTTTCATCTTTTAAAATGACAAGCCCCAGTTGCTCCAGATCTGCGGTGACCTCATTAAACAGTTCAGCAGCCGTGATCAGGAGATCCTGCCGCACGATTCCGGCCGCGTCTTTCGCCGCATATTCCGCATAATCCTGCGGCGTCCTGCCCTCCGTGATATAAGCGTTAATGGCGTTGACACCTGCTGCCAGACAGCCGCTGCGCCGGATATTCGCTTTCTCCGCAACCAGAACAGACAGGTCGGTGTTCCGGCTCAATGTCAGGGCGGCATAGCATCCTGCCGTGCCGCCGCCGATGATCAATACATCGGTGTCTATATGGTGAATTTCAAGCGTCTGGTCCATGTTTTATATTTCCTTTTCTGTTTCTTTTAGCGCGGCAACCATTCCAACCCCGGCCAGTCTGCACTTTCCGTATTTTTCTGCGGCTCTCCGGGCGTGGTACGACCGTTTTTAATATAAGCGGCAGCCCGTTCTGTCAGTTCTTTCTCAGTCTCCGGGCAAAGCCCGTAAAGATTTTTTTGCTCCCTGATATCCTGAGAAAGATCATAGAGCTGATATGGGGTGTCTTCCCCGTATATGCCTCCCGCGGGAACCTTCGCGTCCGGTCCCATTCCGCCGGAACCCGGGCAGAATTCCAGCTTCCAGTTCCCTTTTCGCAGGGAATAATTGAATACGGAATGATGAATCATGTCCTCCCGAATGGGTTCTGTTCCGCCCTGCCAGACGGACAGCGCCGAAAATGAATCTTCTCCCGCGTCGTCTCCGTATGTAAAGCCGGCAATCTCCGCGATGGTGGCAAAGACGTCAGTCAGGCACATCATCTGGCTTCGCTCGACACCTGCCGGCACATGCCCCGGCCAGCGCACGATAAACGGAATGCGATGGCCGCCTTCCCAGATGTCGCCTTTCTTTCCCCGGTAAATAAAGCTCGGGTTATGCCCCAAACCCTTTAATGTCGGGAAATCCGCGATGCCGGAGCAGCCGTTGTCACTGGTAAAAATCAGGATCGTATCGTCCGCAATCCCTTTCTCATGCAGTTTTTCGTCAAGTTTTCCCACAAAACCATCCACCTGCAGGACAAAGTCTCCGTACCTGCCGATTCCCGATTTTCCCTGATATTCCGGTGCGGGCAGCAGCGGTCCGTGTACGGCCGGCGTCGGATAATAAATAAAGAACGGCCGGTCTTCCCCCGCGTATTCGTCCACGAGCGAAAGAACCTTCGCGTCCATATCCGGAACGACCTTTGCCGGATCGTAATCCGGCGCTGCCGGTCCGTACTCCACCTCCGTCTGCTGTGTCGGTCCCACGCGATCCAGCCTGCGCACACCGGTCATATGATCCGGCGGCGTCAGTACATGGTCATTTTCAATGTATACAAACGGCGGTTGGTCAAGCGACGCCGGCAGTCCGAAGAAATAGTCGAATCCTCGTGTATTCGGACCGTCAGCAATGGGAGCGGCGAAATCGATGCCCGTCGCGCATTTATCCTGATCTCCGTTGGGATCCCGGTATGTCGATGGCAGAATATAACCGTCCTTCACCGTCCAGTTCATCCCCAGATGCCACTTTCCGACACAGGCCGTACGATATCCCTGTTTTTTCAGGAATGTTCCAATCGTTTCCCGCCCCTCCTCAATCAGAGGACCGGACTGCCCCGGCAGCACACCGCTTTTTAATCGGGATCTCCAGTTGTACCGCCCGGTCAGCAACGCGTAGCGCGACGGCGTGCAGAGCGCAGAAGACGCATGGCAGTCCGTATTGCGCAGGCCGCCTGCGGCTACCGCGTCAATATGCTCTGTCCGGATTTTTGATTCCGGGTTAAAACAGGACAGATCGCCGTATCCCAGATCGTCTGTCAGGATTAAGATTATGTTAGGTTTTTCTCCGGCCATTTTTGTCTCCTTCCTCTTATAATGCTGCCTGTTTCACAACGCAAACAGATTACAATTCCACAAAAACATAGTTTTCTTATATGTTATATGTGATATGATAGCACGGCAGATCACTTTCTGTCTAATACGCAAAAAAAATAACCGGCTATAGTTTCAGGCTATAGCCTGTCATCTTTCCCATAAAATTCTCTAATCAGCTTTTTTTCTGCGCTCAATATATCTCACCCTTATATATCCCGAAGGTATTTTTTAATCGCTTCGACATACTTCTCTCCGACAGGGCTTAAAATCATATTTTTCAACGTGACAAAACCGATTTCCATCGTTCCCGTCGATTCTTCTGTGTCTCTGAAAGGCACCGCCACAAAATCATCGCCATTCAACTCTTCGCAGATAATACCGGAACACAGGGTATAGCCGTTCAGGCCAACCATGAGGTTCAGCATCGTCCCACGGTCATTGGCTTTGATACTCTGTGCATATTCATTCGTTGCGAGTATCTCCTCCGCCAGATAAAAAGCACTGTCACTTCCCTGCTCAAAAGACAGGCAGGGATAGTCTGCCAGCTGCTCAATCCCGATGCTCTCTTCCGCTGCCAGAGGATGTTTCCTCCATAAATAAACATAAGCACGGCAGTCTACAAGATGATGAAACTCCAGATTGGCCGATTTCATCAGCCTGGTCATTGCCTTACGGTTAAAATCCGAGAGGTATAAAATGCCGATTTCACTTTTCATCGTGCTGACATCACGGATCACTTCTCTGGTCATCGTCTCCCGGATCGCAAACTCATACTGCGACATATCATAATCTTTTGCCATGTCCACAAAAGCCTTCACCGCAAAAGAATAGTGTTGTGAGGAAACACCGAATTTCTTTTTGTATGTACCGTTTTTTCCGTATTTTCCCAAAAGAGTCTGATATTTGCTGTAAATGTCTCTGGCGTACGGCAGAAACTCCATACCGTCATTCGTCAGAACCACACCTCGCCCGCTTCGGTATAAAAGCGTGACTCCCAGCTCTTTTTCCAGTTCTTTCACCGCATTGGTCAGCGACGGCTGGGACACCAGGAGCTTTTCCGCCGCCCGGTTCATGGAACCCGTCTCCGCTATCGTAATGATGTAAGACAACTGAATCAATGTCATTGCCTCACCCCGCCTCTCTGTAAATCAATATTGAATTTTTCTTTGACTTTTCATTATTCATATCAACTATATCGGTATAGTATGATTTAAGATTCTAAAAAGAAAAGTTGTATTTGTCAAGCGAAAATTCATCCGGGTTTCATTTGTTGTTACAAAAATTTCCTTCTGCCGTTTCTTTTCCCCTGTCAGCCATTCTCCTCATACCTCCGGATCATTGCCGCCACAGCCGGAACATCTGCAGATAAGTGCAGTCTTCCGGAAGGGTTGGATTGAATAAGGCCGTAAACAAAGTCACCTTTCCGCAATGGTTACATTTACGAAGACGATCTTTATAAATTCTGCAAAGGTGCGTCTCTGTGTCCAGATTTTCACACGGGCGGTTATAGTGGATAATGACTTTTTTGTGAGGACCGATCGAACGCGTATAACAGCATTTCCCGCAGCAGTTACAAATCGAGTCCCAGTCTTTTCTCCACCTGAGCCATATTTTAAAGATACGAAACAGCAAGATACCACCTCCCGCACGGTTCAGCTTTGCTGTATTTCTTCTCCGTCATCTGCATCTGAAATTCTTTCTTGACATATTCCGACAACCTGTTGTATAGTGATTATACATGTAAGGCAATGCCGTATCAACCATCAGTTTATTTTTATCTGTCGGGTCGTATGTGAAAGGAGAGCAGATGAAAAAGCAACCGGATGTCACGGAAAAGACAAGGAAGAAATTTGAGGACGCTTTCTGGACGCTGGCCGCCGAAAAGCCGATTTCAAAAATCGCCGTCAGCGAGATCGCAAAGCGTGCAGGGTATAACCGCAGTACATTTTATGAGTATTTTGAGGATACGGATGACCTCCTGTCCCGGATTGAGGCAGAGATGATCGAAGAAGTAAAGCAGATCATTTTGCCGGCATTGCCGGAGATCAGGTCTTTGGAGAACCTGTTCCCGATTACGTTTTCCGCCATGAATGAGAAAATGTACCTGCTGATGGGGCCGAACGGGGATTCCGCTTTTCCTGCAAAATTAAAAGCGGAGCTGATTCCGTTGATTGTATCTTATATTCCGATCTCAACAGATATGCCGAATTTCGATTATATAATCAGTTTTGTAAACTCCGCATTGTTCGGCCTCGTGCAGCACTGGCATGAAATGGATAAAGATATCAGCACGGAAAAAATCTGTACCATCATGCAGAATTTAGTATTATATGGTTTACGTTCTTACGTGGATCCCGCGGCGCAGGGCACGGATGAATAATTGAATAATATTTACAGGCAGCCATAATGACTGCCTGTAAATATTATGCTGTTATGAAACTGTTTATTTATCTGCATGTTTCCTGCGATATACCGCTGATGCCATGCCAAATCCCATCAGAAGCACCAGGAATTCCCACAGCCACAGATTCCGGTTGTCACCGGTCTGCGCAGCTGCAGTCGAAACGGAACTCCCTGTCTCGGCAGTTGTCGTTTCACTGCCGGAAGCTGAATCAGTATCCGAGCTTCCTGCATCGCTCGAACTGCCGGATGTATCCTCCGGGCTTTCCAGTAACGCATAATAGCCGTTTCCGTCCATCACAAAGGATATAACTCCATTTTCCACCTCTGTCTCCATCTGTGCGGCTGTGCCGTCCGCCGCCACACGGTAAACGGACGGGTTCTCGTAAGCAGTGCTCAGTGTAATGGCGATCGTGGTTTCCCCAGCAGCGTCACAGCGGCTCCCGGTGCTGTCCACAAAATAAATATCATATGCCGTCAGGTCGGATCCTTTGTCCTGCAGGGTGGATGAAATCCATGTGTAAACATCCGCCGCATCTGATTCCGTGACGGGTTCGACCACGAGCAGCAGGCCGTCCTCCAGGGCACTGCCGTCCGCTGTAATAACCGTCCCGTCAGGGATCGTCACCTTCGCCGTCCCGTCCTGCGCCATGCCCGAATAACCGCTTACGGTTGTCTGTATGGTCAGGCTGTCTGCCTCTGTTTCAGCAGCGTGTACCTGTACCGGGAACAGCAGGAAAGCCATCAGCAGAAAGCTGATGACAGCAGCCCTGTGGATTTTACCCCACTCCCATGCCATAGCTCTCATTTTTATCACCCCATTCCCATTTCTGCCCCGCACATTACTCTATATCCTGTAATTCTGCCTGGAAAGTGAGTGTCGCTTTGTAGGTCCCCGCCGGTGTGTTTTCCCATGTAGCGGTCGGGATATGGACGGTAAGGGGCAGGGCTTTTGTTTCATTGCGAAGCTCCTCTGTACTCCAGACATCGCCAGTAAAATCTGCATTGTTATACTGCAGGGAAAAAGCGAATGTGTTTGTGCTGTCCTTTTCATCCACGAAGTCCGTCTTTGTCACGGTCACTTCCACCTGCTGTTTCGTGCCGACGTCTCCGGTCACTTTCACCGCGCCGATCTCAGTATCCACCGCGCCGAACGATACGGTATTTGTTGTGCTCGGTATGGTCATGATAAAGGACGCATCCTTACTCATGGTAAGTTCCATAGACTGCTGATCGGTACTTGAGGCATAAGCAGGGACAGTTGCTGTTGCCATGATTGCGGCGCACATCAACACCGCCGTTAATTTTTTTATTTTCTTATTCCTCATAACTGCTCCTCCTAATTCGTTTTCGTCACAATGGACGCTTCAAACACGATCGTGCCTTCATAACTGCCCGCATATACGTCCCCAAGCGCCGAGAAGTACAGGGTACCTCCTGATACTGCCGTCGTACTGGTTCCCTCAAACGCCGCCACGACCGCATTGTCCGCTATACCATTCCCTCCGTTTGTCAGACTTACCGTAGATTCAATGGTATTCGCGGCATCTCTGGTATCTGTCAATGTAACTTTCCCATCGGATATGCCGCTGGCTACTTTGATCTGTACCTGCTCCGTTGTCGCCACATTGACAGCAGATACGCCGATTATCCTGGATACCGTTGCCGTCTCCGTCAGATTCACCGTTGCCGGTATGCTCAGCGTGTAAGTGGATGCCTCATAGTAATAGGCAGTCATGTCGCTGGTTTCCGCATACGCGGGAAGCGCGGTCCCTGCCAGTAGCGCCGCCGCAAACAATCCCGCCATCATTTTGTTCCTTATTTTTCCTGTTCTTTTCATAGTCCGTCTCCTTTTTTGTTTGATTTAATATTTTATATTTGATTCACAATGATCATAAACAGCCTTTGTTATTCAATGACATTTAATGTAAGCTTAATCTCGGAGCCGTTGAGCGGCGTCCGGTCATCATCCATCGCAAAGCACTCGTATTTGAGTACCGCGTCCTCATATTCCCCTGCTTCAAGCCCCTGCTCTAAGGTGATCTCGTAAAGCCCCTGCCCCGGTTCAATCAGCCCCGACTGCCACAGCTGCGTGCCGTCCGATAAAAGCAGCGTCATACGGAAATAGCAGGTGTTCTGCTCCGGGTTATAGAAGTTGACGCTCTGTTCGGTTTCCCCCGCTTTGAGGGTGAGGCTCCCATAGCCTGGGATGTCGATGGTATCCTCATTCTTCTCCACATCGGTTTCCTGCTCGCCCGTCCACGCTACCGCATTTTCGTCCAGGTCTGCGCCGATGTCTGTGCTCTGGGATTCTTCCCCGGAGCCGGATCCGCTTCCGATGCGGATTCCAATGAATATGCCGCCTCCGACAAGGATAACTGCCAGCAGGATCAGCAAAAGCGTTTTTATTTTTTTATCCATCGAAGCCCCCTTATTCCTGGCTGAAAGTGATCGTAAATTGGACCGTACGGCTGTACTTGCCCGCAAGGATCGTCTCTTCCTTCGGCTCCCCAAAGCGGATTGCGACAGGACTGGTACTACCCTCTTTAAAGGTCGTGACCGCAAAGGTCGTGACCGCAGGGGTGTCAGACGTAACCGCCACGTCATTGATAAACATCTGGCTTGTGACCTCTGAGGATAAATCGCCTTCTCTGATCAGTGACAGTGTTCCGTCGTCATTCATGCCGTATGTTACCGATACATCAACCTGTCCCCCCAAACCCAGGTCAAGGGTACTTTCATCTATCGAGATGTACACAGAATCGCCGCCCGCTGTTACCGTACTGGGGATGGTGACAGTATATGTTGCGTCAGCGGTCTTTGTGGCAGTTGAACCGGCCACGGATTCTGCATAAGTCGAATTCCCCTGATATTTTACATAAACCGTATAGGATGTCCCTGCATACAGGGAACTAAAGACATTGGATTCCTGCCACATAGAGCCGTCAATGCTATACAGTGCTGTGCCATATGTATTCTGGTCTGTGCCGGAAGGCGCGGTAACCGTAATGCTGCTTGTCGTCACTCCTGAAATGGTGACTGTCGGCGCCGGGGCTCTCGGAACCGTTTTCGTATCTGAATATGTCTCCGTACCGATCGTCGCTTTCGCCGTGTAGGTAATTGACGCATCCGTGCTTTCAGAAGTCACTGTACAATTCAATGTTTTTGTTGAGTTGCAGCCGGAACAGCTGATTGTCACCGTACAGCTTGAATAATCAGAACTCCAGCTGAAACTGGTGCTGTGCGTATGGGTGTGCGCCGATGAGCTGTTGTAATGGATAAAGGCGGAGGTAACATAATTATTGTTAGATCCGATTGATATGTTATTCCATTCAGTCTCGCTCCCTGAGTAATAAACATCAGTAAGTGACATACATCCACTGAATGCTTGAGTATAAATTGTTGTTGTTGCTTTGTTGATTGTAATGCTCGCCAAGCTGGTACAACTTTGAAATGCATAAGCTGAAATAGCTGCTACTCCGCTGCCAATACTTGCGCTTGTTAAGTTGCTGGCGTTTTTAAACGCATTGCTGCTGATATATGTCACGCTATCTTCTATAACGACCGATTTCACCTGGGTCATATAAGAATTCCTGTTACTAAACCAATTACTCATGCCTGTATCACTGGAAATGGTCAGCTTGCCATTATCATCCAATGTCCAACCGTTTCCGGAAACAGATGTAAGGGACATTGCAGCTGTCAGCGTCAGGGATTCCTCTGCGGATTCCTCAGACTCTTCCGTTTCTTCCTCCGCGTCTGCTGCCTCACCGCTTTCTTCCCCTGTCTCATCTAACTCATAAATACATTGCCCTTCGCTGTATCCGCATGTATCATCATGGACATGATCATCTGCTGCCAGGGCTGATGGCACAGAACAGGCAAATACCAGGGAAACTGCCAGAATTATTGCCACTATTTTTCGTTTTGATTTCATACAATCAGTCCTCTCTATTACTATGTTTATTGGTCCGCAGCCGTTTTCCCTGCCGGCTCCCCGTTAAAGCTCCTGTACTCCTCGACGTACATGTCCGCCAGTTCGTCGTAAATCCCGGGGAAGTCCAATACAACGCCCTCAAAATCGTAATGCCTTGACTTCTTTTCCATCTGCACCTCCCTTCCGTCCATCATGACCAAAGCGGAGCGTTTTTTATCATATAGAAAGTTCGGAGAACTTTCCTATATGATAAAAAAGGCGCATCCCGTCCATGGAAATACCATGGTCGAAACACGCCTTGCATAATCGCTTTATTCTTTTCGGAGCAGCAAAAGCGGACAGGATTATCCTGTCTGTCTGTCTGTCTGTCTGTCTGTCTGTCTGTCTGTCTGTCTGTCTGTCTGTCAAGATTATTGCGGAAAATCCCATACTGTCAACCTCGTTTCTCTAAACTTCCTGTAAACTTTCCCTCTGTTTTTCAAGATAGCGGAAAATTCCGTCGACGGTTTCCTTCGCCGCCTGCTTAAAATCTATGGTTTTCACAAAGGCGATGGTCTCCTCGATCTTTTCGTCCGGCACATAGTAGAGGCGGAGCGTACTTTTCAGGAAAGCCCCGACCTTCACATCCATGGAAAACCAGATGTTGCAGGGAACAATCATAAATCCACGCATGATACCGCCCGTGGCGATCTCCAGCAGATAAAAATCTTTCGATTCCAGCTGCGGCAGTTCTTCCCGGAACATCGCCTCCACCTTTTCCGTAACCGTCCGCTGGATCAGGGCAGACGTTTTCGGGAGGGAATATGCGTTGTAATACACGTCACGGAGGTTTTCGCTCATCTCCACGATATAAAGCTGTAATACCGTTTCCGCGGTATACAGCAGGATTTTATCGTCCGTCCGGCCTGCAACCAGCTTTTCTGATACGGCGAACTGCTGATCCAGAACGAAGCCCACCAGCTCATACAGCACATCCTCCTTGGTCTTAAAGTGGCTGTTAAACGCGCCCGTACTGAGGCCGGTTTTCATGGTGATGTGCCTGATCGTGGTTCCGGTGAAGCCCTTCTCCAGAAAACTCTCCGCCGCCGCATTGACAATGATCTGTTTCGTCAGCTCGCTCTGTTCCCGTGTGACATTTGCCATTCTCTACTCTCCATTTTCCATTTAATACATTAAGGTAAATTGCAAAAGCGGTTTTGTACCTAATCAATACAAATCCTTATTATGTTTAACAGTATAACAGAAACTTTTCCGCATTTCAACAGCTTTAGAGAAAAAAATTCTGCAATGTCCTTTTTTATTATCACTACACCATTTTTTACACCAATTTACATCAAAATATAAGAATTTATAAGAAAATTTAAACAGATGCCGGAACGCCCATTTTGCACAATGTCATTAACTTAGCAACGATGGCAATACAATAAATACCCTGCACCTATAATATAAGCTGCAGGGTATTATATTACCAATAGGCTGTATTACCAGACTCCTCTGACCGATTTTCTCTGGTTGCATTGATCAATTCTATTGTTTATCTTAACTTCCTGTAAATTTTAACCCTCAATGGGGCTCAGGGCTTGTAAATGTCA
>JAJQDV010000068.1 GCA_021202015.1 Clostridiales bacterium | reverse complement strand
CGCCGTCCCAGTCGCCTGTCAGGACTTCATCCGTGGATCTGCCATAGGTAAACATAACGTCCGCCGTCTCATTCTCATTCGAGTAGGAGATATAGAAATAGCAGGTGCCGTCGTCCGCGATCCTGCGTACTGCCAGAGTGTCCGCCTCTGTAGACAGTGCGCGAATGGCCTTTTTCAGCGCCGTCGTAATGGTATCCACCTCATCCTGATCGAAGTAATAGGAGTTGTTCAGAACCGTCTGTCCGTTGGTCAGCGCCGCGGTAAAGTTATCATTGTCCGTTACATCCATTGCTTCAGCGATCTCCACCTGCTCCTCGAGCGCGGTCAGGTCGAGATTATCAGAATCCGCCGCGGTATAGTTCTTGGAAGAACCGCGGGCGATCCCGGACTGATCCTCCGGCCATACCTCAGTCAGAACGGTCTCGGAAAAGTCTTCGAAATTATTGTAATAGTACTCCTTGCCTTCCGCAAGCATCGCGTCGATCTCATCCGTATTGTAATCTGAAATATCCGTACTCATGCCTTCCGGAAGATCCAGATCGGAGAACGCGGTACTCAGCACGCTCTGAAGGGAATCAAGATCAGAGACATGGTAGAACTGCTCATAGAAATATGCGCAGAGATCCACCGGGCTGATGTCCAGTACGTCACTGTACATGTAGCCGACAAACCAGCCGTAGCCCATGCCGTTCTCGATGGAGTTCATCGTGATGCCGTAAATGGAATCCGGGTTCGAAACGATGATCATCTTGTCCTCGATATCAGTTTCATCGATGCCGTAAACCGAAAGCGCCTCGAGCATACCTTCCTTGGTGTTCGGCAGAGCCGTATCGTCGTTGCCGCCGCCGTTGGATCCGGAAAGGATCACAACATCCGCTGTCAGCAGCTCCTCACCGGTAACGCTCGTCTTGCCCAGATAATCGTCGCCCGCGATATTCTCCGATACCAGCGCCGTATACTCTACGCCGCGGACGGTGGACGTCGCGTCGCGGGATGCCGCATCCGCAAGGGTGAACGTACCGTCGGAATTGATATTCTGAACGACCGCTACCGTCTTCTTCTCAATGCCCTGCTTCTCCAGCTCAGCCAGTACGTAGGTGGAAACACCGCATACATAATCGCCGAACTGAGACGCGATCGCAAGCGGATCGCCGTAACGGCCCGTCTTGCCGGTCTTCGCGGTAATGACGTTCATGACATTCGCCGCCTCATTCAGCGTCATGATCATGTCATAGGTCGTCGTCGTCGTATAAGAGATCAGATACGGGGAGTAATCCTCGTCTCCTTCCTGATAATACTCATCGCCCAGGCCGTCGCGGATTGCCTGGATCAGAGAATCATATCCCTCCAGAGAACCGGCAGAACCGGATACGCCGATCAGAACGTCCGGACGTCCGGCCAGCGAAATGGATGTGCCGTACTCGGATACGATCGTCGTATCAGCAGTCGTCGGGCTCGCCGCCACATTATTCTCCGGGATGATCACAGCGTCGTTGGAAAGCTCCAGGCCGTTCTCCTCCGCGTAAAAATTGTAGAAATAGTTGTAATAATACGGATTCGGGCTGTCATTGGCATCCGTACCGAACACGCCCAGCATCAGCTTCGTCTTCGCCTCCTCCAGCGTCGTCGGCATGGAACCGTTGATCATACTGAAACCGCACTTGGTGTTCATACCGAGGATCTCGGGAAGAACGGAGCCCGCCCTGTGTACGGAAACGGTGATGATGTTGTCATCCACCTCCATCGGAGATGTGGGCGGCTCGAAGTTGTAATCCGCCGCGAACGCGGTCAGACCGGAACCCGCCACCAGCGCCGCTGCCAGTGTGCCGGCCAGCGCCTTTTTGAAAATCTTCTTTTTCATTATAGAAACTTCTCCCTTCCTTTTTCCAGTGAAACAAAGCAGAAAACAGAAAATCCGAATCGACAACCACTAACTCCTGATTTCTATTAAGCTGTCGATCGGACCGTTATGTAGTGCTCCACACAAAGCTGCTCTGTTTCACATTTATACTGACGAAAAAATTATAACATATCCCGGACAGGGCTTCAATTCCGGGTGAAATGTTTTATTATGCAAAATACGGGATATTTTATGCACCTGACGGATAACACGCGAAGAAAGAAAATATTCCTTTCGCACCCCTGCGCAACATAAAACGCGCAGGTTCTGTTAGCGGGAACCTGCGCGTTCTACTCTACACTCGAAACAAGTGTCAAAAATGGGGCTTTACGAAAAATACTATATCACAGTTTTCGCGGTTTGGTAATCCGGATTCATCATAAGTCGACGCACTTTCGGAATTTAGTTATTCCTCTTTTGTTATGGACTTATTCCGAATCCGAATTACAGGACTCTAAAGCAGTTTTACGCGCGCCTTCTCCCCCGCCTGATAGCCTTTTCTCCCGAGCTCCGTGACCAGAATGCCGTTGCAGCGGCCCGCGCCGTCCTCCATACGGGCCTCCCGGCC
Organism: Clostridiales bacterium; assembly: GCA_021202015.1. GTDB lineage: Bacteria > Bacillota > Clostridia > Lachnospirales > Lachnospiraceae > Eubacterium_I. The sequence continues at coordinate 4,911 of JAJQDV010000068.1, read as the reverse complement.
GAGCGGCCTGGCGTAATAAACGCCCTCGCGCTCCGTCACGATCACGCGGGTATAAATCTCCATAAAAGGCGGACTCATGAGCTTCTCCTCCAGAATCACCTCGATCTCATCGGAAGGTTTTGCCGCCTCACGCAGGAAATACGAGATGGCGAGGCGTACCGCCCAATCAGACACCGCCAGCGCCGCCAGCGTCGGGCCGGGTACGTTGATGACGAGCTTATCCCTCACCAGGGAGACCGACATCGGCCTGCCCGGCGCGCTCGCCACATAGTGCTGCAGCAGCGTGCCGTATTCCTCGATCAGAGGAATGGAGTAATCCTCGGATCCCTTGGAGGAACCGCCGTTGATCAGGACAATATCAGAGCTCTCCACCGCGGACAGCAGCGCCTCCTCCAGATCGCGCATCTGATCCTTTATGACCGGACGGCAGACGATCTCCCCGCCCCACTCCCGGACAAACTCCCGGATCATCAGGCTGTTGGACTCGATATTCTCTCCGCGCTTCGGCTCCTGACCGGCCGGGATCAGCTCGCTCCCGGTCGGGAGGAAGGTGACGACGGGCTTTTTCGCCACCCGGACCTCCTTTACGCCTCCCGTGGCAAGCGACGCCAGACGATACGGCGTGATCCGGCTTCCGGCGGGAAGGAGCAGCTCCCCGGCCTTCACCATGCTGCCGGAAGGGCGCACGCACCGTCCCGGCACGATCTCCTTCGGATTCACGGACAGGCGGATGCCCTTCTCCAGCATCTCCACCTGTTCGATCTGGATCACCGCGTCGAAGGCGTCCGGGAAATCATCCCCCGTGTCCGCGCGCACATAATCCTCGCCGTAAACCCAGCTCTCCGTGTCCGGCATCTGCCCGTCCGCAAACGCGGCGGACTTCACCGCGATGCCGTCCATGGCGGATGACCGCACCACGGGCAATGTGTTCACGGCAGCCACATCCCTGGATACCACCCGGCCGCAGGACTCCGTCAGGGGGATGCACTCCTCCCCCCGCTCGGGATGCCAGTTGTCCAGGATCATCTGCACGATCTCCCTCCTTTTCGGAGCGTTTTTTTCCTTTGGGCTCATTTCCATCGTATTGATCTCCTTTTCTTTTCATATTTTATTATGTATCGCAAAAAAAATCGCCTCGCGATATCATGCACCGCGCTGCGATATTTTCCCTCTCACCTCCGGCAGCTGTCTTTCCCTGGGGAAGGTATCTGATCACCTTCTCCGCCCAGGGAAATCTGCTGTCTTTACTTTACTCTACATCAGATCCGATGCAGCCTGTCCTCTACTTCAAGCATGACCGGATGTTTATCTCATCGCTATATACTTACTATATAGCTGTATTATACACGAAAAATCCTGTTTTGGGAAATTCAACTTTCGCATCTGTTTATATCAGATATGTGATGAAGTTATTCCGTTCCTGCATCACTGTCTCCCGCCTGCACCCCTCCCCCGCTGTCCGAAAGCCCTCTCGGACTCCCGGAAAATATCCGTGACCAGTCGGTACAGATCAGCGGGAAATGCAGGTCCCATTTCTGGGAAATATATAATAGGAGAAAATGAGAGCTTAAAACAATGTGTCCGCCGCTCAACTGTATAATTACTATACAGTTGCATTATACATCATAAATCCCGATTTGTATATCACAGTTTTCGCATATTGTTATTCCGGGTCTGCATAAACGATTTTACTTCCACTTCCCGGCAAACACTTCATCCGTCTCTTTGCCAAAAACAAACGACGTCTCGGCATTGCCTCCGGTGAGTGAGTTGTCTATGAAATACGTGCTCCCGCGCCGGATGCACAGCGTATCACAGCCGTCAGCGTCCCAGTCGCCGACAATAACGGAATCCGTGGATTTCCCGAACGAAAACTCTACCTCGGCATAACCGCCTTCCAGCGTGTTATTCATATAGTAGGCGTTCCCGCGGCGGATGCAAAGCGTGTCGCAGCCATCGCCGTCCCAGTCGCCCGCGAGCACTTCATCTGTCGTTTTTCCAAAAGAAAAGTCTGTTTCTGCGTTGCCGCCCTCAAGCGTGTTGTTGATGTAATAGTGGTTATCGCGCTGGATGCACAGCGTGTCGACGCCGTCCCCGTCCCAGTCGCCCGCGAACACTTCATCCGTGGACTTCCCGAAATCAATGTAAAACTCGATCTCCCCGCCGAGCGTGTTGCTGAAGTAATAGCGGTTGCCGCGGCGCAGGCAGATCGTATCGAGCCCGTCACCGTCCCAGTCGCCGACCAGGATCTCATCCGTATCCTTGCCGCAGGTAAACGTCAGGTCTGTTGACCCTTCCAGGCTATAGCTGATATAGAATGTATTCCCCCGGCGCAGTCCGAGGGTATCCGGAATGATATCCTGTACTTCTCCCCAGGTCCCCGCGTATACCTCGTCACTATCCTGTCCGCAGCTGAATGAGGCGTCGATCGTCCCCGACTGGGGATCATTGCTGATGTAGCAGGCGGTCCCCCGGCGCAGGCACAGGCCGTCCGTACCGTCCCCGTCCCAGTCACCGACGATGACAGAATCTGTGGATTTCCCGAAGGAGAAACTGTACTCCGCTTCACCGCCGAGGGTGTTGTAGATATAGAATACGTTTCCGCTCCGAATGCTCAGGGTATCAATCCCGTCACCATCCCAGTCGCCAACGAGGATCTCATCCGTACTTTCACCAAGTGTAAATGTAGATTCAACCATGCCGCTGTCCGCCGAATTGCAGATATAGAAAGTGCTGCCGCGGCGAAGGCAGAGCGTGTCGATGCCGTCGCCGTCCCAGTCGCCGACCAGGACTTCATCCGTTGATTTTCCAAAGCTGAACGAATACTCCGTATTCCCGCCGAGCGTATTGCTGAAATAATACGTGTTTCCGCGGCGCAGGCAGATTGTATCATATCCGTCGCCGTCCCAGTCGCCCACAAGCGCATCGTCCGTATCTTTTCCGTAAACAACGCTGCTCGTCGCAGTCTCATCTCCCAGTGTATCCTGAAAATAATAAACATTTCCGCGCCGAAACGCCAGCGTATCTCCCTCTGTATCGCTGTACTCATAACCCAGAGCTTTATACGCAAGGATCAGCTCTTCCGTCTTTGTGTCGATATCGTCCTGAGAATAGTAAGAGCTCTCCTGTGCCGCTTCCGCGAGCGCCAGCTTTGTCACAAACGTCTCCCAGGCATCGTCGTCAGCCGAACCGCCGTCCGTGACTTTTTCCGCCGCGGAAATGATCCTGTTCAGAGCGGTTCGGTCCGTCTCCACCGTACCGTTATTCAGATAAGATACGATGTGGAATTCCAGCACCTCTCCTTCCTTCGCCTCATTCGCCGTGATCGTCATCTCGTCGCCGTCAAACGACGCCGTATATCCGTACTCCGCCAGTTTATCCTCGTCTATATAGCCCAGCGTCCAGTACTCTTCCGCAGTCAGATTCTGATAATCATGCCAGTGTCCGGTAAGATTGCCGCCATAAACATTGATCGTCCCCAGCGCAGATTCTCCGTTTGACAACATGGCCATATGAATCATCCCTCGCGTCGTATGATCATTATCTTCGTTGCGGGCTATCAGCTTTACCGTTGTGGAAGCCGGCGTATCCGCCGTGCCGACTGTCACGGAAGTAATCTCTGTATAAAGACCGTTCGGCACGACCAGATCTGCCTTTACATCTACCGCCTGTCCGCCATCCTCAAAAACCAGAGAGGATAAGCCCGCATCTTCATTCTCCGGCCAGATCACCAGGTGTCCGCCGTAAAGGGCATATCCGATATAGATCGTAAACGACAGTTCACAGCCGTCCGCGGAAATCTCGACATCGAAATCCTTCGAAGATTCCACCGACCAGCTGCCCACCTGCACGGACAGTTCCTCCTTCAGGTCATCCACGGACATGTTATCCGCCAGCCTGACCGGCTCATCAAAATAAAGATTCGCGTATATCACCATCGTGTCAATGGCCGAGCCGTCGGACTGTGTGACCCACTCCCCGTAATGATCGGTCCAGGCTTCAAAATCGGTAACATCCGTCTCATAGTCGTCATAGGATCTGTCGGTATCCGTGTCGGACGACTGACCCTGATAGGAATCCTCATCCTCATAGACAGTTCCTTCACTGTAGGTCAGTACCGCACAGACAGCCATATCTGCCGTAACTGCCGTATTCGCGCTGAAAGCGGTGCCGGTCACCGTACCGTTCTTCATGACATAATAACCCTCAACCGCAAAGTAATCGATGTTCGGACCAGGAAGCAGAATTGTACCATCCGACTGCGTATAGACATTTCCGTAAAACACCGGGTCGGAACCGGACTGCTGATAATACATGGCCACCTGATACGGAAGCTGATCCACGCCCTCATCCGAGAGAACGGGAATCAGGCTGTCCTCATCCTGAACCCAGCGATAATCCCCGGCAGTATCGTTTGTATTCAGCAGATATGCCAGCTCACCGCCGGCCGTCTGCATGCTCTTTACGGATACCGTGCCGTCAATATCCTCTCCGGCGACGCCCCCGGCCGCGCAGCTGGATTTATAATAGGTATTTGAAATATTGGCCTCCGATCCTGCCGTCAGGGTGCCGGCCACACCTCCGCAGGTGCCGCTGCAGTCAACTGTACCGACATTGTAGGAATTCGTGACGGTTCCGTTTCTGCCTGCCGTTCCGGCAAGGCCGCCGACATAATTGGATCCGGATATCGTTGCCGTATTATAGCAGTAAGCGATATCCGCCGTACTCGTACCTGCGCAAAAACCGGCGATCCCGCCGACAAAGGACGTCCCGGTCACGCTGCCGCTGTTTTCAGAATCCGTTATCGCCGCCGCATCCACGGCATACCCCGCAATACCCCCCGAATTGTAGGAGCCAGTCTCAAATACACATCACCGAGCCCACGAGACGGACTGCTAAGGAGTATGCCGG
>JAJQDV010000051.1 GCA_021202015.1 Clostridiales bacterium | reverse complement strand
AATATCCAGCCATCTGGTCATGCAAGCATGCCCATCTGTCTGTCTATTGACGACACTTTCATAGTAAATAATATATTTTACAGGAAAGGTGTGAAAAAAGTATGAACTCTATCGAACAATTCAAAAAATGGATATCCGAATCCGGCAATATCGTGTTTTTCGGCGGAGCCGGCGTTTCCACAGAGAGCGGCATCCCGGACTTCAGAAGTGTGGACGGGCTGTACCATCAGCACTATGATTATCCGCCGGAGACGATCTTAAGCCACACTTTCTATCTGGAGCACACGGAAGAATTTTTCCGTTTTTACCGTGACAAAATGCTGGCGCTGGACGCCCGGCCGAACGCGGCCCATATCAAACTGGCCGAGCTCGAGGCAGCCGGAAAACTCAGGGCCGTGATCACGCAGAACATCGACGGACTCCATCAGGCCGCCGGCAGCAAAGAGGTGCTGGAACTGCACGGGAGCGTCCACCGCAACTACTGCCGCAAGTGCGGGAAACTCTACACGGCCCGTCAGATCAAAGAATCCGAAGGCGTTCCCCGTTGCGACTGCGGCGGACAGATCAAGCCGGACGTGGTGCTGTACGAGGAGGGGCTGGATTCACAGACCATACAGGATTCCGTCCGCTACATCAGCCGGGCCGACATGCTGATCATCGGCGGCACCAGCCTTGCTGTCTATCCCGCCGCCGGACTGATCGACTATTATAAAGGAAACAAACTGGTGCTGATCAACAAATCCTCCACCCCCATGGACCGCAAGGCGGATCTGCTGATCCAGGATTCCATCGGAAAGGTTTTCTCCGCGATCGAGGTGTGATCCGCGTGAAAAGCCGCTTTTTTCGACCTGCATTGCCGTCGGCCAAAAGGCGGCAGAACGGAGAGGGACATGCAATATCACTATGAGGTCGGCGATACGGTAAAACTGAAAAAAAAGCATCCCTGCGGCAGTTTTGAATGGGAGATTCTGCGCGTCGGCGCGGATTTTCGTCTCAAATGCAGGGGCTGCGCACGCCAGGTCATGATGCCGCGGACGGTTGTAGAGAAAAATACGCGGGGTCTGACAAAGGGCAGGTAAACTGCCTGATTGCCGAAAGACAATGGACAGTTCACCGCTGCTTCTGCGTCCGGCGCAGCAAAAAAACACAGAAAAGGTCAGGAACACTCTTGCCTCCGGGCGAAAATTATGCTATGATATGTCTTCGTGATATACAATTCCTTGCTCTCACAGGATCGTGAGAGCCATCAGACCAAAAGGAGGTAAGATTTGCATGAACAAGTATGAATTAGCATTGATTGTCAGTGCCAAAATCGATGATGACGCCAGAGCAGCCGTTGTTGAAACCGCGAAGGGCTATATCGAGCGTTTCGAGGGCACGGTGACAGAGGTGGAAGAATGGGGCAAGAAGCGTCTCGCTTATGAAATTCAGAAAATGCCCGAAGGCTTCTACTACTTCATCCGGTTCGATGCTCCGAGCCATACACCGGCAGATGTGGAGCAGCGCGTTCGAATCATGGACAATGTACTTCGGTTCCTGATCGTCAGAAGAGACGAGGCATAGACAAGGAAAGAGGTTACGATGAACAGAGTTATATTGATGGGAAGACTGACAAGAGATCCCGAGATCCGATATTCACAGAACGACCAGACCATGGCCATCGCCAGATATACGCTTGCGGTTGACCGCCGGGGACGCAGAGACGGGAACGACGGACAGCAGACAGCTGATTTTATCAGCTGCGTCGCGTTCCGCCAGCAGGCGGAGTTTGCGGAGAAGTATCTCCGCAAGGGTATGAAGATCGCCGTCACCGGCAGGATCCAGACCGGCAGCTACACGAACCGCGAGGGGCAGAAAGTCTACACGACGGACGTCATCGTGGACGATCATGAGTTCTGCGAGAGCAAGAACGCCGGCGCGTCGAATGCCGGGGGCTTTGCTCCGGCAGCAGAGAACCGTCCCGCGCCGAGCGAGGCCGTCAGCGACGGTTTTATGAATATTCCGGACGGGATTGATGAAGAGTTGCCCTGGAACTAATCAGACAGGAGGAAAACAATCATGGCTTATAATAAAGAAGGACGAAGCGATTCTCCGATGAAAAGGAGAGGCGGCCGCAGGAGGAAAAAGGTCTGCGTATTCTGCGGAAAGGATAATGTCATCGACTACAAGGACGTCAGCAAATTAAAGAGATATGTCTCTGAGCGGGGCAAGATCCTTCCGAGAAGGATCACCGGCAACTGCGCGAAGCATCAGCGCGCCGTCACGACCGCGATCAAGAGAGCGCGCCATCTCGCACTGATGCCTTATATCGCGGAGTAATCCGACATCATCAAACAGAACGAACGCAGCGGGCAGGAGATAAAATATCTCCTGCCCGCTGTTTTTTCTATGCAGGGGCAAAAGTTCAGATCTCAACTGCCCGCGAATCATCCTTCGCATCCAGCAGGTTCGTCATGCTCTTTAAGCTGATCGCGATCGTCGAAGTATTATGCAGCAGCGAGGATGTCGCCGGCGGCATCACACCCGCCACACCGAGAATGATCAGCATCAGATTGAAGCCGATGATAAACCGGTAGTTCCCGTGAATGCGGTTCATCAGCGCATCGCTCAGCCTCTTTAAGGTCACCAACGCATACAGATCATCCGCTGAGATCGTCACATCCGCGATTTCCCTGGCAATGGCCGCGCCATCCGAGATCGCAATCCCGACATCCGCCTCCGAGAGCGCCGGGGAATCGTTCACACCGTCGCCGATCATAATCACACGGTGACCCGCCTCATGCTCTGTCCGGATAAAGCCCGCCTTGTCCTCGGGCAGCACTTCCGAGTGATACTCATCCACGCCGACCGCCGCGGCGACCGCCCGCGCCGTCCGTTCATTATCCCCGGTCATCATCACAACCTTTCCGATGCCGAGGCCTTTCAGCCGCCGGATCACGTCCGGCGCCTCCTCGCGAAGCGGATCCTCCACACAGATTACCGCGGTCAGAATACCGGACTCCGCCAGATAAAGATGCGAATACGCATCCGGAAGCGCGTCAAACTTCTCCTGTTCGCCCTCCGGGATCCGGCAGTTTTCATCCTCAAACACAAAATGATAACTGCCGAGCACCACCTTCTGTCCGTCCACAATACTGGAGATGCCGTGCGCCACCACATATTCCACCTTCGTATGCCGTTCCTCGTGAAGGAGATTCCGTTCCTGCGCCGCGTTCACGACCGCTTTCGCGATGGAATGCGGATAATGCTCCTCCAGGCAGGCCGCCATCCGCAGGACATCTCTCTCCCGTCTGCCGTCAAAGGTCACGACCTGCGCTACGGAAGGAGTCGCGTGCGTCAGCGTGCCGGTCTTGTCAAACACAATGGTGTCCGCCTCCGACACCGCTTCCAGAAACTTCCCTCCCTTGACGGAAATATGGTACGCGTTGCTCTCCCGCATCGCCGAAAGCACCGCCAGCGGCATGGAAAGCTTTAACGCGCAGGAGAAATCCACCATCAGGATGGACAGCGCCTTCGCCGCGTTCCTCGTGATCACCCAGGTCAGAAGCGTCCCGCCGAGACTGAACGGAACCAGCCGGTCCGCCAGATGGGAAGCCCTGTCCTCCGTTGAGGATTTCAGCTTCTCGGATTCCTCGATCATGCGGACGATCTTGTCATAACGCCCGCTGCCGGAGACCCTGTCCACGCAGATGACGCACTCCCCTTCCTCAACCACCGTACCGGCATAAGTATAACTGCCCGCTTCCTTTCGCACCGGCAGGGATTCTCCGGTAATCGACGCCTGATTCACCATCACTTCGCCGGAAACCACTTTGCCGTCCAGCGGGATCATGTTGCCCATGCGGACGACGATCTCATCGCCGACCTGAATGTCGCTGATAGACACCAGGATCTCCTGGCCGTCCACCCTCTGCCATACCCTGTCAATCCCCAGGGACATGGTGCGCGCCAGGTCATCCACAGACTTTTTGTGCGTCCACTCCTCCAGGATCTCACCGATCCGCAGCAGGAACATCACGGACGAAGCCGTGTCAAAATCACCGCGCAGCATCGAAACCGTGATCGCCGTGGCATCCAGCAGTGCCACCTCGACCCTCCGCTTCATCAGGGAGCGAATGCCCATCGCGATATAGCGAACGGACTTTACCGCAGTCACCAGTATACGGATCGGCGGCGGGAGCAGAAACTTCGTCACCATACGCGCGGCGATCGTGAAGACCAGTTTGTCCTCAAACTCGCGGCTGAGCTCCCGGCCCGTGTGCTCCGGCACCAGCGCCTCGTTATTTTCAAACCGGAAACGTGAAAGCGCCGTGATAATGTCAGCGCGAACCGGATTCCCCTGTTTCCCGGCCGTAACGGTTCTCTCATCCGACGCAGCGGACGCGTCTCCGTGAGACGCTTTATGACACAGAAAACCTGTATCATAGAAGATCACGGCGTCACAGGTACGGTCATAGACCTTCACATCTGTCACCCCGCGCTGCGCTCGCAGATAATATTCCAGGATATCCGCCTGGTGCAGCGTCATGTGATGACAAAGCATGCGCACCCGCATCCGGCCGCCGGATTCATGCATGATTTTACATCTCATCGTAATCTCCATTCTGCCGCCCTTCGGCCTGCGGCATAAACAGTAATAAAAGAACTGTTTTCTTTCACACTATGCCTCCGCTTCTGCGGAAGCATCTTCTGTCTCCTCCGCTTCCGCAAAAGCATCCGCCACCTCTTCCTCGGCTTCCCGGGCCGCGCGCGCCGCGTTGATCTCCTTCGCGTCCGCCACAATGTCATCCGCGTTTTCCTTAATCGCTGTTGCCGTCGTCATCACACATTCCTTCGCGCGGAGCACCGCCGCCGCGGTATGCGTGTAGGCCTTCTTCGCGTCCCTGCTGCTTAAGAGCTTAATCCCGGCAGTCCCAAACAGAACGCCTCCCGCAAATAATCCGATTTTTTTCCATACTGAATTCATGATCTGCCCTCCTGTATTGTATAATGTACCTTCCGAATCTTTTTATGCGCGGGACTGCAAATGGGAATCTGCCTCCTGTTCATTCCCGCTGCTGTTAAAAGATTCCGGAGTCCCATGTTGTTGTTCTGATATCATATCATGCCTCAGGGCGGTTATTCAAGGATATATTCTGTTTGTTTCGTGTAGTTGATATTTGCCCTGTTTATTCAGAATTACCCGCGGCGAACACATCCGCAGCATCCGGGAGGATATCCGGAAGACTTAGGACCTGTCACAAAATAACGTGTGCAGATTGTGCCGGATAATGCGTGAAGCACAGGCCATAAAAACGTAGGCGTAGCGGAGTGCTAAACGTCCGGGGGACGTTTGTGCCGATCTGCACAGGATTACAAATTTTCAAAAAACTATTGATTGGTATGTTGGGGATGCGTTATACTTTTCCTATAGCAATGCTGTTTTATCTGTATGGGTGCATTTCCATCTGCCGGGGAGGAGGAAATGCATGACGAAGATTATTTCGCCAAAGTATGATTGCAGCATGAAGGAGCTCGATAATACAGAGATTGCTAATTGGATCCGTTTTTTCAACGCGGAGACAAAGGAGGAACTGGACATGATAAAGACACAGAACCCGGGACTTTTGGAAGCGATACAGGAGGTAAAGGTGATGAGCCTGAGCAAACGGATGCGCCTGCGTTACGAAGCGCATTTAAAGGAAGTCCGCGACCGGAAAGCCCGCGAGGATTACGTGCGGGAGGAAGGCCTCCAGGAAGGCCTCCAGGAGGGCATCCGGCAGGGCATTGATCAGGGAGCCGAGCAGAAATTGCTTTCCCAGATTGAACGCAAGCTCGCGGCGGGTCAGACCGAAGAGCAGATCGCAGAGGATCTTCTGGAGCCGCTCGACCACATCCGTGAGCTCCGGAAAAAGATTAAATAAGAGAACAAAGACGGATTCTAAGCAACATCCTCCACCGGGGCATATCCGAATACCGTAAACGGCATAATGCCGTCTGCTGTATCTGTGTGAAACCCCGGCGGGGGATTTTACATTCATATTCTCCTTCGCATTGTGCAAAATAGACAGTATATCAGCGAATGCGAAAGGAGAAATTCATTCATGACAACATCGTTCACAATCAAAAATGAAAACCCTACGTTTACCTCCGCTTCAACGATTCCCGTGCCGGAGACGCTCACCCCAACGTCAGCGATCCCCACGCAGGAATCGCTCGTCCTCACCCCGGATATCCTCACCCACTGCATCGTCTGTCTGGGGGAGATGGAGCGCGCCCGCAACACCATATCCCAGTACTGACGTTCACTGAACGGGCTGCATACCTGGCTTGCCGGCCGCCCTGTGACGCAGCATCTGCTCATAGAATGGAAGGCAAGCCTCGCGTCAAAGCTCGCCCCGGCGAGCGTCAACGCCGCCCTCGCTGCGGTCAACGCCCTCCTGAAATATATGTCCGAATCCGGCGGCCCGGAAAAGACGGGCGCCTGCGGATGGAAAAATCTCTCCGGACTGAAGTATATGAAGGTTCAGCGGAAGGTGTATTGTGATGAGAAAAAGGAGATCGACCGGGAGGAATACGAGATCCTCATCAACACCGCAAAAGAGAAAGGCGAGGACCGGATGGTGCTGGTGCTGGAGACTCTGTGCGCGCTCGGCATCCGGGTGTCGGAGCTGAGGTTCATCACCGTGGAGGCGGTAAACAGAGGGGATGCAGTGATCACCTGTAAAGGAAAGACCCGCGCCATCCTGATCCCGCATAGTCTGGCGGTATCCCTTCTGCAGTACGCAGAGAAGAAAAATATAAAATCCGGCCCGATCTTCATCACCCGAACCGGGAAATGCCTGTCACGCGGCTTTGTCTGGCTTAAGATAAAAAACTGGCCGCGGAGGCCGGCGTCGCGAAAGAGAAAAGCTTCCCGCATAATCTGCGGCATCTCTTTGCGAGAAGTTTTTACGAGCAGTACGGAAATATCAAGAGGCTGGCGGATATCCTCGGGCACTCTTCGATGGAGACGACCCGCATCTATCTTCTGGAGAGCGGGAAGGAGCATATGAAGCAGCTGGAAGGGCTGGGCCTGGTGCTGTGAAGGTGTCATCCGGCGAATTATTCGAGGGCGGTTTCGGCAGATTATTTTAAGGCGATTTCGCTTCCGGACAGTGTGACGCTCACATATAAAAGGGTTCTTTCAGCAAATAAACAGAGCCACACATGTTGTGCCTGTGCGGCTCCGTATTATTATCCAAGCTGTATGTCTTCAACTGCTTTCCCTACCGTTTCGGCAGTTATGATATTTTGGTTAAAGCTGGCTCCGATCATGATGCTCCGATTACAGATCTTATTGATCATGCGCGGGGTGCCGTTGGCCGCGTTCAGGATGGCTTCCACTGCATTATCGTCAAATACATCCTGCCGACAGCCGGCTCCTTCGAGTTTCCCGGTGATGTAACGGCGGCCTTCTTCTTTTGAAATACCGCCCATGTGGTAGTTCATGACGATCCGTTGGCGGAGGGATTCGTGAGTGTTCTGGTTTAACGTCATGTTCAGGCGGGGCTGCCCGACCAGGAGGACCATAGCAAGATCTCTGGAATCCATGTCAAAATTGAACATGATCTGCAGGTCTGAGAGTACTTTATGTGTGAGCTTATCCGCTTCGTCGATGATGATGACCGGTGTGACCCTTTTTTCAAGGGCGCAGCGCCGGATCTCCCGTTGGATATCTTCGAAGAGATCGCTCTTCCTGTATCTCGGATCTGCGCCGAGGAGCATGGCGGTCTGCCGGTAAAACTCCATGACCGTCAGGCTGGAAAGACTGGTATAGCAGACTTTATACCGGGACGGGTTCAGCGTATTGGCCCATATCCTTGCGCAGGTTGTCTTCCCACGCCCCGGTTCCCCTGTCAGGATCCCGAACCCCTGGGTTTTCTCCAGTGTGCCGAGCCGGGTCTTGACTTCGGTGGATTCCGCTGTTTCCAACAGGATATCTTTCGTGTTCCTGATAAAAGGGTTGAACTCGAGGCCGTACCGTGCAGCATAATCCATCATTCTTCCCCACCTCCCCCGCTCAGGCGGACACGCTCACGTTTTACGACAGCGTTGTCCTGCTTGTTGAGGAGGCGGATCGGCGTGAGGGCTCCGGAAGGCTCCACAACATAGACCGTCTCCATATCAGGGGAATAGCGAAGCCGGATGCGCTGCTTTGCGTAGCGGTAATGGACTTCATATTCCGTTTTGTCAATGACAACCACACAGTCTGCGGATACGCGGCGTTCCGTCTCAAGCAGGAAGCTGGTTTCGATCTGTTCCGGCGTGAGCCTGCGGATCTGTTCCGGCTCAGAGAAGAACCGTTCCTGGGGAGTTTTCCCTTCCAGGGAAGAATGAACCGCCTGATTGTAACGAGAGACATAACCGGCGAAATGCTGCCGGAGTTCCTCCAGGCTGTGGAAATCCCTCATGTCGAGCGAAGCCAGGTACTGCATACGCATGGTCAAAAACCATCTCTCTATCTTGGATTTGTTATGGTAATCTTTACATAACAAATCTTATGTAAAGATATAGGTTATGTAAAGAAATATGTGCCCTGCCCAATGTTTTCAACGAACCGGGCTCATATTTCTTTACATAAAGTTATGGCTATGGCACCATGTATATCGAAACCATAAAAAGGAGGTAGATATGTATGGTAACAGATTTTGAAGAACTCGTATTATTATGTGATGAAGAATTACGACACAGAGAATACGAGTCCTGCTATTATGTAAGGATCACCAGACAATGGGATTGCTTACGGGAATGGCTAAGCCAAAAGGAAATCACAGAGTTTAACGAAGATATTGGGAACAGCTATTGTGATGAGATTTTCGGGACACATCTTATGCCAAAGCGACCGCCTGTAAAACTCCGGGAAAATCTTCGTGCCGTAAGAATGCTGATTTCATACCAGAAGAATGGGGATTTTGAGTTCCGCTGTCGCAGTGTGGAGTACATTTTTAGTGGAAGCGTTGGGGAAACTGCTTTAGCATACCTTGATTATTGTAAAAATGAACTCGTACTTGCAGAGAAAACGCTTGAGAATAAACGGCTGTATTTATGCAGCTTCTGTAACTATCTAAATGTGAAAGGATTAGGTTTTGACGATCTTTCTATTGAGGAGACAGAGAGTTTTTTTGCATCAATGAACTATACATTGGCTTCAAGGCACAATGCCGCAAGGAACATAAAGCTTTTCCTTCAGTTCGCCTATGATAATGGGAAATCAATAAAAGACACTTCTGTTTTTATACTGCCAGACAATTATAAAAAGGACTGCAAACTGCCTACAACTTACGAAGAAGATGAAATAAAGGAGCTTATATCCTCTGTTGAGAGAGCTTCGGCCATTGGCAAAAGAGATTATCTTATTCTGTTGCTGGCAACGGAGTATGGCTGGAGGGCTAAAGATATCACAAGATTTTCCTTCGGTGACATTGACTGGGATAACAATGTCATTCATTTCAACCAGCACAAAACAGACGTACCAGTGGATTTCCCTCTTTTATCCACTGTCGGAAATGCGATCATAGATTATCTTAAGTATGCAAGGCCGGAGACGGATGTGCCTGAGATAATTGTGTCAATGGAAAATGTAAACAAAGGCAAGCCATTGTCCTCCCCGACGATCCACTCAGTGGTGACAAAATATATGAAACGTGCCGGTATAAAAAACTGGCAGAATAAAAAACACGGGCCGCATGCAATGCGCCATAGCCTGGCGACAAACCTGCTCAGGAAAAATGTCGCCATGCCTGTCATAAGCACTGTTATGGGTCATCAAAGGACTGAAACCACCAGCGTTTACATATCAGTCGACCATGACAAGCTGAAGCAGTGTGCATTGCCGATGCCCGCGCTCCATTCTCCATTCTACAGTAAGGAGGGCAGCCATGGCAAGGTATGAGTTCAAATCTGTTTTTGCGGATGAAATACAAAACTATGTAAATGATAAAAGTTCTGCGGGTTTTAACGGGGCTAATTGCAGGCAGAGCCTTATAGGTTTTGATCGGTTTTGTGCAGAACAGGGGATCCAGGAACCGGTATTTACTACTTTCCACGCTTCCAAATGGCTTGAACAGCGGGGGAATGAGTCACACACTACGCACTATTCAAGGATCAATGCCAGCAAACACTTCTTAAAGTATCTGAGCATAAAAGGATATAACGTATACGTTGTCCGCGACATCAAGTATAAAGGGACTGATTTTCAGCCTCATATATACACAGATACGGAAACTGAGAACTATTTTCTGGCCGTTGACGGCTATTATAGTACAAGAAACCGTAAGGATTCCATACAGTACCCTGTCCTGTTCAGGATCCTTTACTGCTGTGGTACCCGTATAAACGGAAACTCTTGGAATAAAGAAAAAAGACATTGATCTTGATAAGGGGATCATACTTCTGGATGAAACAAAAAATGGCAGGCAGCGTTATGTCGTGGTGAGTGACGACCTGCTTGCGCTTATCAATGCGTACGCAGATAAATGCTTCTATCTTTTAAACGACGACGACTATATTTTTACAAATGCCAATGGCGGCAGGCTTGATGAGAAAACGGTCTATGAGAAACACAGAGAGTTCCTGTCCCAGGCAGGAATCCCTTATATCGGCGGCGGGAATGGCCCGAGGATCCATGACTGGAGGCATCACATGGCGGTGTATTCATTTAAGCAGATGACGGATTCCGGGCTGGATATGTACGTTGCACTTCCCATACTGTCAGCATATCTTGGCCATAAAACAATCTTTGCCACTGAAAAATATATAAGACTTGCATTGCAGATGTTTCCATATATTGAAGAAAAGTTCCATTTGATGGTGGACAGGGTCTTTGGAAGTGTCGTGGAAGAAGGTGATCTGAATGAAATCAACTGATTTCGCAACCCTCCTCAGCAGATACTTTACCAGATATCTGCCAAATGAATGCGGAAGTTCCCCACAGACGATAGATTCCTATAGAAATGCTTTCATATTTTATCTTGAGTACATGGAATCTGTCAGAGGAATAAAGCCGGAAAATTTATCTGTCAAAGATTACAGCAGGGAATCCATACTCGGTTTCCTTACATGGCTCGAAGAAGAACGGGGGAACAGCACTGCCACACGCAACTACAGGCTGGCTGCAATGAAAGGCTTTGTGCACTACCTGAAGTATGAATTTCCTGATTACATGGAGGAATATCAGCGGATTCTGGGGATCCCATTGAAGAAGGTTGAACAAAAAGAAATCTCTTATATGAAAACAGAGGGGGTCGAACTTTTAGTCAGCCAGATCGATGTGAATGCAACCAATGGGCTGAGAGATTATGTGATGGTACTTATTCTCTATACTACTGGAGTACGGGTTTCTGAGTTGATCAATATAAAGGTCAAGGATATTTCGTTAACTGAACCATACACGATACGGATCCATGGAAAAGGCAATAAAGGAAGATATGTCCCATTGATGAAAACGGCGGTCCCCCATATAAAATGTTACTTGTCATACATGCATTATGATTCAGAGACAAAGTACGAGGAGTATCTTTTTAAAAATCACATGAATGCCCAGTTTACCCGGCAAGGTATAAACTATGTGCTAAAAAAATATGGCGCAAAAGCCAGGGGCATAAACAAAGAACTGATACCAGAAGACCTGACAGCGCACAAAATGAGGCATACAACCGCAATGGAGTTGCTTACATCCGGAGTGGATCTGGTATATATCAGGGATCTGCTGGGGCATTCCAGTGTAACAACGACGGAAATCTATGCACGAACTGACGCCAAAATAAAACGCAAAGCTATAGAAGCTGCTAGCAAGGAGATTTTGCCGCAGGAAGAGGCTGTCTGGGATTCTGATTCGGATCTTAAAGACTGGTTAAAAACCTTTAATCGGCGATAACTTTATGTAAAGAAATATGAGCCCGGTTCGTTGAAAACATTGGGCTGGGCACACATTTCTTTACATAACCCATATCTTTACATAAGATTTGCTGGTCGGGGTGTAAGGTTCACAGTAATGCACGGCGGAACCGATCCGCGCGGCAAGCAGTTCCATCTGCTTATTACGGAAGCTGGCGCCATTGTCGAACCCGAAAAGCTTCGGGCGGCCGAACTTTGACACTGCGGAACGGATGACGGACATGAGATTGTCATAAGTATCATTGAAAAAGATGTCAGCGCCCACAATGAAGCGGCTCGCATCATCGATCAGAGCTATGAAATACACACGCTTTTTCCCTTCCGGTGTGGAAAGATACGGGCCGTAACAGGTGTCCCCATACCATACTTCATTGATGTGCGGGCGCTCATACCGCCGCATGTCTTTGCCCGGGGCAGATCCTTCCTCCTTCCGGATATGGCGGACGAAACGTTCCACCGTGGAAACAGAGAACTGACCCAGACAGATGCTCCCGCCAGCCAGCAGTATGCGGTAGATCTCCGCAGCCGTGATGCGCGGGTGCTCCACGAGCAGGAAGCGGATCTGTGCCTGGATCTCCGGGGTGAGCTTGCGGCTGATGCCTTCGTCACTGCGGCCCTGCGGGAACAGTGCCTGGAAACCGCCACGCTGGTAAGCACGGTGCCATTTTTCAATGGTGGATGCGCCTACAGTGGTCTCTTTCCCATCCGGGCCGGTATAGGTTTTCTGCGCAGCCCTGCGGAAGAATTCATTGTTGCTGATGGACGGGTCGGATGTCCCGGTCTCAAGGGGCGAGATCACGCTGTAGCGGAATAATGCGACCTGTTGTCTCTGGTCCAGGGTCATGCTGCCTCACCACCTTTCCCTGACCGTAAGACCGCTGAGAGGCGCGCCCAGGGATCCCACGAGGAAGTAATCCGTCCCGTCATGCTCGATGCTGGATGTGATCCAGCGGAGGTTTCCATATCTGTCGCGGATCTTTGCTTCCAGACAGTCGCCGCAGGTGAATTCGCGGACAGCCTGGTTCCCGCCGGTGTAGCCGTAGCGGCCATTGGGGAATTTCCTGAGTGTATGCTCCCCATGCAAGGGTTTCCGCAGGTAGCTGATTTCACTGCTGACATCCTCAAGGGATTCCAGTATTCCTTCTGCCTTGTCACGCAGGAATGCATCCTCGCACGAATCCGGGAGATGGCGCACTTTGTCACCAAGCCCCTCATCCGGATCGAACCCTGTGTCCCGGATCAGTTCCCTGGCCGCCTTTTCAATGGGGCGGAGCCTGTCAAATACGTCCTGAATTGTCATTGTCATGACCTCCTTTGTATGTTTTGGGAGATCATAGCAGATTTTTGGCTCTGGGTCAGGTCATGCCGTGTTGGTGCAGGTACAGAGTATATTCCGGGTTCTGTGGATCTGCATGAACTGCCGGAAATAAGCGTGAAGGCAGGGGATGGTCAGGGTGTCCAGCAGGGTAAGCCCGATGGAGATTAGCCGCTGTTCCCAATGTTTTCGGTACTGGCGGACGATATGTTTGATATTGCTTTCATCAATCAGATAGTTCCTTTCCATGACAGCGTCTGGGGATTTCCCATTGCTGACATCCTCCAGGATCTCCTGCTGGTCTGCGAGAGGGATCTGCGAGTATGGGACGATCAGGGATGGAAGGAGTGCATGGGTGGTATGGCACTCCCTGCAAAGCACCCGCTGGACTGATAGACAGATAAATTCGGACATAAACTTTACCTTGCGCGTGTAATGTCCGTAGCGGATCAGGCATCCCCGTTTGCCGCAGGTGCACTCTACCATATGGAGTTGAAGCGTTTTTATTGCTTCGTCGTAAAAATCTTGTGAAAACTGATTGCAATCTTTGGCGGGAACTGTTATCATAGCTTTGTTATTACACAGGGCAATGCCCGGTGTATGTTGTATGAGACAGGATTGGCTGCCAGGCTTGTGATCCTGTCTCTTTCTTTATGTTACAAAGCTTATGATAACACAAAAAGCTCCAGCATCAAAGAAACTGACGGAGGGAACGTCAATTTAATTGATTGTGGGGCTTCAATTATTTTGCCGGGATTACATGCAATCTGGGTGAAGATAATTTGCAGGATAACATGAAGGGTGGAAGGACATAATGTGTATTATGTCCATGATAATCACTTTACGATTGGCATATTTTTACATATTTGTGACAAAATAATATATTTTAATCTATATTTTCACAATTTGTGCAAAACAAACAATACATTTGCACAAATCACATATGCGAATACAACACAACTTAATGCAGATTGCGCATAAGTCTTTTTTTGCTGCACACAAATAACTCCGTTGTGGAAGGAATTTACGACGGAGAAGATTACCTGCGCTCTTTTATGAAGGAGAATGCCTCCCTGCTTCTTTTTTTCATTAATTTCCGCAGAATATTCTGGTTTTTCACAGCTGTATATCGGTCTCCGGGCGCCTGTCATGGACATAATACACATTATGTCTGTCCATTCAGGAAGGAGACTGGGACGGCGACGGCATCGACACGCTGGTGGTGCGCAGATACGGGAATGTCTACTATTTCCAGGAGAACCTGATGGATGAGATTGCGAGCGTAGTGGTGACGATCGGGAAATCGACCGATGAGATCCTCGTGGGCGACTGGGACGGCGATGGCTGCGACAGCCTTGCCCTGCGGCGCGGCGACCTCTATTTCTTCCAGGAAAGCATCGCGGAGGACACGCCGTATGCCACCGTGACCTACGGAAGGGCTACGGACGAGGTATACGCGGGCGTTTGGAAGTAACGCAGAAAATCATACCTGAGCGATAGCAAAGAAAATCATACATAAGATAAATGAAAGGGGCTGTTTTTTTACAGCCCCTTTTCAGTATAAAGGGCAAAAGATTAGCGCGGGCTAACTAAAAAAGAAAAACTCTTTTCAGTTTGACGAATCTGTGGTATACTGTCGTGTAAGTGACAAAACGGGAGGGTGTGTGACTGCAGACAGCACACAGATCAGAGTCATGGGTCAGAATTTGAAGTTAAAAGGCAGGCTGAAAAGCTATATGAAGCTGCCGCTGTGGCTGACGATATTGTTCGCGGCGCTGACAGTCTGGATCTGGTATCTGAACTGGCGGGCCGGTATACTGTGCGCTGTATTTGTCGCCGTATATTTTGCGGCAGTCTGGTTTACCTGGCGGAGAAGCTGCCATGTGATCCTGAATGAGATGATTGATTTCGCGACGCACTACGGGACGGTGCAGCGCCGGCTTCTGGAAGAGTTTGAGGTGCCGTATGCCCTGCTGGATCAGAACGCGCGCCTGATGTGGGCGAATCATCGGTTTAATGAGATCGCCGGAAAGACGAAAAGCCATCATCCCTCGATCGCCAGCGTGTTTCCGCAGATCACGAAGGACAGGCTCGGCAGGGAGGACCGGCTCAGCATAAAGGTCACGAAGGATGAGCGGATTTTCCGCGCCAGTGTCAGCAAGGTCTATTTTTCGGATGTCCTGGATAAAAGTACCGGTCTGGAGAGCAGCGATCCGGATCAGTATCTGACGGTCATCTATCTGTTCGATGAGACGCTTCTGAACCGGTATCTGAGAGAAAAGCAGGAGATGCAGATGGTGCCGGCTCTCGTATATATTGATAATTACGATGAGGTTCTGGAGAGCCTGGAGGACGTCAGGCAGTCGCTTCTGGTCGCGCTTGTGGACCGGAAGGTGAATAAATATTTTTCCGAGCGCGGCGGACTGGTGAAGAAGACAGAGAATGATAAATACTTCGTTGTGTTTCCGCACAAGTCCCTGGATGAGATGGCGAGGGAGAATTTCAGCCTGCTGGAGGATGTGAAGTCTCTGAAGGTGGGGAATGAGATGTCGGTGACGCTCAGCATGGGCATCGGAAGCGTGAGCGATGATTACGCGAAGAATTACGGTTTTTCCCGTATGGCGATCGATCTGGCGCTCGGGCGCGGCGGCGATCAGGCCGTGATCAAGACGAAGGAAAAGACCTATTATTACGGCGGCAGCAACCGCCAGGTGGATAAAACGACCCGCGTGAAGGCGAGGGTGAAGGCGCTGGCTCTGCGGGAGATCATGATCAGCCGCGACAAGTTTTTCGTTATGGGACATCACATCGCGGATATTGACTCCTTCGGCGCCGCGATCGGTATTTTCTGCGCAGCGCGTCAGCTCGGAAAGCGGGCGCAGATCGTTCTGGAGAATGTAAATACGACGCTCCGCCCGTTTCGGGAGTGTTTTTCCCCGGAAAACGGTTATCCGGAGGACATGTTTCTTTCCTGTGAGGAGGCTCTGGAGCAGGTGAATTCACAGACGGCTCTGATCGTTGTGGATACGAACCGTCCTTCCTATACAGAGTGTCCGGATCTTCTTTCCAGGGCGAGGACGATCGTCGTGTTTGACCATCATCGCCGCGGCGAGGACGTGATCAAAAATACAGATCTCTCCTATATCGAGCCGTACGCATCCTCCGCCTGTGAGATGATCGCGGAGGTTTTGCAGTATTTTGATGAGGATATTAAGCTTTCCTCCACGGAGGCGGACGCCATCTACGCGGGAATCCTGATGGATACGAACAATTTTGTCTCCAAGACGGGCGTGCGCACTTTTGAGGCGGCGGCTTATCTGCGGCGCTGCGGGGCGGAGACGACCCGTGTCCGCAAGATGATGAGAAATGACATGAACGCCTACAGGGCGAGGGCGGAGGCTATCCGTCATACCGAGGTTTACAGGGGAGCCTTTGCGATCAGTATCTGTCCGGCCGATAATATCGAGAGTCCGACCGTCGCCTGCGCGCAGGCGGCCAATGAACTGCTGAATATCATCGGTATCAAGGCGTCCTTTGTACTGACCGAGTTCAAGGGCAGGATTTATGTCAGCGCCCGCTCCATTGACGAGATCAATGTCCAGCAGATTATGGAGCGCCTGGGAGGCGGCGGCCATCTGAACTCCGCCGGAGCCCAGCTGACCGGCTATACGCTTCTGGAGGCCAGACAGACCATAGAGAATACGCTGGATGAGATCATGGAAGGAGGCATCAAATAAGATGAAAGTAATCTTACTGCAGGATGTAAAATCTCTCGGGAAAAAGGGCGACGTCGTGAATGTCAGCGACGGATACGCCCGCAATATGATACTGCCGAAAAAGCTCGGCCTGGAAGCCAACGCGAAGAATCTGAACGATTTAAAGCTGCAGCACAGACATGCCGACAAGGTGGCGGAGGAGCAGCTGGAAAACGCGAAGCATCTCGCGGAGGAACTGAAAGATAAAACCGTAGAGGTGAAGATTCGCGCCGGCGAGGGCGGGCGCGCCTTCGGCTCGGTTTCCACAAAAGAGATTTCCGCTGCGGCCGCGCAGCAGCTGCACCTGGAGCTCGATAAGAAGAAAATGGTCCTGCCGGAGCCGATCAAGGCGCTCGGCACTTATGAGATTACCATAAAGCTTCATCCGAAGGTGACGGGAACCCTTCGCGTGAAGGTATCGGAGGCATAGCTGTCTTTTTGATCTGCCGGATGCGGGGCGCCGGGTGAAGCCCCCGGAGTTCCTGAAAAAACGACGGAGGAGAACGTATGGAAGAAACCATTGTAAAGAGGGTTATGCCGAACAGCCTGGAGGCGGAGCAGTCCGTGATCGGATCCATGCTGATGGATCGGGACGCCATCGTGACCGCTTCCGGGATGCTGGGGAAGGATGATTTCTATCATCAGCAGTACGGCCTGCTTTTTGAGACAATTACAGAGTTATTTAACAGCGGAAGCGCGGTTGATCTGATTACGCTTCAGAACCGTCTGCGGGAGAAACAGGCGCCGCCGGAGATCAGCAGCCTGGAGTATATCGGCGGGCTGATCTCCGCCATTCCCACTTCGGTCAACGTCGGGGATTACGCGCGGATCGTTCAGGAAAAGGCGCTTCTTCGAAGGCTGATCCGGGCAAATGAGGAGATCGCGGACTCCTGTTATCGGGGGAGCGACAGTCCGGAGACGATTCTGGAGGATACGGAGAAGCGCATTTTTCAGATCCTCCAGAGCAGGAGCGGCCGTGATTTTGTTCCGATCAGGGAGATTGTACTGCAGGCGCTGGATCGCATCGAACAGGCGTCGCAGGCGCAGGGAACCGTCACCGGCATACCCACCGGTTTTGCGGATCTGGATTACAAGCTTTCCGGTCTGCAGAAGTCAGACCTGATCCTGCTGGCGGCGCGTCCTTCCATGGGGAAGACGGCGCTGGCTTTAAATATCGCTCAGTATGTCGCTTTTCATGAGAAGCTTCCGCTTGCCATTTTCAGTCTGGAAATGTCGAAGGAACAGGTGGTAAACCGTCTGTTTTCCCTGGAATCCCGGGTAGACGCGCAGCAGCTTCGCAGCGGCAGCCTTTCGGACTCCGACTGGGAAAAGCTCATCGAGGGGGCCGGGACGATCGGGCAGTCTTCGCTGATCATCGATGATACACCCGGAATTACCGTTTCCGCGCTCCGCAGTAAGTGCAGGAAGTTCAAGCTGGAGCATGATATTAAACTGATCATTATCGATTATCTTCAGCAGATGGTCGGCTCCGGCAGAATCGATTCCAGGCAGCAGGAGATCTCTGAGATATCCCGTTCTTTAAAGCAGATCGCCAGGGAACTGGATGTTCCGGTACTCGCGCTTTCGCAGCTCTCCAGAAAGCCGGAGGAGCGTCCCGAGCACAGACCGATGCTGTCCGATCTCCGGGAGTCGGGTGCGATCGAGCAGGACGCGGATGTGGTGATGTTTATCTACCGGGATGATTATTATAACAAGGACTCCGAGAATAAAGGAATTGCGGAGGTCAATATCGCCAAACAGAGAAACGGTCCGATCGGGACGGTGAATCTCGTCTGGCTGCCGCAATATACGAAGTTTGCAAACCTGGAAAAATAAGGATTACCATCACATAAATAAAAATAAAGGGAGGTATTTTTTATGCAGATACATCAGTCAGCGGAAGATTATCTGGAGTGCATTTTAAAATTAAGCAAGATCAGGCCTGTGGTCCGATCGATCGATATCGCGACGGAGATGAATTATTCCAAGCCGAGCATCAGTGTGGCGATGAAAAACCTGCGCACGAACGGTTATATCGTTGTGGACGACTGCGGGTTTATCACCCTGACCGATGCCGGGATGGAGATCGCGTCCAGCATCTATGAGAGGCATCTGTTATTAAAAAAATGGCTCGTGTTTCTGGGGGTGGATGAAGCCGTGGCGGAGGATGATGCCTGCAAGATCGAGCATACGCTGAGCAGGGAGACATTTGCCGCGCTGAAAGATCATATCAACCGTTCCATGGGAGAAACGGAGAGCGCGTGAAATATAATAAATGACAAAATAATCTGTTGTTTCCTTTAATTTTTACGGGGGATATCGGAAAACCCTTGCAGGAAAAAGAAATTCGTTATAGAATAATCATATTGATGTTTACAATAAGGAGGATAACAAAATGAATTATGTTGACGAAGTACTTGCAAAAGTGCAGGTAAAGAATGCTTCCGAGCCGGAGTTCCTCCAGGCAGTGGAGGAGGTGCTGGAGTCCATCCGTCCGGTGGTGGACGCGAATGAGGACCTTTATCGGAGAGAAGCGATCCTTGAGAGAATCACAGAGCCGGACAGACAGATTAAGTTCCGTGTGGCCTGGGTGGATGACAGCGGACAGGTTCAGGTGAATACCGGTTACCGCGTACAGTTTAACAATGCGATCGGACCGTACAAGGGAGGCCTGCGGCTTCATCCGTCCGTGTACATCGGTATCATCAAATTCCTCGGATTCGAGCAGATCTTTAAGAATTCCCTGACCGGTCTTCCGATCGGCGGCGGCAAGGGCGGTTCTGATTTTGACCCGAAGGGC
This sequence comes from Clostridiales bacterium, assembly GCA_021202015.1. Taxonomy (GTDB): domain Bacteria; phylum Bacillota; class Clostridia; order Lachnospirales; family Lachnospiraceae; genus Eubacterium_I. The sequence goes on along the minus strand of JAJQDV010000051.1, from coordinate 17,774 downwards.
AAATCCGATCGTGAGATCATGGCATTCTGCCAGAGCTTTATGACAGAGCTTTCCAAGTACATCGGAGCGGATATCGACGTCCCGGCAGGAGACATCGGGACCGGTGCCCGTGAGATCGGTTATATGTTCGGCCAGTATAAGAGGATCAAAAATTCCTATGAGGGTGTTCTGACCGGCAAGGGTCTTACCTTCGGCGGTTCTCTGGCCCGGACGGAGGCGACCGGTTACGGCCTGTTATATATTACGGAAGAGCTGATCAAGAGCCACGGACAGGACATGAAGGGTAAGATCTGCGTGGTTTCCGGATCTGGTAATGTTGCGATCTACGCGATCCAGAAGGCGCAGCAGCTTGGCGCGAAGGTTGTGACCTGTTCGGATTCCACCGGCTGGATCTACGATCCGGACGGGATTGATGTGGCGCTTCTTCAGGAGGTCAAGGAGGTAAAACGCGCGCGTCTGACCGAGTACGCGGCTGCGAGACCGGGTGCGGAGTACCATGAGGGGCGCGGCGTATGGGCGATCAAATGCGATATCGCTCTTCCGTGCGCGACACAGAACGAGCTCATGATCGAGGACGCGAAGACCCTGGTGGCGAACGGTGTGACTGCCGTCTGCGAGGGTGCGAATATGCCGACGACACTGGAGGCGACCAGGTACCTTCAGGACAACGGCGTCCTGTTTATCCCGGGCAAGGCTTCGAATGCGGGCGGTGTTGCGACATCGGCTCTTGAGATGTCGCAGAACAGCGAGCGGCTGAGCTGGACCTTCGAGGAGGTTGACACCATGCTCAACCGGATCATGGTAGACATCTATCACAATATCGACGACGCCGCGAAGCGTTACGGCAAGGACGGCGACTATGTAGCAGGCGCCAATATCGCCGGTTTTGAGAAGGTTGCGGAAGCCATGATCGCACAGGGCGTCTGCTGACACTGACTGTTAAAAATGTATAATTCTGATATGCAAATATTTAGTCATTTCTCTATAATGACGATTTGTAAAAAGATGCTTGTAAAATCATCGAAATTGCACTAAAATAAAGACATGTTTCGGACGGAGGTTAAGGAAGCAATGAGTAGACAGGAAGTCGTGATCAGGGACCTCTCGCAGCGATACGATAATCCGATCGCGGAGCTGGTTCGTGTGGCATGTCAGTACACGTGCACAATCATGCTGGCAGATGATGAGCATCGAGTGAATGCGAAAAGCATTATGGGGATCATGGCATTCAGCCCGACGGATGGCAAGAATGTCTGCATTGAGACCAGCGGAGAGGATGAGGCTGTCGCAGCGGAGGCTATGGCGCGGTTTCTCCTTTGTACAGAGTAAATAAAACAGATCGGAAGATTACGAGAAAAGCACCGGCGGATCGCCGGTGTTTTTTTTCGAAACTGTTTGTTTTCCAATGGGCTGTGAAAGGAACATCTGTATTACATGTCTTCGATTTCCTGATTGTCATTGTAGGCCCTGACCAGACTTTTAATCCTGTTGTACGGATCCAGCAGATCGCTGATGGAGGCGTTGTGGTTTAAGGTATCGATGATATAAGCAATATATTTGCTCATATCGCAGCTGATGTAATAGGGGCGTCTCAGCAGGTCGGGCGACTGGTAAGTGAGGTTTGTGCTGACCACTTTATAGATCAGCCCTTCCTCGACGGCCCGGTCAAATTTCTCAAGACCGTTTGTGAAAAGGCCGAAGGTGGAGATTACAAAGATCCGGCCGGCATTTCTTTTTTTCAGCTCCTTTGCCACATCGATCATGCTCCCGCCGGAGGAGATCATGTCATCGATGACCCACACGTCCTTTCCGTTTAAGGTGGAACCCAGGAATTCGTGTGCGACGATGGGATTCATCCCGTCAACGATACGGCTGTAGTCGCGGCGCTTGTAAAACATGCCCATATCCACACCGAGAACGCTGGCAAGGAAGACGGCACGTCCCGTCGCTCCTTCGTCCGGGCTGATGATCATCAGATGGTCGTTGTCCACCCTGATATCATTGCAGGCTCCGAGAATTCCTTTTACAAACTGATAGGCCGGCTGAACGGTTTCAAAACCGCTCAATGGGATGGCGTTTATGACTCTCGGATCGTGGGCGTCGAAGGTGATGATGTTGTCCACACCCATGTTCACCAGCTCCTGCAGGGCAAGCGCGCAGTCCATGGACTCTCTGGCGGTTCGTCTGTGCTGGCGGCTCTCATACAGGAAAGGCATGATCACGGTGATGCGTTTCGCCTTTCCGCAGGCCGCGGCGATGACGCGCTTCAGGTCCTGATAATGATCGTCCGGAGACATATGATTTTCCATCCCGCACAGCTTGTATGTCAGACTGTAGTTTGTAACGTCCACCAGAATGAACAGATCGTATCCGCGGATGCTCTGGTCGATGCAGCCTTTGGCTTCGCCGCTGCCGAAACGGGGACAGGATGCGTCTACAATATAAGAATCGCGCATATAACCCCTGAAAGTGATGTCATTCTCGTGTTCGTGCTGGCGGGCGCATCTCCATTTTACAAGATACTTGTCCACGGATGCTCCGATTTCCCTGCAGCTCGACAGGGGGATAATACCCAGCGAGCCCTCCGGAACGGAATCCAGGTTTCTTTTGTCGTCATGCATTTGGGGAAGTTCCTCCTATTATATTTTTTTGTACACGGATATCTTTTCCGAACAGATGCAGCAGCAGATAGTGGCTGGTGATCCTGGAAAAAATGCGCTCCGAGTAGATCGATGCGATATCCTGAAGGTCAAGATTGCTGGAAATCACGGTGGATTTCCGGTGCAGGATCCTTTCGTTCAGGCAGACAAAAAGCCGGGAAGAGGTAAATGAATTGGCCATCTCCGTGCCCAGGTCGTCCAGGATGAGCAGATCACAGTCAAAAAGATTCCGGTAATCCGCAGATGCGTCATTTTTCTGAAATGTGCCCTCGGCGAGCCGTTCAAAAAACTGATGCGCGGAAAAATAGATCACGGAATGTCCTGCGGCGAGCAGATCCTTTGCAATACAGTGGGTGAGGAAGGTCTTTCCCGTCCCGGTATCTCCAAAAAGAAGAATGTTCTGAAATTCGGTATCAAAATTCTGTACGAAACGGCGGCATTTCGCGTATCAGATCTGTGAAGCATTCAGAGAGGATATATCCGTGCATGGCGCAAACAGATCGTCCGCGTAATAATCCGGGCGAAAATGCGCGAAATCCTCCTCCTCCAAAACGAAAGAAAGATTGGACTGCTCATAGATCATATCGATGGAGGCCTGCTTCAGACAGTGGCATCTGCGGTTCCCGATATAGCCGGTATCCTTACAGTCCGGACAGAGATACGGCGGATCAAAGTAATCCGCCGGATACCCCAGAGAGAGCAGGAGCTCCTGTTTCTGCGCAGAGAGGCCGGCAAGCGTGCCGGTGATGTCCTCTGCGGACACATCCTCGCCGTTCAGCAGACTGCGCGCTCTTCCCACGCTGATCCTGGCGGTCTCGGCGTCGAGCTCTGCCATCCGGGGCGTGAGCTCTTCGATCTCTTTTCTTCGTTTCAGGATCAGACGCTGCCGCCGGAGCTGCCTGTCTTCATAGCGCTGCATAATCGTATCGTACTGCGTGTTTGTAAGCGGCATGGCACCTCCTTATTGTAATGAGTTCTGAACCAGAATCGTCTGAATTTCATCGTAATCATTGTCCCGCTGTTTGAAATTGATAAAGCGGTTGGGCGCGGCGGCGGAACCGTTGGCCGCCTTTTTCGGGCGCTGGGCGCGCGAAAATGCGTCGTCGGCCTTTTTCACCTCGTCCATGGTACGGATCCCCTGTTTATGCCATTTCTCCAGAATGGAGTTGGCATATCCGAAGCTGGGCTCGTGAATGGTCTGAATCGTACGCGAGCAGGCTTCGGAGATCATTTCCACGGAGAAACCGAGCTTTCCGCTCCAGGCTCTCAGATAATTCATCTCGGAAGGAATGAGGTTGCGTCCGCGTATCCCGAAGGACTTCATGACCGCGAAGTATACCGCCGAGGTCTGACTGGAAAGCTCGCGGGCCTCTTCCGCGGTATGAATCCCCCGGGCGGCGTAATCTTCCGCAATCTTCTGCATGTAGTGCAGGCTGGTATGTCCCCGGGCTACGCTGTTCTCAATGAGAAACTCAATGAGCTCCGTGGAAAAGCCAAGCTCATCATACCAGAAGAAGAGCATGTTCAGGTCGCCCTGGTTCAGGGTGCGGTGCAGGTACTGTTCCGCGATAAAGACAAGCTCCCTCACGTCCTCTTTTTCGCAGAATTCTTTCAGGTGATCCGCGGAAACGGAGGAACTGCATCCCGCCGCGGCGCGGATAAAACGATTGGATGTATCCGTCGGCTGATCATCCGTCAGGACGGACGTACCGGCAGTAAGCGCGTCTGTTACGAAGCGGATGCCGGAAAGATTCCGGCTGTCGTCATACTCCAGACGAAACAGTCTGAGCTTTTCCCAGTATTTCAGAGCACGCAGAATATCCCGTTCCGTGCAGTCAAAATGATCCGCGATCTGGGACAGTGAGAAACTGTACTCCAGGCGGTTGATGCTGCGAAGCAGATACAGGTAAATTTTCACATATTCTCCGTTGGCCTGCGTCATATATTCGTCGATAAAAATATTCGGCACAGCAGTCGCCGTGACCGGCTGCTCATTGTACAAAGTAATGGTTGACATATCCTCTCTCCTCAAGTCCAAAGTATATCATACCGCCTGAAAAAAGAGAAGAAAAAGATACCCACAGTTTTTCGTGGAAAATCCGGAAATCTCCTGTCAAAATTGTGGAAAACAAAGTGAACAGTTGGTAAAGTTATGTAAAAAAAATTTATCAGTCCGAATTTGATTCATTTTCGGTTAAAAACGCTTCGCCGACGCGATAAATATCTCCGGCGCCCATAGTTATCAACAGATCTCTGTTCATACTTATCTCTGAAACAAAGGTTTTGATCTGATCGAAGTCGGGGAAATAATAGCTCTCGGTTCCGAGCTCCCGGATGGATTTCGCGAGGTCAGAGGAGGACACGCCGAGTGTGTCAGTCTCCCGCGCCGCGTACACGTCAGCCAGGATCACGATATCGGCGCGCGCGAGCGCTTCCGCGAATTCATGCCAGAATGCTTTTGTCCGCGTGTAGGTGTGCGGCTGGAAGACACAGATGACGCGCCCGTGCGGATAGTTTGCGGCTGCGGCCAGGGTGGCGCGGATCTCCGTGGGATGGTGGGCATAGTCATCGATGACAGTGACCCCGTTCCGGATTCCCCTGTACTCAAAACGTCTCGCCGTGCCTCCGAAGGACTGCAGACCGCAAATGATCTGCGCGTCGGAAAAGCCGGCCTCCTTTGCGAAGGCAATGGCGGCGAGGGCGTTGGAGATATTGTGTTCGCCGGGTACCTTAAGAGAAACGCGGCCGGACATCTCTCCGCGGCAATAAAAGTCGAAGGAGGCGCAGCCGGTTTCGTTAAAAGAAATCTCCGCGGTGGTGTAGTCTTCCTTTCCGCCGATGCCGAAGGTCGCGGTTCCGGAACACAGTCCCTCGGTGATCTCCTCCGGACAGTCAATGGCGCTGTTTAAGATCAGGACGCCGTCCGGCAGCGTATTGGCGGCAAACCGGTGAAAGGAACGGCGTATATCCTGAAGATCCTTAAAGAAATCCATATGGTCTTCTTCTATATTTAAGATGATGTTGTATCTGGGATGGAAATTCAGAAAGCTGTTCGTGTACTCGCACGCCTCTGTCAGGAAAACATCGGACGCGCCGACCCGGATATTTCCTCCGATGGCCGCGAGCATGCCGCCCACGGAGATGGTGGGGTCTGTGTCTGCCGCCAGCAGGATGTGGGCGATCATGGATGTGGTCGTCGTCTTCCCGTGGGTGCCGGCAACCGCGATTGAGCGTTTGTAATTATCCATGAGCTGACCGAGAAATTCCGCGCGGCTGAGCATGGGGATTTTTGCGGCCGCGGCAGCCTGCCATTCCGGATTGTCCGGGTGAATGGCGGCGGTATAGACGACGAGATCCGTATCGGCGGAGATATTTCCGGCTTTCTGCCCGATGCAGATGCGGGCGCCGTGCGCTGCCAGCAGTTCCGTCAGCTCCGAAGAGCGGCTGTCGGATCCGGATACCGAAAAGCCCTCCCGCAGGACAATCTCGGCCAGACCGCTCATGCTGATACCGCCGATGCCGATGAAATGAATGTGGATCGGATGTTTAAAATTGATTGTATACATAATGATTCCCTTTTCATTCTTATTTATAATCGTGTGAACGGGCGGGCCAGACCCGCCCCTACCATATATAGCACAAAGAGATACAGATTTCAATCCTGAAAGAGCGGATGATCGAAATGAGGGGTTGCGCGGGTTACTTTTCACAGGCTGGCCAGCCTGTGAACGTAACACGCTCCGCGGGATGTACACAAAATGCTAAAAATCAGCATTTTGGCGCTGGCTCGCAGCCACTCAGCGGTGTGAGTGGCTGACGAGTAAAAAGTAACTTGCGCAGGAACCATGCCCGGTGTTACAATGTTCTGGAATTGTGAATCGTAACCCGAAACGGAGTTTGGAGGGAATATTGTGTATCTGATTGTAGGGCTCGGAAACCCGACAGAGAAATATGAAAAGACCCGTCACAACATCGGCTTTGATGTGATTGATGCGCTGGCGGATAAATACAATATAAAGATGGATCGAAAAAAGGCGAGGGCCGTCTGCGGATCCGGTTTTATCGAGGGGCAGAAGGTTCTGCTCGCGAAGCCGCAGACCTACATGAATTTAAGCGGCGACAGCGTGCAGCGACTCGTTCGTTTTTTTCGACTGGATCCGGAAAAGGATCTGATCGTTGTGTTCGATGATATCAGCCTTGCCCCGGGCAGCATCCGCATTCGGAAAAAGGGAAGCGCCGGAGGACATAACGGCGTCAGGGATATCATCGCGAAGGTCGGTTCGGATCAGTTTGCCCGTGTGAGGGTCGGCGTTGGGGAGAAACCCGAGGGAGGAGATCTGATCAGCCATGTGCTCGGACGGTTTTCCGGGACGGACAGGAAGCTGGCGGACGAGGCGGTCGCGGACGCGGCGGACGCGCTTGCGCAGATGGTCCGCGGGGAGACGGAAGAGGCGATGAACCGGTATAATCGGAGGAAACCTGTTTAAATGAAAGCATTTCTGGAGCCTTTGCGGGGGCTGGCTCATTTTGAGGAGCTTGAGAAGGCGCTGTCCGGGGAGCCCGCGGTATACGCGGTGTCCGGATGTATAGACGCGCAAAAACCGCAGATGATCTACGGGCTGAACCGGGGGGCGCATACCTCCCGGCTTGTTGTCGCGCCCGGTGAGCAGAGGGCGCGCGAGCTTTTGGAGGCCTGCCGTTTTTTTGACCCCGATGTTCTGTATTTTCCTGCGAGAGATATCCTGTTTTATCAGTCGGATATCCGGGGAACTGCCCTGACGGGCGAGAGGATGCGGGTTTACCGCGCACTGGCGGAGGGAGAATCGCCTACAGTCGTTACGACGTTTGACGCTCTGATGGATCGTCTGGTTCCGCCCCGTGTCATGGAGTCTTTTCTGCTTCATTTCAGAGCGGGAGACACGGCGGATCCGGAGGAGATCCGCAAAAAACTGGTCCTTATGGGCTATGAATATAATCATCTGGCGGAGGAGCCGGGACAGTTTTCCGCGCGCGGCGGCATTCTGGATGTTTTCCCTCTGACGGAGGAGGTTCCTTACCGCGTCGAATTCTGGGGAGATGAGGTCGATTCGATCCGGAGCTTCAGCCCCGCAAGCCAGCGTTCGCTGGAAACAGCGGAGGAACTGACGATCTATCCGGCCAGCGAGCTGGTGCTGGATCCTGCCCGAATGGAAACGGGGATCCGGGCGATGGAATCGGACTGCGAAAAACTGTATCAGCAGTTTCGAAAGGAAATGAAGACGGAGGAAGCCTTCCGGGTCAGGCAGATGACAGAGGCGATCCGGGAACAGCTGCGGGAGTTGTCTTCTGTTCGCCGGGCGGAGAGCTGCCTTCTCTATTTTTATGGGGAGACGGTCTGTTTTCTCGAATATTTTTCCTGCTGTGCAGATGCGCGGGGAGAGCGGGCGCTCGTGTTTCTGGATGAACCGACCCGCTGTATGGAGCGGGGCCGGGCGGCGCAGCAGGAGTTTTCTTCAGGGATGCGGCAGCGGCTGGAAAAGGGCTATGTACTGCCCGGGCAGGCGGATGTCCTGACGGACGCCACGGCGACGGCTGTCGCTTTCAGTCGAATGCATACGGTCCTCCTGTCCTCGCTGGAGATGAAGTCGTCCGATTTTTCGCCGAAACGGAGCTGGTTTTTCCATACGGTTTCGGTAAATACTTATCAGGGCAGGTTTTCTTATCTTGTAAAAGACCTGAAGGCTTATAAAAACGAAAAGTACGGCGTGATTCTGCTCTGCAGCTCCAGAACCCGGGCCCGGCGCATGGCGGGAGAGCTGAGGGACGAGGGGCTGACCGCGTTTTTCAGCGAGGATGAGGACCGTGTGGCCGCGGCCGGTGAGGTCATGGTGCGTCCGGGCATGCTGAAAAAAGGCTTTGCCTGCCCGGAGATCCGTTTTGTCGTGCTCACGGAGACCGATATCTTCGGCGCGGAAAAGAAAGTCAGAAAAAAGAAGGCTTTTCGTGAGGGGGAGCGGATCACGGGTTCTGACGCGTTGAAACCGGGCGACTATGTCATTCACGCGAATCACGGACTGGGCGTTTTCCGCGGCATTGAAAAAGTGGAAATCAATAAAACCCGGCGTGATTTCATGAAAATCGAGTATGACCGGGGCGGGGTGCTCTATGTGCCCGCGGCGCAGCTGGATCTGATCCAGAAATATGCCGGTGCAGATACAAAACAGCCGAAGCTGAACCGGCTGGGCGGCTCGGAATGGAAACGGACGAAAAGCCGGGTGAAGACTGCAGTACAGGAGATAGCCCGGGATCTGGTGGATCTGTACGCGGTCAGGCAGAATTCCTCCGGATATTCTTACGGGGCGGATACGGTATGGCAGACGGAGTTTGAGGAAATGTTTCCGTTTGAGGAGACGGAGGATCAGCTGCAGGCGATCCGCGATGTCAAGGCGGATATGGAGAGTACAAAGATCATGGACCGGCTGATCTGCGGGGATGTCGGATTCGGAAAGACGGAGGTGGCGATCCGGGCGGCTTTTAAGGCGGTGCAGGAAAACAGGCAGGTCGTTTATCTCGTGCCGACGACGATTCTGGCGCAGCAGCATTATAATAATTTTGTTCAGCGCCTGAAGGATTTTCCGGTTAACGTGGAGCTTCTCTGCCGTTTTCGCACACAGGCACAGCAGCGTGAGACCGTGAAACGCCTGCGGCAGGGACTGACGGATATTGTGATCGGGACGCATCGTGTCCTCTCCAAAGATGTGGAATATAAAGACCTGGGTCTGCTGGTCATTGATGAGGAGCAGCGGTTCGGCGTTTCACATAAGGAGAAGATCAAGAAGATGAAAAAAACGGTGGATGTTCTGTCCCTGACGGCGACGCCGATTCCCCGGACGCTTCATATGAGCCTGATCGGAATCCGGGATATGAGCGTTCTGGAGGAGCCTCCCCGGGATCGGATGCCGATACAGACCTATATTATGGAGTACAGCGAGGAGATGGTGCGGGAGGCGATCGAGAGGGAGCTTGCGAGAGAAGGACAGATTTATTATGTGTACAACCGGGTGCAGAATATCGCGGAAGTCTCGGCGCGTATCGCGAGGCTCGTGCCGGACGCGGAGGTTGCTTTTGCGCACGGCCAGATGAGCGAACGGGAACTGGAGAACGTCATGTACCGGTTCATCAACGGCGAGATCAACGTTCTGGTTTCCACCACGATCATTGAGACCGGGCTGGATATCGGAAATGTCAACACCATGATCATTCACGACGCGGACCGGATGGGTCTCGCCCAGCTCTACCAGCTCCGGGGACGTATCGGCAGATCCAGCCGGACGGCGTATGCGTTTCTTATGTATCGGCGCGATAAAATACTGCGCGAAGAAGCCGAAAAAAGACTGTCGGCGATCCGGGAATTTACGGAACTGGGCAGCGGGATACGGATCGCGATGAAGGATCTGGAGATCCGGGGAGCCGGGAACCTGCTCGGGGAGCAGCAGCACGGACACATGGAAGCGGTGGGCTACGATCTTTACTGCAGGATGCTGAATGAGGCGGTGCGAACAGCAAAGGGAGAGGCGGCGGAGGAATCCTTTGAGACCGTCATCGATATTGAAACAGATGCCTGGATACCGCCTGCTTATATTGAGGATGAGATCCAGAAGCTGGATATTTATAAGCGAATTGCCGCCATCCGGACGATACGGGAGAGGGATGAGATGCTGGATGAGCTGATCGACCGGTTCGGAGAACCGCCGCGCAGCGTTCAGAATCTGCTGACGGCGGCTCTGATGAGAGAGCAGGCACATCGTTTTTTCCTGACGGAGATCCGCGGAAAATCGGAGGAGATTATTTTTTATCTGTATGAGAAAGCGCAGCTGGATCCGGCGAAGATTCCGGATCTGGTGAAAATGATGCAGCCGCGGCTCCGCTTTGTGCCGGATAAGAACCGCCCTTATTTTATCTATGATCTGACACGCGGTTCAAAACAGAAAACAGGGTTGGACGCGGTCGCTGCGGTACAGACGGTTTTGGAGGGATTCGAGGTTGTTTTCGGGGAATCCCGGTAGTATAAATTAATACTTGCAGTATAGTGAAAAAAAGGCTATAATCGTTACCATGTACGAAAAATCAGACGCAGGAGGAAATATATAACATGAAACACGGGAAATCAACAGCGGTGCTGCTTGCGGCTGCAGTTGCGGCATCTCTGGCGCTGACGGGCTGCGGGGACAGCATCGACCAGAACGCGGTCGGCGCCACGATCGGGGATCAGGAGATCTCATTGGGATATATGAATTTTTATGCGCATTATACACAGTCTTCCTACGACAGCCTTTTTGTGTCCTATTACGGAGAAGACTACTGGACGAATGAATCCTACGCGGACGATGACGGTCACACGATGGAGGATGAGGTGAAGGAATATATTCTGGAGGAGATCGAACTGGAATATCTTCTGGAGGCTCACATGGATGATTACGGCATTGAGATCACGGATGAGGACATGACGGCGATTCAGGCTGCGGCCGAAGAGTTCATGTCTGAGAATTCTTCCAAAGCGATCAAGGCGATGGGAGCCACACAGGAATATGTGGAGGATTTCCTTTATTACCAGACAGTGGCGACACGGATGGAGGATGCCATCAGTGAGGACGTGGAAGCACAGGCGACCGAGCAGCTGTCCATCGATGATTATTCCCGCAGGACCTTCAGCTATATTGTGGTTGATGTGAGTGATTATACGGATGACGACGGCGAGACTGTTTCCTATACCGACGAAGAGAAGGCGGCGCTTGAGGAGACCGCCGAGGCGTTTGCCGCGTCCCTGCAGGCGGGGGAGGATATGGATACGCTTGCCGAAACCTATGAATATACCGTTTCTACCTATTCTTATGGAGAGGATGAAGCGAGCGAGGATGACGGCGGCTTCTGTGACGCTGTGATCGAGGTGGCGGACACCCTGACGGCCGGACAGGTTTCGGGCGTGATCGAGGGTACGGACGCTTATTATGTGATCCGCCTGGACAGTGAGGATGATGCCGACGCGGCGCAGACCGCGCTGGAGACTGCGATCGGCGAGCTGGCGGACGAGCTGTATACAGAGGTGACGGACGGCTATACAGAGGACTCTGATTTTGAAGTGGATGAAGAACAGTGGGCTAAGGTGACATTCACCAGCGTGTTCTCTCTGGAGACAGAAGAGGAGGAAGATACCGGGGTATCCGAATAGAAATATCCGTTTGTTACTTTTCACTCGTCAGCCACTCACACCGCTGAGTGGCTGCGAGCCAGCGCCAAAATGCTGCTTTTTAGCATTTTGTGTGCATCCCGCGGAGCGTGTTACGTTCACAGGCTGGCTAGCCTGTGAAAAGTAATATCTGTTTAACTTTTTGTTCCGTGTCTGCATAAAATGGTATTGACATTTTTTTTCGGATGTAGTTATAATATCTTGCTAAAAAATTGTCAATATTAAATGTGCTGAACAGCAGCACTAAGAGGATCACAGAGGTGCGAGATGGATCAATATGTGATAAAGGGCGGTAATCCTCTGCACGGCGGTGTAGAGATCGGCGGCGCAAAGAATGCGGCACTGGCGATCCTTGCCGCGGCCGTGATGGCGGATGAGACCGTGACGATAGAGAATCTGCCGAATGTCCGCGACATCAACGTCATGATTCAGGCTATTGAAAATATCGGGGCTGCGGTAGAGCGCCCGGACGTACATACGGTAAGGATCAACGGCGCACCGATTCACGGATATACCGTGGATAATGAATATATACGCAAGATCCGCGCGTCTTATTATCTGCTGGGCGCGCTTCTGGGGAAATACAAAAACGCGGAGGTTGCTCTTCCCGGCGGATGTGCTATTGGAAGCCGACCCATAGATCTTCATCTGAAGGGGTTCCGCGCGCTCGGAGCTCAGGTGGAGATTCAGCACGGCATGGTGAAGACGTCGGCCCGGACGCTCAACGGTACGCATATTTATCTGGATAAAGTGTCTGTGGGCGCTACCATCAACATCATGATGGCGAGTGCCATGGCTGCCGGAAAGACGACGATCGAGAACGCCGCGAAAGAGCCTCACGTCGTGGATGTGGCGAATTTCCTGAACTGCATGGGCGCGAATATCCGGGGAGCCGGTACGGATGTGATCCGGATCTCGGGAGTCGAGTGCCTGCACGGAGCAGAGTATTCGATCATTCCGGATCAGATCGAGGCCGGGACGTTTATGTTTGCTGCCGCGGCGACCGGTGGCGACGTTATGGTGAAGAATGTCATTCCGAAGCATCTTGAGGCCACTACGGCGAAGCTGCTGGAGGTGGGATGCCGGGTGGAAGAGTTTGACGACGCGGTTCGCGTTACGGTGAACCGGCCGCTTCGGCATACGCAGGTGACGACTCTTCCTTATCCGGGGTTTCCGACGGATATGCAGCCGCAGATGGGGGTGATTCTCGGATTATCCTCCGGAACAAGCACGATCACAGAGAGTATTTTTGAAAACCGGTTTAAGTATGTGGATGAACTGGCAAAGATGGGCGCGAATATTAAAGTAGAAGGCAATATTGCCATTATCTACGGTGTGGAGCGTTATTCCGGCGCCAGGGTCAGCGCTCCGGATCTGCGGGCCGGCGCGGCGCTCGTGATCGCGGGTCTCGCGGCGGACGGGATCACGACGGTGGATGACATCTACTATATCGAACGGGGATATGAGGCTTTTGACGAAAAGTTCCGCAGTCTCGGAGGAGAGATACAGAAGGTTTCTTCTGAGAAGGAGATACAGAAATTCAGACTGAAGATTGTTTCCTGACCAGGGGATTCGATACGGTTTTTCTGAATAAATACCATAATAAATACAGCTTGGAGGAACTCAATTATGATGGAAAAGTTATTATTCACTTCGGAGTCTGTGACAGAGGGTCATCCCGACAAGGTCTGCGACGCAGTTTCCGATTCGATTCTGGATGCCTGCATGGCGCAGGACCCGATGAGCCGAGTGGCGTGTGAGGCGGCAGCCTGCACCGGTTTTATTCTTGTGACGGGCGAGATTACGACGAAGGCGCAGCTGGATATTCCGGCAATTGTCCGCAGAACCGTGAATGAAATCGGCTACAACAATGCGAAGACCGGCTTCGACGGCAACACCTGCGCGGTCATGGTGGCTCTGGATCAGCAGTCCGCAGATATCGCCATGGGGGTCGATAAGGCACTGGAGGCGAGAGAGGGCAGTCTGGAGGATGATCTCGACACCGGCGCCGGCGACCAGGGTATGATGTTCGGGTACGCGACGAACGAGACGCCGGAGTATATGCCGTATCCGATCTCCCTGGCGCATAAGCTTTCGCTTCGTCTGGCGACGGTCCGCAAGGACGGTACTCTTGGTTACCTGAGGCCGGACGGAAAGACTCAGGTCTCGGTAGAGTATGACGAGGCGGGGAAGCCGAAGCGGCTGGAAGCGGTTGTGTTATCTACGCAGCATGACGAGGAAGTGACGCAGGAACAGATTCATGAGGATATTAAAAAATATGTATTTGATGAGGTGCTTCCGCGGGAAATGATCGATGAAAATACGAAGTTTTTCATCAACCCGACCGGCCGTTTTGTGATCGGCGGACCGCACGGTGACGCCGGGCTGACCGGAAGGAAGATCATCGTGGATACATATGGAGGAATGGCCCGTCACGGCGGCGGCGCTTTCTCGGGAAAGGATTGCACGAAGGTGGATCGGTCCGCGGCATATGCCGCGCGTTATGTTGCGAAGAATATCGTAGCGGCAGGACTGGCGGACAAATGTGAGATACAGCTGTCCTATGCCATCGGTGTAGCGCAGCCGACATCCGTTATGGCAGATACCTTTGGCACAGGGAAGCTGACGGATGAGAAGATCGTGGAGATCGTCCGCGCGAATTTTGACCTTCGGCCGGCAGGAATCATCCGGATGCTGGATCTTCGCAGGCCGATCTATCGCCCGACGGCTGCTTACGGACATTTCGGACGTACCGATGTAGAGCTTCCGTGGGAGGCGCTGGACAAGGCGGAGGATCTGAAAAAATATCTGTAAATGAGATCTGCTGTTATTTTGTGACAGGTCCTTACGTATAAAACTTTTATAAAATGGAGCCTTCGGGCTCCATTTTTCTGTATTTTTGTGGTATGCTGTTATTCAGACGCTGCGACAGAAGGAATTGCATGAAGGATTCCCCGAACAGTTCCCGGAAGCTTTGCCTGTGAAAAAAAAGCCGCGGCGGACGTGGGGGATGTTTCGTATGAAGTTAAAGACTCGTCTGATTATTGCTTTTTGTATTATCATTCTGCTGCCGATTGCGCTGGCCCTTGCCGCTTTGTTTGGGTTTTATACCCTGCAGAGCAGAATTGTCCGGCAGAATTACGGATATGACACAGAGGATGATGCCTATGTGTTTTTTTCCAATACGCTGCAGCTGATGAACCGATATACGGAGAGCGATTACACGGAGATCCTGAACCTGTCAAAGACGGACCCGGGACGCCTCGAGAGTGAAGACTATCTGGAGGAAGAGAATGAGAAACTGCAGCAAAAAAGCTCGTTTCTTATTTTCTGTAAGGATGGACACGTTGTCTATAACGGATACCCGGAGGAGAGCAGTCTGGATGATGAGGCGTGGGAGGATACCCTCCCGTCCTACGGAGAGGCAGGCGAGAATGCCACTGCGAAAGCGGGATACTTTATTGACGGGGACACTCAGTCGCTGATCAAGCAGGTGGATTTTATCTGTACGGACGATTCGGAGGGGAGTGTTTTTATCATCACTTCCTCTGAAAGTATTCTGCCGGAGATCCGTACCATGCTGATCGAGATGGGAGTCGCTGTTGTCCTGATCCTTGCGCTGACAGCCGGAGTGATGACGGTCTGGATTTACAGGGGGACGATCACGCCGATCCGGAAGCTGCAGACCGCGACAAAGAATATCAAAGAAGGCAATCTGGATTTTACCATTGATTACGATGAAGAGGATGAGATGGGGGACCTGTGCCGGAATTTTGAGGAGATGCGGAAACGGCTGAAGGAGTCTACCGAGGAAAAAATGAAAACCGAACAGGAGAACAAAGCCCTGATCAGCAATATCGCCCATGACCTGAAAACGCCCATCACCGCGGTGAAGGGATATTCCGAAGGAATTCTGGATGGCGTGGCGGATACGCCGGAAAAAAGGGATCGGTATCTCCGCACGATCTTCAGCAAGGCGAATGAAATGGATCGTCTGCTGAATGAGCTTACATTGTATGCGCAGATCGACACGAACCGGATTCCATATAATTTCAACAAAATACTCGTTTCGGAATATTTTGCGGACTGCGTGGATGAGATCGGTCTGGATCTGGAGACGAAAAATATCGGGCTTTCCTATTTTAATTACGCGGATGAGCAGACGATCATCATAGCGGATCCCGAGCAGCTGATGCGTGTGATCAATAATATTATCAATAACGCCGTCAAATATATGGATGATCGAAAGGGCCAGATCAATATACGTATCAAGGATGTGGGGGATTTCATACAGGTTGAGATCGAGGATAACGGAAAGGGGATCGCCGCGCAGGACCTGCCCTATATATTTGACCGGTTCTACCGGACAGACGCGTCCAGGAATTCTTCTACGGGGGGAAGCGGGATCGGGCTTTCTATTGTTAAGAAGATCATAGAGGATCACGGGGGGAAGATCTGGGCGACGAGCAAGCTGAATACAGGTACGATTATGTACTTTGTAATACGTAAGTATCAGGAAAATATACAGGACAGAACCGTGCAGTGACTGCGTGGATCGTCCGGAAACGAAAATCATGCAGGGAAAATCCCATCGCGAAGCGATTCTAAACGGATTTTTCCCCGAGACTGTGAAGGAACGGAACAGTCTCGAGTATCAGGAGGTGTCGAATGAGTAAAATATTAATTGTGGAAGACGAAGAGGCGATTGCGGATCTGGAGAGGGATTATCTGGAGCTTTCCGGATTTGAGGTGGAGCTGGAGCACGACGGAACGCGGGGGCTGGAGAGAGCCCTGAACGAAAATTTTGACATGTATATTCTGGATCTGATGCTTCCGGGGGTGGATGGTTTTGAGATCTGCCGGCGGATCCGTGAGACGAAGAACATACCGATCCTGATGGTTTCCGCGAAAAAGGATGATATCGATAAGATCCGCGGACTCGGTCTGGGAGCGGACGACTATGTGACAAAACCGTTTTCCCCCAGTGAACTGGTGGCGCGCGTAAAAGCGCACCTCGCCCGTTATGAGCGGCTGATCGGCAGCAACGCGCAGGAGAACGACGTCATTGAGATCCGGGGCATCCGCATTGACAAGACGGCCCGCCGCGTATGGGTCAACGATGAGGAGAAGCAGTTTACCACCAAGGAATTTGATCTCCTGACATTTCTGGCGCAGAATCCGAACCATGTTTTTTCCAAGGACGAGCTGTTTTCAAAAATCTGGAACATGGAGTCCATCGGAGATATTGCCACCGTGACCGTGCATATCAAAAAGATTCGTGAAAAAATTGAGTATGATACGGCAAAACCGCAGTATATCGAGACCATCTGGGGCGTCGGGTATCGCTTCAAGCTTTAAAACGGAGGGGATCCCGCTTCGTTGGCGCACCGGATGTTGTGATGAAGAACATGCGAAAGAAGAGCGGCAGGAAGGGAACCCGTTTCGTTGGCGCACCAGATGTTGTGGTGAAAATGTCATGAAAAGCAATATCTGGACTGCGTGAAAATCCGGTAAAAACCGGGCAAAGAATACGGCGAAAAAAAGAGAAAAAAGTGTTGACATCGCATAATCCGGGTGGTATTATGTAATAGCTGTCGCGAGAAAACGATTGTGTTGAGACAGCAGAACATTGATAACTGAACAGTGAAATAACCTTGAAAGATTCACAAGAGATTATTCAAGAACGATGCAATCAACAATGATTGCGCAACCTAAAACAGTAAGGAAACGCTGGTTATAAAAGCCAGTTTATCCAAGTACAGGAATCTTACTGCCGGATCGACAGACAGTTCGGAAGCGATGCTTCCTCACTATCCGTCAATCCTCCAATCGCCTTACAGCCCTGACCGGATCGGAAAGCGAGCTTTCCGCCCGTCCCGGACTGCAAT
>JAJQDV010000001.1 GCA_021202015.1 Clostridiales bacterium | reverse complement strand
GCTGTTTTATGTCCAATCCGTATGATGTTAAGCTGTCATGAATAATTCAGGGTAATCAAGCCGTGTCGAAAAATATAATGCGGCGGACAGGAAAAATACCAGCCCACTGGGTGGCTTTCCCGGTCTGTGGGTTTTACCCAGTAGGAAAGCAACCTGGTGGGCTATTTTTTTACTCTCGCCGCCTGTGTCTATTATCCACAGTTTTATCTTCCCTTTTCAACATAGTTCTTACAGTATTCAATTTTTTATTCGTACAATTTTAGGAATTGATATGTTATTCGGAGGTGGGGTATAATTCGTAATGGAAGCAGTCATGATATATGGTATAGTCCGATTACGAATAAGCAATTTTCGGTTCCACGATACAAGGGGGAAGTTAAAACAGGAACTGCAAACAATATTTTAAAAGATGCAGGGATGAGATAGTACTATGTGAGTAATATGTTTTATAGAAGGGAGATGTTTGCATGGCAAGATACGCATATCCGGCGATTTTTACTCCGGAAGAAGAGGGAGGTTACTCTGTGGTGTTTCCGGATTTGGAAGGATGTTATACTTGTGGAGATGATATGTCGGATAGTCTTTTGATGGCGGAAGATGCTTTGGCTCTTGTGTTGTATGGATATGAGATTGATGGTCGTTCTATACCAACGCCATCAAGAGCGGAGGACTTATCTTTGAATAAAGGAGAGTTTGTGAATTTTATTCCGTGCGATACCCTTGCGTATCGAAAAATGTATAATAATAAATCTGTCAGAAAAACATTAACCATACCGGAGTGGTTAAATGAGGCGGCAGTATTGGCGGATATTAATTTTTCACAGGTGTTGCAGGATGCACTTAAATCTCGATTGCATTTGAGCTAAATAAATATTTCATAATTAATCGAGGTAATTTGAAAGAAACGTATTCAGTTCCCGGAACCCCACTCAGAATTCTCAAATATATCTGCCAGAGCCATTGAGATATGCGGCAGCCCCCGCAGCCGGATTCGTGCGTCGGCATTGTAATCCTCGTTCTCTTTGTCCTCCTCAAGCAGATAAGTCTCTTCCAGTTCGTATTTTTCGTCACGGAGATAATAGATCTCAAGGGATCTGCCCTTCGGCTCAATGAGCCACAGCTCCTCGACCCCGGCGGATTCATACTTTTTCTTTTTCAGAAGCCTGTCCCGCCTGGCGGTGGAAGGGCTTAAAATCTCAACTATGAATTTCGGCGTGCCGCGATATCTTCCGTTTTTGATCTCTCGCGGATCACAGACGATGATAATATCCGGCACAAGCCACTCATCCTCATCCAGATAAAAATCCAGATTTTCCATAAAGACACGGCAGACTCTGTCCTTCATCTGACTGCTGATTGAAGAGTGGATGTTGCAGTTAATAATCCCATGGCCGACAGATGCGGATGGTGACATATCATAGATCACACCGTCGATTTTCTCGATTTTTCTGTAACCTTCCAGTCCGGGCATAGTTGGATACCTCTTTTCCGTTCGTTTAAAATTACCGGATTCTTTCTCAATCATAACATTTTTTAAAGCATTTCCCATAATGTTCCTCCTGAAATCATTTTGCGCGGAGAATCCGACTGTCATCATTTGGGATTCTCTGCTTAGTTTATGTGAAAGTGTAAAAGCATGAATCCCTCAGAAAGACAGATAATAGATTGTTCAGAGCGCAAATGAGAAGCAGGAAGCTACATCATTTACAAAAAAGAATCAATGCTTTGAGTTCATTATACTACATGAGAACAATATAGTCAAATCATTTTTTGTATATAAAAAGTATAGACTGGTAGCCAGAGGAGAAACAAAACCCGGCCGGGCAATGTGCCCGGCCGGGTTCTTCGTTTGAGTAGTTAAGATTTTATATACTGTTTCTTATTCAGTTTTATTCGTCCTCATCCGGAATATTGTGATTCTTCGCACCTACAAGGCAGATGATGAAGAGTACAACCGCTACGCAGAGAAGATATACTGAAACTGTAGCAATTCCGCCCATATATATCCCTCCTTATAATAATTTCGTGTCCTTATGATTGATCTTCCAGATGATGAAGATAATCGTACAAAGAACAATTCCGATGACATACTGTGTGATAATATCCTGTAATACCCACATACTCTAACCTCCTTTATGCTACCTGTGCTTCTTTCGCGTCGTTCGCCGCGATGATGTCCGCATGAGTCTTCTTCCATGCAGGTCCACCCTTGAAGATCAGGTGGAAGACTACGCCGAGGATAACGGATGCAACCATCGTAATGTACATATTCATGGACCATACGCTGCCGAGCCACGGGGACAGGTCAACAAACGTCCAGATACAGTTCAGGATATACGTAACGATAACCGTACACCAGGCTGCTTTTCGGCTGACCTTGAAGTTGTATCCGATGATAAACACCACGAAGACCGGCATACCGAAGGAGAACACCCATAGGAACAGGTTGAACACGAACTCGTGCGCCATGATCAATGCTCCGGGAAGGATGATCGCCGCTGCAACGATGATGCAGATCTTGTTGATGCGAAGCTTCTTCTGAGGGTCTGCGTCCGGGCAGTTGCAGCCGATGACGATGTCGTTCGCGATAACGTTCGAGTTCGCCATAACAACGCCGCCGCCGGTGGACAGAGTCGCGCAAAGGAGAGCAACCATCAGAAGTCCGATCGCCGGAACCGGAAGTCCCTGCTGTGCGATGGTCGGAACAGCCTCGATACCGTTCGCGCCTACGACAGAGGAGATCGCCGGGATGGACATGGCAGCGATGCCGAGGAAGATCCACGGAAGGCTGGACATGATGTTCAGGGAGCAGCCCAGGAACACGCCCTTGCGGCAGTCCTTCTGGCTCTTCGCTGCGAAGAACGGCTGCATCATGGTCTGAGATACGGCGCCCGCCGTCGTATGTAATACGATAACCGGGATAATAACCGACAGCCAGATCGGAAGCTGTGTGATCGTACCGGTCTGTGTCAGAACAGTGCTGTATCCGGCTGCGTCATAAGCCTGCTTAACGCCGGCCCAGAAGCCGATGTCCGCGCCGAAGTAGTCGGACAGATAGCTGACTGCAATGATGCCGATGGCTGCGTAGGACGCGCCGAGCATTACGACTGCGTTGATACAGTTCAGCCATGCCATCTGAAGCATACCGCCGAAGAATACGTAGCAGATGATCAGTACAAAACCGAGGATGATGGCTGCGTACAGACCAAGGTTGATGCCGCTGGCCTGACACAGTGTGTAGATCGCGGTACCGATGGCTACCAGCTCGGACATGCCGATGCCGGTCCAGGTCATGGTCTGGAACGCTGCATGGAAATAACCCATCCTCTTACCGAAAATCTTACCGATCGCTGCCGGAGCCGTCGGCTCGCCGATCTTCTTGTACAGGGGTCCCATCCAGAGCATGGCGATCGGAAGGAACACGCCGCCCGCGCCGAGTGCCCACCACATGGCGCCCGCGCCGATACCGGTGAAGTCCACCAGGCTGGTGATGCCGCCCGCGCCCGCTGCCTTCTCCCAGAGAGACATCGTGTGGCCGGATCCGAGCGGTGCGAGTACGAAGGAAAATGTGACCATGATCCATCCGAGGCCGCCGCCCGCGTTCGCGAAATCCTCAGCGGATTTCACTCGTTTTCTTGAGTACATACTGGCGATGAAGATCAGCACAGCAAAGTACACAATAGCAATTACTAATGCCATAAAGTAACCTCCTTAAACTAAAATCCTCTACTCAATGAGGTCATTTTACAGTGTATACCAACTATACAGTCAACCCAAATGTTAAAATTATATAAAATAATATAAATATGGAAGAAATTAATTGTGAGATTCATGCAGAGGTTATGCGTATATGTCATAAATAAATTATATTTTAGGATAATTGCCACTAGCGCATGTTGGTATACTCGTGGTATAATAAAATCTGTCTTGGGAATCTGTTTTAGATGTTTTAGATGGTTATTGACTGTATAGTGACTATACAGTATAAAATAGATAAAATAGATTTCAATATTTTTATGTTCTTATACATTTTTACAAATACCATGATTCAAGGAGACCGATTTTATTATGACTGATTTACAGATAAAGTGCTTTCTGGAGGTCGCGACACACCTGAGCTTCACGAGGGCAGCAAAGGGACTTTTTATTTCACAGTCGAACATCAGCAGACAGATTGCTTCTCTGGAGGAGGAGCTCGGCCTTGCGCTGTTTGACCGGAATACGAAGGGCGTACGCCTGACGATACAGGGACAGATGCTGGCAGAGACACTCTCCCAGATGGTGACCGAGTGGAACAACGCGCTCGCCCGCGCGAAGAATTCCGTCAAGAAGTTCAGCGGGGGCATTTCAGTCGGCTGCCAGGAGCACATCAAGTCCAACAGCTACATCTCTCAGGTGCTGTCCGGTTTTCGCGAGGATCGTCCGGAGATTCAGATCATGAAGGAGCGGTGTACCCAGAGGAAGCTGGTCGAGGGCCTGATGAACGACTACTATGACGCGATCCTGATCGCGGATCATGATGTCAAGATGGTACAGGGCGTCGAGAAGGTTACCTTATTTTATTCGAGGGTCGGTATTGTGATTCACAAGAGTCATCCCCTGTTTCACAAGAAGGATGTTTTGCTTTCCGATTTTAAGGAGAGCCCGTTTTTGCAGTATCTTCCCATGAAGCTGAAACCGGAGGATGATTACCTTCATAATATATGTGCGGCATTCGGGTTCGAGCCTCATATTACGGCGCAGTTTGAGGATTTTGAGGAGCTTCTCCTCGCGATTGAGATGGGAGAGGGCGTATCTCTGGTGTTTGAGGAGGATGAGGTGACTTCGAATATGAACCTCCGGTTCATTCCCATCGAGGAGGATGTCCCTCAGAAGTATCTTTCCATGCAGCTTGTCAGGAAGAACAAGAACAAAAATCCCGCGCTGAATGATTTTTACATATATGCTCAGAAGTATTCCAATCTCCATGCAAAGAGAGATTTCTGAAATTCTGGAATTTTCCTCTTGACTGTATGGTGACAATACAGCTTACAATGCTTTTCAGAAGGGGACTGCGGGTGTGTTATTGCGCAATCCTTTCAGAAACAGCTGTATCCGGATGAGGCGCGCAGAGCCATCCTCTACTCAGGCCTGCCGGCGCTTTGAAGGATACAGTAAATTATTACAATATTAAAAGGAGGTTTAGCCATGCAAGGCGAAATGCGTTTAACTAACTCCAGTACCGGCGGTCCGGTGTTCGTATATGTGAAGGATGGAAAGATCATCCGGATCACACCGATGGATTTTGATGAGACCGATCCGGAAGGCTGGACAATCGAGGCGAGAGGCAGAGTATTCAAGGCGCCCAGGTATACGACCATTCAGCCGTTTACCGCCGGACAGAAGTCCATGATCTATTCTGACCGTCGTAACCTGTATCCGATGAAGCGTGTTGACTTCGATCCGAACGGTGAGCGGAATATCCAGAACCGCGGTATTTCGGGATATGAGAGGATTACCTGGGACGAGGCCACTGATATTGTGGCAAACGAGATCAACCGGATCAAGAGAGAGGTCGGACCGGCCGGAATCATGTCCACGCCGTCTTCCCACCACCTGTGGGGCAACGTAGGTTACCGACACTCTACCTATTTCCGTTTCATGAACCTCATGGGATTCACCTATGCGGATCATAACCCGGACAGCTGGGAAGGCTGGCACTGGGGCGGCATGCATATGTGGGGATTCTCCTGGAGGCTTGGAAATCCGGAGCAGTACGACCTGCTCGAGGATGGTCTGAAGTATGCAGACCTGATCGTATTCTGGTCCTCCGACCCCGAGGTAAACAGCGGACTGTACGCTGCGTACGAGTCCCATATCAGACGCCGCTGGCTGGATGAGCTGGGCGTTCAGATGGTATTTATCGATCCTTTCTTCAACCATTCCGCGAATATGTGGGGGATGAAGTGGATGTCGCCGAAGGTCGGTACAGACCACGCGATTTCTTTCGCGATCGCGTACACCTGGCTTACCGAGGGTACCTATGACAAAGAATATGTTGCGACTCATGCTTACGGTTTTGAGGAGTGGGCAGAGTATGTATTAGGTAAGGGTGAGGACAATTACCCGAAGACCTGTGAGTGGGCTGAGAAAGAGTCCGGTGTTCCCGCCTGTGAGATCCGCGCGCTTGCGCGTGAATGGGCGAAGAAGAACACCTACCTTGCGGCCGGCGGACTCGGCGGCTGGGGAGGCGCATGTCGTGCGACCCATGGTATTGAGTGGACACGAGGCATGATCGCTCTCGCCACGATGCAGGGTATGGGCAAGCCGGGTTCCAACATCTGGTCTACTACACAGGGTGTTCCCGTAGATTATGATTTCTTCTTCCCGGGCTACGCGGACGGCGGTATCTCTGGCGACTGCGTGAACTCCGCGGCAGGATATAAGTTTGCATGGCGTATGTTCGACGGACGTACGACCTTCCCCGCGCCGGTAAAGGTGAACTGGGAGGCCGGCCAGCACATCCCGCGTCTGAAGATTCCGGAGTGCCTGATGAACGGCAAGTTCGAGTGGTACGGCAAGGGATTCTGCGGTGCTTCCATTGAGGCGCAGATGCATCCGTATCAGTATCCTGCTCCGGGTTACGGCAAGATCAAGATGTACTGGAAGTACGGCGGACCGCACATCGGTACGATGACCGCGACGAACCGCTATGCGAAGATGTATCACTCCGATACGCTGGAGTTTGTTGTGAGCCAGTCGATCTGGAACGAGGGCGAGGTTATGTTCGCCGACGTTATCCTTCCGGCCTGCACGAACTATGAGCGTTGGGATATCTCCGAGTTCGGCAACTGCTCCGGTTATATTCCGGATACATATCAGACGGCCAACAACCGTGTAATCTCCCTGCAGGCGAAGTGTATCGAGCCGCTCGGCGAGTCCATGTCCGATTATGAGATCTACGCGCTGATGTCCAAGAAGCTCGGTATTTACGATATCTTTACCGAGGGCAAGGACGAGCTGGACTGGGTAAGACAGTATTACAACGCGACGGACTGCCCGCAGGTTATGACGTTTGATGATTTCTTCAAGAAGGGCTATATGGTCGTCCCGATCAATCCGAACCGCAAGAAGACGGTTGCGTTCCGCTGGTTTGCGGAGAACCGTGAGCGCGATACTCCGGACTGGGGTCCCGCTCCGAACCAGTCGGTCGGACTGAAAGGCCTTCAGACAACGACAGGTAAGATTGAGTTTATCTCTACCAGTCTGACCCGCTTTGAGGAGCAGGGTTATATAGATGAATATCGTCCGGCCATGCATAAGTATGTACCGGCCTGGGAGAGCTGGCACGCGGAGGTTGCGAAGAAGTATCCTCTGGGCATGCTTTCACCTCATCCCAGATTCTCTTTCCATACAATGGGCGACGCGAAGGATTCCTTCATGCTGGACATCAAGGATCACCGTGTACTGGTTGACGGCTGGTATTACTGGATCATCCGCATGAATTCAATTGATGCGGAGGCTCGTGGCATCAAGGATGGCGATCTGGTCCGCGCGTTCAACGACAGAGGATCCGTTATTCTCTGTGCACAGGTTGGCGAGCGTGTACAGCCCGGTACCGTTCATTCCTATGAGTCCTGCGCGGAGTATGCTCCGCTCGGCAAACCGGGATGCTCCGCAGACCGCGGCGGCTGCGTGAATATCCTTACACCGGATCGTTATATGTCCAAGTATGCGTGCGGTATGGCGCCGAACAGTGCTCAGGTTGAAGTTGAAAAATGGGACGGAGGTATCTACGAGATTTATTAATCCCGCGGATACTCCAGGAAAGGAGAATAAGAGATGAAACAGTGGTATTTAGTACACGATGTCAGATGGTGTCATGACTGCAACAACTGCCTCATGTCCTGCAAAGATGAGCACGTAGGAAATGAATGGCCGGGTTATACCGAGTCTCAGCCGCGTCACGGACATCGCTGGGTAAACGTAATGCGAAGAGAGCGCGGCAGATACGCGCGCAATGATTATATTTATCTTACCATGCCCTGCCAGCATTGTGAGAAATGTCCGCTTGTGGCAGCCGGTTACGCTACCAGGAGGGATGACGGCATCGTCCTGATTGATATGGACAAGGCCAGAGGCAAGAAGGAAGTCGCGGACATGTGTCCTTACGGAGCTGTTTATTACAACGAGGAGAAATGTGTTGCGCAGAAATGCACCATGTGTGCACATCTTCTGGATGATCCGGACTGGACGCCCGGTGTTCCGAGATGCGTTCATTCCTGCCCGACAAAGGCTCTGCAGGCATATCACCTTGATCCGGTAGAGATGGGAGCGATGATTGAGACGGAGAAGCTTGAGGTCTACAGACCGGAGCTGGGACTGAATCCGCATGTATACTATAAGAATCTCTTCAAGTTCACCAAGAACTTTGTAGCCGGCGGCATTCTTATTGACAGAGACTGTTATGAGGGCGCTACCATTGAGCTTCGCCAGGATGGCAAGCTGATCGAGTCGCAGAAGACGAACTTCTTCGGTGATTTCAAATTCGACGGCCTGGATGACGGCAAGTATGTGATCAGTATTGACGCGGACGGTCATAAGAGAGATATCGATGTTGAGATTGCGGGAGAGTCGCTGAATCTGGATTATATCGAGTTCTAAAAGGAATTTCAGGGTTTGGATTTCGTGCCCATGCTGTAAAAGGTATGGGCACGATTTGCTATGAAACAACTGTTTTTTGCAGTTTTCATAGAAAGTGTCTGCAATGCAGACATTTGTTTGCGTTATAGAGGGATATCAGCCGGGATTTGTAATTGCTGGCAGGTCCTGGTTTTATGAAGGAGACAGCGTATGAAGAAAGTTGTGATTTTTAACGGCAGCCCGCGGATGGATGGCAATACATCCACAATCTTACAGATGATCGAGCGGGGTGCGAAGGAGCACCATGCGGAGGTGAAGAACTATACTCTGTTCAAGCTGCGTTTTATGGCCTGTCAGGGCTGTTTTGCCTGTCGCATGCAGGACGACTGCCTGGTGAACGACGAGTTGAGCAAGGCGATGGAGGAAGTAAAAACCGCGGATGCGATCGTGATCGGTTCACCGATCTATTTTATGCAGGTGAACGGTATGGTCAAGAATCTGTACGATCGGTTTTTCCCGCTGATTGGTCAGGATGGGACTCCGAGGTATGGGGAAAAGAAGATCGTGACCGTTTACACTCAGGACAATGAGGATCCGAATATGTTTTCCATGTATTTCGATTACCTTGCCGCGGTTTTTCCGGGGTTTGGTTTTGTGGATGAACAGAGAATCGTCTGTGTAAAGGGAAATGATCCTGAGTCCGCGGAAAACAATCACGCACTGAAAAATCATGCTTATCGTGTCGGCCAGTCGCTGGCCTAGTGGGTCGCCACACCGGTGTTTTCGGCCGGTAACCGGGAATTTATTTCCGGTCGGCTGCCGGAAGCAGGTTTTTCAGTCACAGTCGCTGTGCTGTTTCCGTAATGCCGCAGCAGCGGCATACACAGTCAGATTGATATCGCTGAACAGTGACAGCATGATGGAGATAAAACATGAAAAATAATGTATTTGAGCTGGAGGATGCGCTGACGCTGGTTCTGGACAGATGCAGATGTCTGAGCACAGAGGTGATTCCGCTTGAGAAAGCATCCGGACGTGTATTGGCTTCAGATCTCAATGCGCGGTATGACGTTCCGCTGTTCGACAAATCCCCTCTTGACGGTTATGCGTTTCATGCTTCCGACACAAAGTCCGCATCGCGCGATAATCCGCTGAAGCTGGCTGTCGCGGAAGAGATTCCTGCGGGGGCGTATCCGCATAAAAAATTAAAAAAGGGTTATGCTGCGAAGATTCTGACGGGGGCTCCGGTTCCGGAGGGTGCGGACGCGATCGTCAAGTTTGAGGACACGGAAAGCTCGGATGGTTATGTGACCCTGTTTCAGTCTTTTCGCTCCGGTGACAATATTGTACACAGGGGAGAGGATGTCAGCATAAATGAGATTATCGCTCCCGGCGGCACTGTGATTGACGCCGCGGTTCACGGCATGATTGCTTCCCAGGGATTTTCCGCGGTGGAGGTTTACAAGGTTCCTCTGATCGGCATCATTTCTCAGGGAAATGAGCTGCTGGAGCCGGGGGACACTCTGCATCCGGGGAAAATCTATAATTCAAACCGCTATATGCTGACTTCGGCGTTGAAGAAGGAAGGATTTTCTTCGATTTATCTGGGCAGTGTACAGGATAATCTCGATGAGATCACAAATTATCTGCAGGATGCGGTCAGTATGTATGATGTTGTCATCATGACGGGAGGCGTCTCCGTGGGCACCTATGATTTCACGGAGGCCGCTCTGGAACGTGCGGGAGCGGATATCCTGGTAGACAAAGTAAAGATGAAACCGGGTTCCTCCTGCTGTATGGCGTTTTTGAATGGGGTTCCCGTCTTCGGACTTTCCGGAAATCCGTCTGCGGCTATGACGACATTTCATCTGATCACTGTCCCGGCACTCCGCAAAATTTCCGGTCAGGCGGAATACAGGCTTCAGAAGATCAGTGTGCGCCTGGCGGAGACATTTAAGAAAAAAAGTCCGAATATGCGTATCCTGAAAGGAAGGCTGAGCCTGGAGAACGGTTCCGCTGTTTTCCATCTCAATCAGCATCAGGAGAACGGCAGTGTCAGTGCCATGAAGAACGCGGAGGTGTTTGCTGTCATTCCCGCGGGGAGCGGATCTGTTCATTCGGGAACAGTACTGGACGCGTACGTTATTTCATGATATAATATTTAGAATCATTGTTTTACATATGGATATTGCAGAAGTCTGTGTGCATCATTTATAGTGAATGACAGATTATTTTTGTTGTTCACTATATCAGGAATCCGGACATGGTCGGACTGCGGTATCAGAATGTATGTAAAAATATTGACGGGAGACTTTGTACATGAAAGACAAATACGGAAGAGATATCACATATATGAGGATATCGATTACGGATGAGTGCAACCTGCGTTGCCTGTACTGCATGCCGGATAAGCGATCGGATTGTATCTCATCCAAAACAAATCTGATGACGGCGGATGAGATTCTTGAGATTACACGGACCGCGGCGGACGCCGGCATTTCAAAGATCCGGGTGACCGGCGGCGAGCCTCTGATCCGTCCGGATGTGGTGGATATCTGCAGGAGGATCTCGGCAATCCCGGGGATAAAGGAGCTGGCTCTTACGACGAACGGGATTATGCTGCAGGATCTGGCCGTACCGCTGCACGAGGCGGGGGTATCCCGTTTAAATATCAGCTTGGATACGCTTCAGACAGAGAAATATACCAGGATCACGAGAAAAGGCAAATTTTCTGAGGTGATTGACGGGATTGATCAGGCGAGGAGAGCCGGGCTGACCCCGATCAAGTTAAATACCGTCCTGATCGGCGGATTTAATGATGATGAGATCGTGGATTTTGTAAATCTGGCGCGCGATGGGGATGTGGAGGTTCGGTTTATCGAGCTGATGCCGATCGGTGCGTGCGCGTCCTTTCCGAAACATGCTTTTGTGAAGGGCGATATGGTTCTGGAGAGGGTTCCGGAGCTGATTCAGATTGAGGATTCCGGCGTGGCGCGGATGTTTTCTTTCCCCGACGGACGCGGCAGAGTCGGCATTATCAGTGCGGTGAGCCAGCATTTCTGTCTGTCCTGCAACCGGATCCGGCTGACCTGCGACGGGAAGATTAAGCCCTGCCTTCACTCAAAGGATGAAATCGTGGTGAGGGGGCTTCACGGCGACGATCTGGCGAGGGAAATGCGCCGGGCGATCGTCGACAAACCGGCGCAGCATGTGAAACTGACCTATGGAAATGTGAGTGAGACAAGTCGATATATGAATCAGATCGGCGGATGATGATCGGCGGGAGGCAGTTTTTACGAGGCAATCCGCAGGTATGTATCTTTATGAGCAAGGGCTTTTGACCCCAAAATATATGCTGCAAAATGGAAATGAAGATGTGAACGGGAGAAGTATGGAGCAAAAAGGAAAGATGGATATGAATGCGGGGATGACGAAGGAGATGCAGGTTTATAATGAACTCCGGGAAGCGATCCTGCGAAATGAATATGCGCCGGGGACTGTTCTGGTGGAACGGAAGCTGTCTGAGGTTTACCATGTGAGCCGTTCTCCGGTAAGGTATGCGCTTCGGCAGCTGGTGCGTGAGGGCCTGCTGGCGGAGGAGCCGGGCAAGGGGATCGTAGTTCCCGCCTATACGCTGGAGGATATTCTCGGAGTTTATGATCTGCTGGAGGTCTTGCAGATATACGCGCTTCAGGTTTCCCTGAAAAATTATGACGCGTCCGCGGATAAAACACTGACGCAGATCATGGAGGAGACGAAGAAGGCTTCCACAGGCGGAGATCTGATCGAGAGGATGGACTGGGATGTGAAGTTCCATAACTTTATCATTCATTATGTTCACAATCGCTGGCTGGATAAGATGTTTGAACTGCTTCTGAATCAGAAGCGCAGGTTTGATGTGACCTCCTTCGAGGATCTGGAGCACGGCAGGGAGACGACGATGCAGCATGGGAAGATCTATGAGGCGATCATGGCCCGGGATCTGGATGCGGCGATCTCCGCCGAGAAAGAGCACAGTCAGTATATCAAGCAGTATTACATCAGCAAGTTAGTGACCGGCAGGTATAATATATGGCAGTAAGGACTTTGATCTTTGAACAGGAATATGATATGGGGGAGCCTCTGGTATTCTCGCTGTTCCGGGAACAGGAGGGGGATGAGGTGACCGTAACGCTGACCTATGAGTTTCGCCAGTCCGGTACGGAGCCGGTGACCTGTAAGCGTATTTTTTTCCCGGTGCAGGCGGAATATGAGAGTCCCTGGCTCAGCTGGTATAATCTGATCTGCTGCAGCAATAATTACGGTCCGATACCGGTTGTGTCTTACATGAACGAATCGGTGCAGAACGGGAAAAAGCTGGTCGCGACGATCTATCCGGATTCCGGAAGCGATTATATGCGCATCCTTGCGGAGGTGGGGGATCGTTTTTACTGTTATCCCTATCATGTGCAGGAATACGAGTTCATGCTTTATATCAGCCGGAAGGGCACGTTGACGGATTATTTTGATCCGGAGGAGATCCTGCGCATCTATGCGTCCTGCGATATTTCTCTGAACAGAGAAAAGATGCTCGATTACTTCGGCAGGGAATTGTCCTGGTTCGGACATGAGGAGGAGTGTCCGATCGAGCTGCACAACTGCCTTGGCGAGGAGGAGCTGGCGGTGACCGGGCTGCTCTTCGGCTATCCGGTGGAGAGCACAGTCGCCCTGATTCGAAAGACGATCGACATGTGCGAGTAAGGACAGCATAGCTGTCATATTCCTTTCGTGTCTCTGCGCGTATAAAGTAAAAAAAGCTACTGCAATGCAGCGCATGAATCCCGCAAAGCGGGATTCTATTTCGTTTCGGGTGAATGTAAACTCGTGGTATACCGAGTGTAAACCAAAGGTGAGCCAATGGTAAAACAAACGGAATCCAATTTGTATGCGTTCGGGGTACGCTTATGAAATTTACTCATAATAAGAAGATTTTGCTGAATAACAGTGAAAAATTGAAAATGTTATACTATTGCCATCAATTGTGGCAATTAGAATAAAAAGCCATGTAAAAAGGAGGATATTATGAAAAAAAGAATGGCAAAAATTCTTTCCATCGCGGTAGTTGGCGCGATGGCGCTGAGTCTTGCGGCCTGCGGCAGCTCGACTTCGGACAGCAGCACAGGCGACACCTCAGCGGCGGATGAGACCGACAGCACCGCCAGTGATTCAACTGCGGCTGCGGACACTGATCTCACGATCGGTATTGTAGTGAAGACTGCGACGAACGCTCACTTCCAGGATATCGCTTACGGCGCTGTGCTGGCAGGACAGGAGCTCGGTATTGAGGTGAGGGTAGACAATACCACGACGGAGTCTGATGTAGACGGACAGGTCACCAAGTGTGAGAACATGATTTCCGCCGGCGTGGATGCCCTGATTCTGACCGCGAACGATTCCGACGGTGTTTCCGGCGCGGTGGACGCGGCTCACGACGCGGGCATCCCGTTCGTAACGGTAGATACCGAGATCACGAATGTATGGGGCGATGAGATTGACGACTATATGCCGGCCTACATCGGTGTAGATCATGAGGAGATGGCTTATAATCTGGCGATCACCATGTTTGAGGCTGTCGGTGGCGAGGGCAATCTGGTCATCCTCCGAGGCGTGGACGCGGCAAGCTCCTCTATCGAGAGAACCGCAGGATTCAAGCGCGCGCTTGAGGAGTATCCGGATATCACGCTTGTTGCGGAGCAGAGCGCAAGCTATGATCAGGATACAGCGACGACCACCATGTCCGATATTATTCAGGCGAACAGCGATATTGATGTTGTTCTTTGCTGCAACGATCTGATGGCAGTGGGTGCGATTACCGCTCTTGAGGAGAACGGCATGACGGTTGGTGAGGACGGTGTCCTTGTGGCCGGCATCGACGGCAACCTTCTTGCTCTGCAGTCCATCGACGAGGGCAAGATGTACGCGACCGCTTATGACTGGTCCATCCTTCAGGGTTACTATGCAGTATATCAGGCATATGACCTGATCAACGGTACGGATTCGAGCGAGTGGGAGTATCAGGCAAACTTTGAGGACGATGTATACAGCCTGTATACCTTTACGCCGGATACGATCGTTACCGGCGAGAACATCGACGAGTATCTGCCTCACGGCGAGGAGCTGGCAGAGTGGACGATGGGTACAGACGTTGAGTCCGTATCGGATTACATGTGGGATTTCATTGACAAGGGCAATGACCTGTTCAGTGAGCTGTAAGGAGAAGTCTTAGATTCAATAAGCATGGATTTGCTGGCCGGCCATCGTGCCGGCCAGTATTCAGAAAGGCCGGATTTAATGGAAGAAAATAAAAAAAGGCTGGAGACCATCGGAAAAGAAATCCTGACGATGACGAATATCTGCAAGTCCTTTGCCGGAACTGAGGTGCTGCACAATGTGGACTTTCATCTCCGCGCGGGCGAGGTTCATGCGCTGATGGGCGCGAACGGCGCGGGAAAGTCGACGCTGATGAAGGTGCTGGCCGGCGTGTATCTGCCGGACAGCGGCGATATCGCACACAATGACCGCGTGATTCCGCTGAAGGGTACTGTGCATGACGCCCAGATGGACGGGATTGCCATGGTGTTTCAGGAGTTGAACATTCTGCCCCATCTGAGCGTTCTGGAGAATATCTTCATCGCGAATGAGATCGTGAACAGAGGGATTTACGACTGGAAGGCGATGCGCAAACGCGCGAAAGAGGTGATGGATGAGGTTGGCGTAGATTTTGATCTGGACGCCAGGGCCGGCGATCTGCCGGTGGCGACGCAGCAGATGATCGAGATTACAAGAGCGCTGAACCTGAATTCCAACGTCATCATTTTTGATGAGCCGACGTCATCGCTGACGATGCAGGAGACAGAGATTCTGTTTGCACTGATCGGACGCCTGAAGGAGAGGGGCGTCGGTATGGTTTATATCACGCATCGTATGTCAGAGGTTTATCAGATCTGTGACAGAATCACACTGCTTCGCGACGGAAAGCTGATCTTTTCCGACGACATCACGAATGTAGATAACAAGAGACTGCTGGCCGGTATCGTGGGATCTGAGAACACGAATCAGTTTCCGGAGAAGTATCATCATGAGGGTGAGGTGATCTTCGAGGCGAAGAATGTTACCAGTAAGGGTAAGTATGAGAATGTGAGTTTTGAGTTAAAAGAGGGTGAGATCCTCGGTTTTGCCGGACTGGCAGGAGCGGGAAGAACCGAGATCGCGAAGACGATCTTCGGCTGTTATGAGCTTGATGAGGGTGAGTTTTTATTTAAAGGTGAAAAGCTGAATATCAATAGCCCGGTGGAAGCTGTGAAGCAGGGCATCGGATATGTCAGCGAGGATCGAAAGGTCGAGGGAATCATGGCAGTGCTTCCGATCCGGGAGAATATGAGTCTCCCGAGTATGATGAGTCTGGGGAAAGGCCTTCATATCCGGAACGGCCAGGAGAAAGACGGCGTAAAAAAACTGATTGGCAGTTTAAAAATAAAGACGACAGGCATGGAGCAGAGGATTGAGAACTTAAGCGGCGGCAACCAGCAGAAGGTCTGTCTGGCGAAGTGGCTGATGACGAATTCCAGACTGCTGCTTCTGGATGAGCCGACCCGTGGCGTGGACGTAGGCGCCAGAGCGGATTTCTACCAGCTTATTCAGGATCTTGTAAAACAGCATATCGGCGTGATTGTGATTTCCTCGGAGGAGGATGAGCTGATCGGGCTGTGCAACCGGATCATAGTGATGCGCGAGGGCAAAAAGGTCGGCGAGTTCAATGAAGGCGAGGAGAACTTAAAAGAAAAAATGTTGAAATTAATGCTGGATATTTAGCAGACTGTGATGGAAATGAATGCAGGATCAGGCAGTCTGCCGGACAGCGGCAGTAATAGGAGGATTTTATGAACAACGTATCAACGGGAAAAAAGATATACGACAAATTCGGTGTGTATATCATCTTAGTGGCTCTTGTCATACTTTTCTCGGTCGCAGGGAGCGGGTTCTTCTCCCTGAGCAACCTGACAAGCCTGCTGCGGACGGGAGCGGTTTACATCCTGTTCGGCTGCGGGATGACATTTGTCATGATCAGCGGAAAGATTGATCTTTCCATCGGTTCCATCGCAGCGCTCGTAGGCTGTGCGGCTTCCATCTGTATGCAGGCCGGGATGACGACGATTCCGGCTTCTCTGATCGGCATTGCGATCGGTCTGGCCTGCGGATTTGTTAACGGATTCTGCATCGCGAAGCTGAAGGTTCCGTTCTTTATTATGACGGCGGGCATGATGTACGCGGCCAGCGGACTGGCTCTGGTGATTACAAAGGAGACATCCATCCGTATCGCGGACAACGAAAACGCGACACTTCAGTTTACATTCTGGGGATCGAAGACCATCGGGATCATTCCCTCCCAGTTTATCGTGGCGATCATCTTCTTCGTGATCTGTTTCTATCTGATCCGGAATACGAAGCTGGGACGTTACACCTACGCGATCGGAAGCAATGAGCAGACCGCCCGGCTCTCCGGCGTGAATGTTGACAGATATAATATTCTGATCTTTACCCTGAACGGTCTCGCGGCAGCGATCGCGGGTCTGGTGCTGGCCTCCCGTCTGCGGACCGGAAGCCCGAACATCGCGGACGGCGGTTACAATATTCTGGCCATCGCCGCGGCGGCCATCGGCGGAACCAGTCTTTCCGGCGGCGAGGGCAAGATCGCGAAAACCGTGGTCGGCGCGTTTGTAATCTGTGTCATCAGTACCGGATTGAACATTATGGGCGTGACCTCCTCGGTACAGAATATCGTCATCGGCGCGGTGCTTGTAGCTGTGGTAGCGATCGACATGTTCGGCAAGCGGAAAGCCGGGAAATAAACTTTTGATAATTATCTAATATTTGTATACCCTCAGTAAAAGAAAAAACGTCCACTTTCATGGACGTTTTTTCTTTGTCTCACAGGCAAGTTCGTCCTATGAGATAAAATTTCAAAGCGCAATTTTGTTTTATGCTATTCTCCGCCGCGCACATACCAGATGATCGCTACGATGACCAGGACAATGAGACATCCTACGATCTGATAGAACGAGCGCATGTTTCGGCTCAGTTTCTTTTTCTCCGGCGGCTGTTCTGCCGGTTTTTTGTTTTTTTTGTTTACATAGTAGGCCATAGGCGCTCCCTCCATTTCGAAACGGTTCCGTATCTTCCCGGATCACGGACAGCTTCATTATTTTTTCTTTATGGGAATCTGGATTTCCCCGAAATCCAGATCATGGTCGTCGTCATAGAAAATGGTATCCAGAAGACATTCGTCGTAGATATTACCTACGATCTCATAATCATTTTCCTGAACCCAGCTCACCAGCTTGTTGAGCGGCTCCACGTCAAAGGACATGCCGTATTTCGGCATACAGACATAGTCGGCTTCTTTCAGAAGCTGCAGTCCGGGCGGCTCTCCCTCGATCTCGTCTTCGTCGACGAGACAGCAGGCTCCGCATTTGTGCAGAGGATGACCCTCCTCCAGCTCCTCTTTGAAAATGAGGGTTCCCCAGCGTCTGGAAGGAAGTATGCCATATCGTTCCGCTTCATTCCAGGCCCGCATCAGGGAAAAATGATAACCGTGGCGGGTCATGTCGTCCTCGTCCCACTCGTGATAAATCACCCAGCGGTCAGGGAAATGCTCAATGGCCGGCCTGTAATCTTCATCATGGTAATCTGTCGCGGTGCGGTATACGTTTACCCGCTTGTCGATCTGGCGAAGCTGATTCTGCAGCGTAGTCACCTGTTTTTTCAACTTGTCCCGCTGGGACTCCAGCAGTTCGATTGTGGAGGTGGCGCTGCTGTATTCATTATGTTTACGGATGTCGTCCAGCGGCATACCAATGGAACGCAAAAAACAAATCTCTCTGAGAAGAGGGATCTGAAGCGTGCTGTAATAGCGGTATCCGTTCACTTCATCTGTGATCGCAGGGCGAAACAATCCGATTTTGTCATAGTAGATCAGCGTCTGTCGGCTGATATTGTGTATCTGTGCCATCTCAGAGATGGATAGTTTTCGATTTATTGAATCAAAGGATATCTGCAATCTGTGTTCCCCCGTTTACAAATGTTTTGCAGGCATTTGAGTCCTGCCTTTTACCCCCTGAATCTTATTATAATTGAATTTTTATTATTCAGTCATTCGGATTGTGCATCAAGTCATTCGGAAACGGAATCATCAACACAGACGGATTCCAACAGGAATGGGGATGGTTCCTGCCGGTATATTCCATCAGAAACATGATTACTGCTGAGGGATTGTTTTATCAGAAGCAGTAATCCCGCCGTGAATATATTCCATCAGAAACGGAAGAATCTCTTCCGGATGGTTCAGGTCAAATACGGGTACATCCGATTCGAACGGGAAGTCCGTCACATATGCGATCACATTCTCCCGGCTGCCGACCGGGGTCTCGTTGTACCCCTTTCGAAGAAGGTGAATCTTCTTCTGATCTCCCAGTTTGTAGCCTTCTGTGATGATAAAGTCTACGTCCCTGATCCGGGATAGGATGCTTTCTAAAGACGGGTGTTCGCCTCTGTGTGAAAAAATCGCGGCTGTCTGATCTTCGGACGTCAGGATCATATGGTCCGTACCGGCCTGCGTCAGCCGGTAGCTGTCCTTTCCGGGCTTGTCGATCTGAAAGCCATGGGCGTCATGCTTCACGACCGCAATACGCAGGTGCTCTTTTTTTAAAAGCGGGATCAGCTTCTCAAGATAGGTCGTCTTTCCGGTACCGGACTTTGCGGTAAAGGACAGCACGGGAATATCCGACGCGGCGCCGCTGCTCTGTGCACGGAAACCGGGCGGAAACTCTCCCGGCACGCGGGAAGCCAGCTTCTGAAGGGCATAATAGTAGGACTGCGGATCGTTCATATTGAAGAACTGTTCCGGCGGAAGGAAACGATCCAGTACAAGAGTCGCCTCCTGTGTCAGGAGGAACTTCAGCTTATAGTTTCCTTCCTGAATCAGTTTCTGAATCTGCGGCAGACATTCCTTCTTGTATGCGGTGAACAGAGGCTGCACCCGCCCCTGCGGATTTCGGATGCCGCAGATAGAATGTCTGCCGTCCGCTTCCAGCTGCGCGCAGATCTCTGCGGCCAGCGCGGGGCTGGAAAAGGGAACGTCCACCGGTGTGAAAAACAGGATATCCTCCGGCACACTGCTCAGGCAGCTGTACAGCCCGCCCATCGGTCCGATTTTTGCGTACTGGTCACGGACAGCTTCGCAGCCGCAGTATTCCTCATAGGAGAAACGGTCGTTCTCCATGGAAGGGACCGATACATAGATCGTCTCAAAAAAGGGTCGAAAACGCGCAATCTGATATTTTAAAAGGGAGGTGTGCCCGAAGGGAAGAAAGGTTTTATTGCTTCCCATCCTTGTGGAAAGACCGCCGCATAAAATGACAAGTGCTTTTTTCATAGAAGATTCTCCGGAACCTGTGATCGACAAGGTCGGGCAGGACTTAGGCCTGCCCGATCGGAATTCTGACTATTCGTAACTGTTCAGTACCTTCACAGTTACATTTATTCAACGGAATAATTCGGTGCTTCCTTGGTGATATGGATATCGTGCGGGTGGCTTTCCTTCAGCGAGGCCGCCGAGATCTTCACAAAGCTGCTGTTTGCGATGAGATCCGGAATCGTCGGTGCTCCGCAGTAACCCATGCAGGAACGGATGCCGCCGACCAGCTGGAAGATGGTGTCCTCCACGCTGCCTTTGTAGGCGACGCGTCCCTCTACGCCCTCAGGAACCAGCTTCTTCGCGTCCTCCTGGAAGTAGCGGTCGCTGCTGCCGTTCTCCATGGCGGCGAGAGAACCCATGCCGCGGTAGACTTTATACTTGCGGCCCTGGTACAGTTCGAAATCGCCGGGAGCCTCATCACAGCCGGCAAACATGGATCCCATCATACATACGCTGGCGCCGGCCGCGAGCGCCTTCGTCATATCGCCCGAGTATTTGATGCCGCCGTCCGCGATGATCGGGATGTCGGCTTCCTTTGCCACGCCGTAGCAGTCCATGATGGCCGTGATCTGCGGAACGCCGATGCCCGCGACCACGCGCGTGGTACAGATGGAGCCCGGCCCGATGCCGACCTTCACGGCGTCCGCGCCCGCCTCGATCAGCGCCTGCGTGGCAGCTGCCGTGGCGACATTCCCCGCGATGACCTGCAGATCCGGATAGGTCTCCTTGATCCGGCGGATCGCGGTCAGTATGTTTTTGGAGTGCCCGTGCGCGGAATCCACAACGATCACATCGACCTGGGCGTTCACAAGGGCGGTCACCCGCTCCATCATGTCATGGGTGATGCCGACGCCTGCGCCGCAGAGAAGCCGGCCGTGAGAATCTTTTGCGGAGAGGGGATATTTGATCTGTTTCTCGATATCCTTGATCGTGATCAGGCCCTTTAACTTGTAATCGTCATCGACGATGGGGAGCTTTTCCTTTCGGGACTTTGCCAGGATGGACTTCGCCTCATCCAGGGAGATTCCCTCCTTTGCGGTGACGAGTCCTTCGCTGGTCATACATTCGCTGATCTTTTTCTTGTAATCGGTCTCGAACTTCAGATCGCGGTTCGTGATGATGCCGACCAGTGTGCCGTCATCCCTGATGATCGGGACGCCTGAAATGCGGAACTTTCCCATCAGCTCGTCCGCATCCCGGAGCGTGTGCTCCGCGGAGAGGGAGAAAGGATCTGTGATGACGCCGTTCTCAGAGCGCTTGACCTTATCGACTTCCTCGGCCTGTGCCAGGATGGACATGTTCTTATGGATGATTCCGATGCCTCCCTGTCTGGCCATGGCAATCGCCATCCTGTGCTCGGTCACCGTGTCCATGCTCGCGCTCATCATGGGGATGTTCAGCGTGATCTGATTCGTCAGCCTCGTTGTCAGGTCGACCATGTTGGGTGTCACCTCGGAATAAGCCGGAACAAGCAACACGTCGTCAAAAGTAATGCCCTCGCCAATGATTTTTGCCATCTTTTTCCTCCCTCGAATAGAATTTTTCTTCATTATAGTGATTCCGTCAGATAATGTCAACAGACTTTTTCCCCTTTGCAAGTTCCTTTTTTTATGGTACATTAAAACGTATGAGGACTGCGCAGCGGTTTTTGCGGAGCAATCCGTGTTATCTGTCAGGATTTTACAGGCAAAAGGGAGAAAACGATGGAGTTTCGGCCGTGTATCGACATTCATAACGGGAAAGTGAAACAGATTGTAGGCGGCTCTCTGCGGGATGAGGGAGATCAGGCGAAGACAAATTATGTCTCGGAGCAGGACGCAGCGTTTTATGCCCGTTTTTACCGGAGGCATCAGCTCCGGGGCGGGCATGTGATCCTGCTGAACGCAAAGGATTCTCCTTATTATGAGGAAACAAAAGAGCAGGCGCTGTCGGCGCTTCGCGCATATCCGGGCGCACTGCAGGCGGGCGGCGGCATTACGCCGGAGAATGCCGCGGATTTTCTGGATGCCGGAGCCGGCCATGTGGTCGTTACTTCCTGGGTATTTCGCGACGGGATCCTGGATTATGATCATCTGGAACAGCTCTGTGATGTCACCGGGAAGGACCGGCTCGTGCTGGATCTGAGCTGCCGGAAGCGGGACGGGTCTTATTATATCGTCACGGATCGCTGGCAGAGGTTTACTGCGGAGCGGATCTCGGAGCCCCTGCTCGACCGTCTCGCGGGTTATGCGGATGAGTTCCTGATCCATGCCGTGGACGTCGAGGGAAAGGCCTCCGGCATAGAGCGCGGCCTGGTGGAGATCCTCGGCGGCTGGGGGAAGATTCCCGTCACCTACGCCGGCGGGGTCGGCAGCTTTGAGCATCTGCGGCAGCTGCGTGAATGGGGACAGGATCGTCTGAACGTGACGATCGGAAGCGCACTGGATCTCTTCGGCGGATCCATGAAATTTGAAGAGATGCTGAGGTTCATTTCCCGGTGAGGGGAAGGGACGGGCATATAATAAGTCAGGAGGACACTATGAGCAAATACACGAAGCAGGACATTATGCGCAGGATTGAGGAGGAGGACGTCGAGTTTATCCGTCTTCAGTTCACGGACATTTCCGGCCGCCTGAAGAACGTGGCGATCACGAGCAGCCAGCTGGAAAAGGCGCTTGATAACAGTTTTATGTTTGACGGTTCGTCGATTGAGGGGTTCGCGCGGATCGAGGAGTCGGATATGTATCTGCATCCGGATCCGGACACCTTTACGATCTTTCCGTGGCGGCCGCAGCAGGGCAAGGTGGCGCGTTTTATCTGCGACATTTACCGTCCGGAGGGAACTCCCTTTGAGGGCGACCCGCGGCTGGTGCTGAAAAAGGTTGTGGAGCAGGTGCATGATCTGGGCTATGTCTGCGAGATCGGATCCGAGTGTGAATTCTTCCTGTTCAACACCGACGACCAGGGACGGCCTACGACGGAGACCGGCGAGATCGCGGGCTATTTTGAGATGGGACCGAATGATTTCGGGGAGAATGCCAGACGTGATATGGTGCTCACACTGGAGGATATGGGCTTTGAGATCGAGTCCTCCCACCACGAGGCGGCGCCGGGCCAGCATGAGATCGATTTTAAATACGAGCCTGCACTCCACGCAGCGGACAATATTATGACGTTCAAGCTGGCGGTGAAGACGATCGCCAAGCGCCACGGTATGTATGCGACCTTTATGCCGAAACCTAAGTCCGACGTCAACGGCTCCGGCATGCACATCAATATGTCTCTGTCAAAGGACGGGGTCAATATATTCTCCGACCCGGAGGACGCGAACGGACTGAGCCGGGAGGCCTATTATTTCATCGGGGGTCTGATGAAGCATGTCTACGGCATGTGCGCGGTCACGAATCCGCTGGTGAATTCCTACAAGAGGCTGGTCTCGGGATTTGAGGCGCCGGTTCATATCGCGTGGTCCGTAAAGAACAGGAGCCCGCTGATCCGCATTCCCTCCGTCCGTGAAGGCGGTATGCGCGTCGAGCTGCGCAGCCCGGATTCCGCAGCGAACCCCTATCTGGTGCTGGCGCTCTGTCTGGCGGCCGGTATGGACGGGATCCGGAATCAGATCCTGCCGCCGCCGAGTATTGCAAAAAATATCTATGATCTTTCTGAGGAGGAATGTGAAAAACTCGGTGTGAATAAGCTTCCCGCCAATCTGAAGGATGCCCTGGATGCCATGGAGAAGGATGATTTTGTCCGCGGCGTGCTGGGTGAGCACATTTCGGATGTCTATTTAAAGGCGAAGAAAAAAGAGTGGGACACTTATTGTCGCACCGTCAGCGAATGGGAACTGGCGGAGTATCTGAACAAATATTAAAGGTGTAAAGCTTGACAGGAATTATCATTGCGTTTCCCAAAGCGGATACGGGGAAGAAAATAAAAACGATACTTGTCCGAAGCGGGTTTCATGTCGTCGGCGTCTGTACGAACGGCGCGCAGACGATTCAGGAGGCGAACGAACTCCAGGACGGCATAGTCGTCTGCAGTTACCGGCTGCCCGATATGATCTACCGCGAACTAAAAGAATATCTTCCTGCCGGGTTTCAGATGATCACGATCACATCGAGGGACGACTGGGCGGAAAACGGCGACACGGATGTGGTCAGCCTGTCCCAGCCGCTGAAGGTGCATGAGCTTGTCTCCACGGTAGAGATGGTCGTTTACGATGTCCGGCGCGCCAGGCGAAAGCGACGGCAGATGCCGAGAGAACGTTCCCGGGAGGAGCAGGAGCTGATCGACCGCGCGAAAGGCATTCTCATGTCCAGAAACAATATGACGGAGGAGGACGCGCACCGTTATCTCCAGAAAACCAGCATGGACAACGGTACCAGTTTTACGGAGACGGCGCAGATGATTCTGAGTATGATGGATATGTAAGTAGATTATTGAAAATTCATATTAAAGTGTGTATACTGTAAGCATTAAGTTACAGAGAAGAGGAGAGTACATATGTTCAAGGTAAATGATAATTATCAGAAGCTGCCCGGCAGCTATCTTTTCAGCACGATTGCCCGAAAGGTAAGCGAGTATCAGGCGGCGCATCCGGACCGGACGCTGATCCGGCTGGGCATCGGCGACGTCACGCAGCCGCTGGCGCCGGCGATCATTGAGGCGCTGCATGCGGCGGTGGACGAGATGGGGAAGGCGGAGACTTTCCGCGGCTACGCGCCGGATCTGGGTTATGAATTCCTGCGCAATGCCATTGCGGAGAATGATTACAGGGCGAGAGGATGCGACATCCGTGCGGATGAGATTTTTGTCTCAGATGGGGCGAAGAGCGACTCCGGAAATATTCAGGAGATCTTTTCCGTGGACAACCGTATCGCCGTATGCGATCCGGTGTATCCGGTGTATGTGGATTCGAATGTGATGGCGGGACGTACCGGCATCTATGATCCGGCCACGGAGATCTGGAGTAATGTCATCTATATGCCCTGCACGAAGGAAAATAATTTCGTACCGGAGTTTCCGAAAGAGACCCCGGATATGATCTACCTGTGCCTGCCGAACAATCCGACCGGCACGACGCTCACAAAAGCACAGCTTCAGGAGTGGGTGGATTACGCGAACCGGGTCGGCGCGGTGATCATTTACGATGGCGCGTACGAGGCCTATATTTCCGAGGATGATGTGGCGCACACGATCTATGAGTGCGAGGGCGCGAAGACCTGCGCCATTGAGTTGAAGAGCTTTTCAAAGAACGCGGGATTTACCGGCGTCCGTCTCGGGTACACGGTGGTTCCGAAGGACTTAAAATGCGGGGACGTCTCCCTCCACGCGATGTGGGCGAGACGCCACGGCACGAAGTTCAACGGGGCTCCGTATATCGTACAGCGCGCCGGCGAGGCGGTTTACAGTGAAGCGGGGAAAGCACAGCTCGCAGAGCAGGTCGCTTATTATATGAAGAATGCGGCCGCGATCCGCAGCGGACTGACGGAGGCGGGATTTGAAGTGTTCGGCGGCGTGAACGCGCCGTACATCTGGCTGAAGACGCCGGATCAGATGACGTCATGGGAGTTTTTTGACTATCTGCTCGGGACCGCAAATGTGGTCGGTACGCCGGGATCCGGGTTCGGACCCAGCGGAGAGGGGTATTTCCGGCTGACGGCGTTCGGTACATATGAGAATACGCTGGCGGCGCTGGAGCGGATTAGAAATCTGTAAAATCCGGATTTTTGATGGATTCATCCGGTATATGTAAGGAGAAGCGAAATCCCCGGACATATATCGGATGGGTTCATTTTTGTTTTGCGCGGGGCTGCACAGGAAAATTTCAGGAGGTATTATGAAACGGTCACGGAATTACCATGCTACGGTGAGGGCGTCCTCGGTCGGTTATATCGTCCAGTCCATGATCAATACGTTTGCGCCTCTTCTGTTTGTGACGTTTCAGACGCAGTATGAGATCAGCCTTTCACAGGTTTCCTTTCTGATCGCTGCAAATTTCGGTGCTCAGATCGCGGTGGATTTTTTCGCGTCCGCGTTTGCGGACCGGTTCGGATACCGGAAGTGCGTCTTTCTCGCGCATATTCTTGCCGCGGTCGGGATCAGCGGGCTGGCTTATTTTCCGGAGCTGTTTCAGAATCCGTTTTCCGGCCTGGTCCTGGCGGTTGTCATTTACGGTGCGGGCGGCGGGCTGACGGAAGTGCTTCTGACTCCCATCGTGGAGGCCTGCCCGATTGAGCGCAAGGATCAGGCGGTCAGCATGCTTCACGCGTTTTACTGTTGGGGCAGCGTGATCGTGATCGTGGTTTCCACAGTGTTTTTTCGGCTGGCAGGTCTTGAAAACTGGAAGCTTCTGGCGCTTTTGTGGGCGCTGCTGCCGCTGGCGAACGCGGTTTTCTTCCTGTTTGTCCCCATGTATGAGCTGGTTTCCAAAGAGGAACGGATGCCTGTCCGCACGCTGGCGGGATCGGGACTGTTCTGGCTGCTGCTGATTTTTATGTTCTGTGCCGGTTCCTGTGAGATGGCGATCGCCCAGTGGGCTTCCGATTTCGCGGAAGAGGGGTTGCATGTCTCCAAGGCGGTAGGCGATCTGACGGGTCCCTGCCTGTTCGCCGCCATGAAGGGAATCGAGAGGACGTGGTACGGAAAGAGGGGCAATGACGCGAAGCTGTGGAGGTTTATGCTGTGCTGCACGATCATCTGCGGCTGCTGTTATGTCGTGATCGGGCTTTCCGGTTCGGCGATC
Organism: Clostridiales bacterium; assembly: GCA_021202015.1. Lineage (GTDB taxonomy): Bacteria > Bacillota > Clostridia > Lachnospirales > Lachnospiraceae > Eubacterium_I. The sequence goes on along the minus strand of JAJQDV010000001.1, from coordinate 10,836 downwards.
ATTGCGTTGGCGGCCTGCGCGGTCGCAGGGTTTTCAAATGGCGTGATGTGGCCGGGGTCGTTTACGTTCGCGTCGAAGATCATGCCGAAGGGCGGGACGGCGCTGTTCGGTTTTCTTGCATTGGCGGGAGATCTGGGATGCGGGGCCGGACCCGCGATCACCGGAGCGATCTCCGCGCGGTTCGGGGATAATCTCCAGGTCGGATTCCTGTTCGGGACGATTTTCGCGGTTTTGATGCTTGTGGGGCTGATGATACTGAAGGTGTCAAAGAAGACCAGAGAAATCGTCTGAGAAGAAGTTACAAATTTTTTACAAAAAACACTTGCGTGTATAGCTGCTATATAATGTATAGTAAATTTTGTGATAAAGTTTCTTACAAATTGTGGTGAAAGGCAAGACGGATGGACTGGTTGATCACGATATCGCGGGAGGTTGCGGGCTTCCCCATTGAGATCAGTGCGGCGAGAGTGGGAGAGGATATTCTCGTACTCCTCCGGGGCGGACAGCGACCACACATTGGCTGTACCGTACTGGCTGTGCCGCGGCCGTCCCTGACCGGCGACGGAGCCATTAGCACCACCACCTCCGTGCTGAATGTGACAGGGCACAAAGACGAGATCCTCTGCCGCAGAACGGCAGAGATTATAGGCAGCAGACTGGGAACCGTAGTGGTCTGTTCCGGCGGGTTCCATATTAACGGCATTTCAGAGGATCAGATTCGGGAAGTGTCGGCCGCAGTGGAGAAAATGGGGAATGAGGCTGCCCTGGCACTCAGCGCGACGGGATGTGAGACTGAATCATAGCTTTCAACCGGGTTCTGTTTGATTTCGGGAAAGATATTTTGTAAAGGCCCCTACCAGCCTTCCGGTCAGGAGGACGGACAGGGCGGTTCCGATCCAGACGGATTCGGGATGATGAAAAAAGATCAGCTCCAAGGCGAGGGCGATGGCGACGTAGATGCCGTCTCCCTCCATTTTTATGCGCGAAAGGGGCTGGCTGTATCTGTCGCTGATGGCCCGGATCAGGGCGTCGGGCGAGGGAAGCATGAGATCGGCCCTGACAATAAGGGTGATGCCCATCGCGGTTGCGGCGATCCCGGCGAGACAGACCACATAGGATAACCATATGGGAAGATTTCCGGACGGCAGCAGGAACATATACAGATCGATGATATAGCCGAAAGCGATCGCGACCGGCAGGATCAGGAACGTCTTGACATCTGCTTTTTTCCGGACGACAAAGATCAGAATGAAACAGACCACCTGAAATAAAATGGTCGTGTTGCCGAAACTCAGCGGCAGCAGATCTGCAAGGACAGAGGGAATGGCGCTGACCGGGGACACGCCGACCCCGGCTTTTTTGATCAGCACGATTCCGAAGGCCATCACAAACAGGCCTGCGATGTAAAAAAGGATATTACGTTTTGTACACATGATAACTGGACTCGATTCTATTTCATTTCGGATACTGACACAGAAACGGCGGCAGATCCGGTTATGGATACCGACAGGGAAACAGTGGCGGATTCGGTTACGGATTCCACCTGCGGAAACGGCTGTAGTCGATCCCGAAGACATCCAGGATCTTGCCGGTCATATGGTCGGTCATGTCCGAAACACTCTCCGGATGATTGTAATAGGTCTGCATGGGCGGCATGATGATCACGCCCATCTGTGAGAGGGTAAGCATGTTCCTCAGATGAATGGTGCTGAGCGGAGTCTCCCTAGCTACGAGGAGCAGCCTCCTGCGCTCTTTGATCACCACATCGGCGGCGCGCAGCAACAGAGTATCCGAGTAGCCGTTCGCGATGCCGGAAACCGTTTTCATGCTGCAGGGTACGACGATCATGCCTTCCGTGCGGTAAGTCCCGCTGGCGATGGAAGCGCCGACGTTCGTATTATCGTAGATCTCGTCTGCCAGCGCTGCAATCTCATCGACGGTGAAATCGGTCTCCATCTCGATGGTTCGTTCTCCGCCTTTGGAAATGACAAGACAGCTTGTCCAGTCCGGCAGCTCGTGTAAGGCGCGCAGCACGCTGACCGCGATGGGGATGCCGCTGGCTCCGCTGATTCCTATGATCAATCGTTTCATTAGAATGAAGTGCTCCCTTCTCTTCAGCGCAATTCTTTATTATAATCTGTATAGTGTTATACAAACTTCCTGTTTTTGCCTGCTTGTCTCACTCCGTTCTATTATAATCTGTATAGCGCTATACAGTCAAAAGAAAGATGACAGAGAATGGATGTAAAAATTATACAAAAATACATGAAAAATATTGTGCAGTTTTCAGGAAAAAAAGAATTAACTGTATATTTACTATACAGTGTTATACTAAAACGGAGTGGGGACGAATTGAGTTTTGGCGAATTTTACAGTATTTTTTGAAGGAGGAATTTTATATGAACAATGTAACTGATCTGCGCTCGGCGATCGAGTTGATAAAGAGTATTCCGGGCGAGTATGTTGAGACGGATGTGGAGGTGGATCCGAAAGCGGAGCTCTCCGGCGTATACCGCCATGTAGGCGCGGGCGGAACCGTGATGCGTCCGACGAAGATCGGCCCGGCCATGATGTTTAACTCGATCAAAGGACATTCGGATGCGAGGGTGATCATCGGTATGCTGGCCAGCCGAAAGAGGGTAGCCGCGCTTCTGGATGTGGAGCCGGATCGACTGGGATTCTACATGCGTGACGCCGTGAAGAAGCCGATTCCGCCGGTGGCTTATACCGGGGACAGGCCTCCCTGCCAGGAGGTTGTACATTACGCGACGGACGAGGGTTTTGACATTCGCAAACTCGTTCCTGCGCCGACCAATACGCCGGAGGACGCGGGTCCGTATGTGACCATGGGCCTTTGCGCCGGTACGGATCCGGAGAACGGGGATACCGATGTGACGATCCACAGGCTTTGTCTGCAGAGCGCGGATGAGATGTCCATGTGGATCACGCCGGGCGCGAGACACCTGGGCGCATTCTATGACAAGTATGAGAAACTGAATAAACCGATGCCGATCTCTGTCAGCATCGGTCTGGATCCGGCGATCTATCTGGCGTCCGGCTTTGAGCCGCCGACGACTCCGATCGGATACAACGAGCTGGGCTGCGCGGGCGCGATCCGCCAGAAGCCGGTGGAGCTTTGCAAATGTCTGACGATCGAGGAGACCGCCGTCGCAAACGCGGAGTATGTGATCGAGGGGCTGCTGATGCCGCATGACAGAGTGCCGGAGGACCGTTCCACGGGTACCGGCAAGGCGATGCCGGAGTTCCCGGGACAGACCGGCCCCGCGCCGATGGTTCCGATCATCAAGGTGAAGGCCGTGACGCACAGGGTGAACCCGATCATGCAGACGACGATCGGCCCGTCCGAGGAGCATGTGCACATGGCGGGGCTTCCCACGGAGGCCAGCATTATTAATATGGTTGAGACCGCAATGCCGGGACGGCTGCTGAATGTATATGCGCATCCGTCGGGAGGCGGCAAATACATGGCGATCATGCAGTTTAAAAAGAGCATCCCGAGTGACGAGGGTCGCCAGAGACAGGCTGCGCTTCTCGCATTCTCGGCTTTCTCCGAGCTGAAGCATGTCATTCTCGTGGATGAGGATGTAGATCCGTTCGACAGCAACGACGTGCTTTGGGCGCTGAATACGCGTTATCAGGGCGATATCGATACTGTGATGATTCCGGGCGTGAGATGTCATCCGCTGGATCACACGCAGGAGACGTCTTATAATCCGATGATCAGCGATCTCGGTATTTCCTGCAAGACGATCTTCGACTGCACGATGCCGTTCAAGCTGAAAGAGCATTTTGAGAGATCGAAGTTCCTGGAAGTTGATCCGAAGAAGTGGCTGCCGGATATGTTCTAAAGGAGTTACGACTCACCTTTTGCGCATGTGAGGTGGAGGATTGAGAATAGTAACTTAAAGAAAAATTTATAAATCCTGACTTGAAATATGAGCGGATGCGCACCGGTTGCTGCCGGTGCGCATCTGTTTTTCTATCATATAGGAAAGTTCTCCGAACTTCCTATATGATAAAAAACGCTCCGCTGTGGATGCGCATGTCGCGCAAATGAAAATGTCTGCTTACGCAGACGCGCGGCAGCGCAGGAATCCCGCGAAGCGGGATTCTATTTTATTTGTTCAGGACTGCATAAAAAAGTGGAATTGTTGAAAAACACAAGAAAAATCCTGTCGACAGATGTATACCCCAAAATACATTGTGCAAAATTATAGAAAAACAGAGAGAAACATCGTAAAATTTGTGGAAAAATTACTAAAAATTTAGTTACTCGAAAGAAAGTGCTTGAATGTATAGTCGCTATACAGCATAAAATTTTGATTGAGTAGAGGTACGAATACATACCGGTCGAAAACACAGATCAATACGGAATACAATCCGGATGGAATTTCAGAAAACGGTATAGTAAGAAAGGAGGCATGTTGTTTCAGGCGTTCTGACAGGAGCCTGACCTGAGAAGTATTTTTTATTCAAAGAAGAACAGAAATGGCTGTTTTACAGAAAGGAGAGAGAGCTAATGAGTCCATTGGTAATCGGAATTATCGGCGTCATTGTTTTACTGATTCTGCTGTTCATGGGTATGAATATCGGTTTTACGATGGTCGTCGTAGGATTTTTCGGTTATGCGATCATCGTCAATATGAAAGGCGCGATGGGATTGTTTTCGTCCGTGCCGTTCAGTACGATCGCGAACTATTCCTACTCGGTAATTCCATTGTTTGTGTTGATGGGGCAGTTTGCCTTTTATGCCGGGATCAGTCAGGATCTATACGCATTCTGCCATAAATGGATCGGACGGGTTCCGGGGAGTCTTTCTTCTGCGACAATTGTAGCCTGCGCGTTTTTTGCGGCAATCTGCGGTTCCTCGACAGCCACCACCGCTACGCTCGGCGTCGTCTGTCTGCCGGAGATGCGGAAATACGGTTATAAGGATACGCTCGCCTGCGGCTCGATCGCAGCCGGCGGTACGCTGGGCATCCTGATTCCGCCCAGCACGGGATTTATCCTATATGCCATTGCGGCGGAAGAGTCGATCGGCACGATGTTTGCCGCGGGTATTATCCCGGGTATTCTGCTGGCCGCGGTCTATGTCATGACCATCATGATTCAGGTGAAGATGAATCCTGACCTGGCTCCGAAGGGCGAAAAGGTTTCCCTGCAGGAGAAGATGCAGTCGCTGAAGGGCGTTATCCCGATTCTGATCCTTTTTGTGGTCGTGCTCGGCGGTATTTTCAGCGGTATCTTCAGCGCGAACGAGGGCGCTGCTGTCGGAGCGTTTATTGCTCTGCTGTTCCTTATCGGAAAGAGAAAGGCGAGCTGGGATAATATTAAGAAGTCTTTGGCGGATACGCTGCGGACGTCCTGCATGATTTTCATGATCATGGTAGGCGCGTACATATTCGGTTACTTCCTTACGATTTCCCGGATCCCGACCACTCTGGCGAACGGGATTGCATCGTCGAATCTGCCGAATCTCGTAGTTATCCTGCTGATTCTGGCTATCTACGCGGTGCTGGGTTGCTTTATTGATTCCCTGCCGCTGATTGTGCTTCTGACGCCGATCTTTTTGCCCATTGTTCAGCAGATGGGCATGAACACCGTATGGTTCGGCGTTCTGATGGTAATGATCATGCAGCTGGGACTGATCACGCCCCCTGTGGGCATGTGCGTATATGTCATGGGCGGTATCGCGAAGGACGTGCCGATTATGAAGATTTTCAAGGGCGTCGTGCCGTTTGTCATTGCGCTGATCGTGACAGTTCTTCTCGTGGCTTTGATTAAGCCGCTGTCACTGGGGCTGCCTACTCTGCTATACGGTTAAACTGGATAACGGAGATATGGTTTTCAATATTTCAAAAGTATACGGCGCTTGTGCACCGTATACGCAAAAAAGAAGGAGGATCTTATGAAAAAGAAAGTGATTTCTATCGTACTTGCCGGGGCGCTTGTGGTGTCCATGGGCGCAATGGCCGGTTGCGGCAGCTCATCATCCGATGATTCCGCCGACGACACGACATCGACCGCAGAGGCCGAGACAGACGACACTTCCGCAGAGGCGGAGACAGACGATACCGCGGATGCGGATGATGAGTCCGGCGTCGGTGAATATGACCTGAGCGGTCTGGATCAGACCTATACGCTTACTCTGACCCAGCATGACCCGGAGAATTCCGCGACAGGTACATTCCTGAACAACTTCGCGGCTGCAGTCGAGGAGGCTTCCGAAGGATATCTGACCATCGAGGTTTACCACGGAGCTACACTCGCGGGTCCGAAGGATACCTATGATTATGTACTGAACGGCTCCGCGGATATCGGATGGGGCCTGCAGTCCTTCTACGCGGACACCTTCCCTGTAACCGAAGTGTTCATGCTTCCTCTGATCGATATCCAGAGCGCGACCAACGGTTCGCAGGCAATCTGGGAGTTCTGGAACACTACGGATTATATGGATGAGGAGTATTCCAACTTCCATGTATTACTGCTTCATACCAATTGCCAGAGCGCGATTGAGACTGTCAGCACAAAGATTGAGACACTGGATGATCTTGCGGGCATGCAGCTGCGCGGCAACGCCGGACCGCCGACCGACTTTATCACGAACCTCGGCGCGAACCCGGTATCTGTTTCCATTAACGATCTGTACAGCAACCTTGACAAGGGCACGCTTGACGGATGCATTACCGACTGGCACGCGGTCAATTCCTTCTCGCTGGATGAAGTTCTGTCCTATTATCTGGATGAGAACATCGGCGTTTCTACCTACTTCATGGTTATGAACCAGGATTCCTATGACGCGCTTCCGGAAGTGCTGCAGCAGCTGCTGGACGACGTGGCGGAGGATTCCCTGAAGTATACGGAAGTATGGGATCAGTATGAAGAGGAAGTGAAGGAAGCCGTAGCGGATGAGCTTTATTACCTGAGCGATGAAGAGAGGGCGAAGCTGGAAGATGTTGCGCAGCAGACCATCGACGAGTGGATTGAGTCCATGGATGCGGCGGGTTATGACGGCCAGGCCATCTATGACACCGCGATGGAGTGCATCGCCAATAACCAGTAATTGTTCAGTAAGCGATCCAGAAAGGAGTTGTTTTTATGAAAAAATTCCGCTCCGGGTTAGAGAAATTTTGCCATGCGATTCGGTATATATCTATGGCAGTTCTGATGTATGCCGTGATTGTGACGGTGATAGACGTTATCCTGCATCTGTTTACAAACTATCGTGTGTTGGGCAACATGGAGATGGTAGAGCTGGGTATGATCATCATGATGTACCTGTGCTTCGGTGTCACACAGTTAGAGAACGGCCATGTAAGGGTAGATCTCTTTGTGAACAAGCTGCCGCCGAAGGGACGCTGCGCCCTGAACGGTATCCTGCAGCTGGTGTGCGCGTTCTTCTGCCTGCTTCTGACGATTCAGTCTTTCAGACAGGTAAGTACGAACTACTCCGTCGGAAAAGCATCACAGATCCTGCATTTGCCGTACTGGCCGTTTTCACTGGTCATGGGTGTGGGCTTTGCTGTCTATACTCTGGCGATCATCCTGACGGCTCTGGAGTATTTTCAGGAACTGCCGAACGCAAAACCAATCGAAGGACAAGAGTAACAGACAAAGGAAACCGGCCGTTCCGCGTATGCGGGACGGCCGGTTTTTAACGTAGGGGACTCGATTTACTGATTTTTCCGCATGGCGGACCGTTTCCGCAGCGTCGGGTCGAGAATCTTCTTTCGGATGCGCAGGCTCTCCGGCGTGACCTCCAGCAGCTCGTCCGTGTCGATGAAATCCAGTGCCTGTTCAAGGCTCAGGATCCGGGGCGGCGTCAGCGTCAGTGCTTCATCCGCGGAGGACGACCGCGTGTTGGTCAGGTGCTTTTTCTTGCAGACATTCAGTTCGATGTCCTCGGAGCGTGAGCACTGTCCGACGACCATGCCGGAGTAGACCTTTTCGCCCGGGCCGATAAACAGGGCGCCGCGCTCCTGGGCGGAAAACAGGCCGTAGGCCACGGACTCGCCCGGCTCGTAGGCGATGAGGGAGCCGAGCTTGCGGTACTGGATATCTCCTTTGTAAAGGTCATAGCCGTCAAAGATCGTGTTCATGATGCCGTTTCCCTTTGTGTCCGTCAGAAAGTCGCCGCGGTAGCCGATAAGGCCGCGTGCGGGCATGCGGAAGGTGAGGCGGGTATATCCGCCACTGATACCGCCCATGTTCTGAAGCTCGGCCTTGCGCTGGCTCAGCTTTTCGATAACGGTCCCGGTAAACTCTTCCGGCACATCGACATAGACCAGTTCCATGGGCTCCGTCCGTTTGCCGTTCTCATCGGTGCGGTAGAGCACCTCCGCCTTGGATACGGCAAACTCGTAGCCCTCGCGTCGCATGTTCTCAATCAGCACGGAGAGGTGAAGCTCCCCGCGTCCGGACACCTTGAAGCAGTCCGGGCTGTCCGTCTCCTCCACGCGGAGGGAGACGTCTGTGTTCAGCTCGCGGAACAGCCGGTCGCGGATATGGCGGGAGGTGATATATTTGCCCTCCTGTCCGGCGAGCGGACTGTCGTTTACGAGAAAGTTCATGGCGATCGTCGGCTCGGATATTTTCTGGAAAGGGATGGGCTCCGGCTGTTCCGGCGCACAGATCGTATCCCCGATATGGATATCCGCGATGCCGGAGATGGCCACAATAGAGCCGATCCGTGCCTCCTGCACATCGACCTTCTCCAGACCGTCAAATTCATATAATTTGCTGATGCGGACCTTTCGCAGCTTTTCCGGGTCATGGGCGTTGACAATGACGGCGTCCTGGTTGACGCGGATGCAGCCGTTGTCCACCTTGCCGATGGCGATCCGTCCGACATACTCGTTGTAATCGATCGTGCTGACCAGCACCTGCGTGTTTGCGTCCGGATCTCCGGTGGGCGCCGGAATATAGTTTAAAATGGTCTCAAACAGAGGGGTCATATCCTTGGGTTCGTCAGCCGGATCCAGGGTGGCATAGCCGTACTTGGCGGACGCATAGACGAAAGGACAGTCCAGCTGTTCGTCGGAGGCGTCGAGATCCATGAAAAGCTCCAGTACCTCGTCGATGACCTCCTCCGGTCTGGCCTCCGGCCGGTCAATCTTGTTAATGCAGACAATGACCGGAAGATCCAGGTCCAGAGCCTTCATCAGGACAAACTTTGTCTGGGGCATCGCGCCCTCGAACGCGTCCACGACCAGGACGACGCCGTCCACCATTTTCAGTACGCGCTCGACCTCGCCGCCGAAGTCGGCGTGGCCGGGGGTATCCACGATATTGATCTTTGTATCTTTATAAAAAACCGCCGTGTTTTTGGAGAGGATCGTGATGCCCCTCTCCCTCTCGATGTCATTGGAATCCATCACGCGCTCCTGAACGACCTGATTGTCCCGGAATACGCCGGACTGTTTTAAAAGGTTGTCCACGAGGGTGGTTTTTCCGTGGTCAACATGCGCGATGATCGCGATGTTGCGGATGTCTTCTCTTTTTGTTTTCATAATAAATCTCCATTCTGCCTAAATGCGTTCCGGTAAAGAAGTAAACAGAGTCTTCTTTGAAATCACGGGAGGACTCAGGGTGATCTTATAGGTCACCCGGCCGGGTACAACGCTGTGCGCCGTGTAGACGACATGCCCGTCCGATTGTATCCCGGCCGACACACCGCCGTATCCGCCGTAGATGCCGATGATGTCATGCCACTCGGACACATTGCACTGGCCCTTTTCATTCGGGCCGACGGCGGCCACGGTTCCGTCCGCCCGCAGTCCCAGCAGCTGCTCTCCGTGGGAGGAGATAGAGACGATGTGCTCCCAGCTCTCCGTATCCCAGCGTTTCGTGCCGTGCTTCGGATTTGCGTTGAAGCCGGTGGTGAGCACCGTGCCGTCCTTTTTTCTTCCGGCAAGGGTGACGCCTCCGTTCCAGGTGGCGGAAATGGTTCCCTCGGAGACGACAAGCTTCTCTATATCGCTCCACCCGGAGAGGTCGCAGCCGTAACGCGCAGCGCCGGCTGAGAGCACCGTGCCGTCTTTTTTCAGAGCAAATGTACAGTCCAGAGCCGCAAAGACAGCGGCGATGTCCTCCCAGTCCGAGGTGCCGCACTGTCCGTTTTTATTTGATCCGGTTGTGAGAACCCGTCCGTTTTCCAGCAGCGCGGCGGTGTGCCGGTAACCGCAGGATACGGCCTTCACATTCTTCCACTCCGAGACATCGCCCTGCCCGCATGCGTTTGCGCCGTCAGCGATCAGCGTGCCGTCGTCCCTCAGGCCGACATAAAACTTCTTATAGGAGCCGGTTGATCCGCCTGCGAGGGCTGTGATATGATCCCAGCTTCGGACTAACGGCGCGGGACTGATCAGCGTTCCGTCCTTTTTGATCAGGACATCCCGTTCAAACCGGACGGCGTCCGTCGCATTCGCCGCCATGTCGACAAAGTCATTCTCGCTCAGCTGCAGCACCGTTCCGTCCGCGGATATCCCGAGGACGAGATTACCGTTGGCATAGAGGATGGAGTCCGCGTATTTCCGATAATATTCCGCCGTATTTCCGTCTGACATATTTAAACTCCTGTTTTCTTTTATTTGAATATATTGGTAACTCAGACTGTATTTATAACGTGTCATCCTGTTTATACAGGATGGCAGGATCCTGCAACGGTATTTCATCAGGACATTGCAATGGCTATTGTAGCATAAAAAATAAATTTGGCAAGAAAATTTAAAAATGAAATGATATTGTTGACAGAATGTTCGAGAATCCGGTCTTAAACACTTTTAGAATAAAAAAGGAGTAGAATGCCCTTATTTT
>JAJQDV010000058.1 GCA_021202015.1 Clostridiales bacterium | reverse complement strand
GCAGGCCGAGCGTATCGGGGACAACATCCTGCTCCGCAACCTCTCCCCAGGTTCCTGCGTAGATTTCGTCACTGTCCTTGCCGCAGCTGAACGAGGTATCGATCGTCCCCGACTGAGGGTCATTGCTGATGTAGCAGGCAGTCCCCCGGCGCAGGCACAGGCCGTCCGTGCCGTCGCCGTCCCAGTCACCGACGATGACGGTATCGGTCGTTTTCCCGAAGGAGAAGCTGTACTCCGCTTCACCGCCAAGGGTATTGTAAATGTAGAATACATTACCGCTCCGGATGCTCAGGGTGTCGATCCCGTCGCCGTCCCAGTCGCCAGAAATGATCTCATCGGTATCCCCGCCCAGCGTGAATGAGTAATCTACTGTGCCGCTGTCCGCTGAATTGGAAATATAGAAGGTACTGCCGCGGCGCAGGCAGAGCGTGTCAATGCCGTCACCGTCCCAGTCGCCGACCAGCACCTCATCCGTGGATTTCCCGAAGCTGAACGAATACTCCGTATTCCCGCCCAGCGTATTGCTGAAATAATACGTGTTTCCGCTGCGCAGGCAGACCGTGTCATAACCGTCGCCGTCCCAGTCGCCGATCAGGACTTCATCGGTGGACTCCCCGCAGGTGAATGTCTGTTCTGTGGAGCCGTCCCCGCTGTTGATGAGGTAGAAGGTATTGCCGCGGCGGAGCAGTAAGGTATCTGGATCAGACACTGTATCAGCCTCCTGTAATGTCGCCGTGACAGTAACATCCTGATCCGGCATACGTAAATTTGTAACCTGTGATCCCGGATTATCAAAAACAGATTCACCTATATCTGAAGTCCATCCGGCAAATTCATATCCTTCCGGGATATAAGCATATATCCGTATCTGTTCACCTGCATAAGCGGTTGTCTCAAAACATAATTCCCCATTTATAATCATACTTGCAGAAACCAGGGTGGCTGTATGGCTTTCAGATCCAGGCTGATATGTATCCAGATCCGGAGTTATCGTGGTATCATCATCTGAATCCAGGTAGTATGATGTATCTTCTAACGTCAGACCATCTACATCTGTCCCGTAAGTCTTTCCGTCAGACAGTGCTATGTCATAAAAGTATACGTCCCTCTGTGTATTCCCTTCTTCATCATACTCCGAAATAGTCAGATCCATGGTACCGGTATCCGTCCCAATATATTCTATCCGGTATTCCTCGTCATTGTAGAAATACAGTGTCTTGGTGTCATCCCGGATCAATACGGTAATATTTGCGGAACAATATGGAATGCCGCCGGACACATAAGCAACCAGATTGTCATCCCCATCATATACATAAACGTCAACCGGGCAGGCAGCAACATATTTCTTCGTTAATATCCGGTTCAGGCTTTCCTCAAATAACCCATAATACTGCTCATACAATCCCGAATCAGGATAATCTTCCTCCAGATAACTAATCCATCCGGTCAAAACAGACTCGTGTGAAGATGTATAACTCCGCTGGATAGAATCTATACTGGATTTGATGCTGCCTCTTTGGTCTGCCTCTGTCTGGTCGAACAATGCACCGATTTTAGCAGCCAGCGTATCATCCAGGATATCCACAAAAGTGTAGGCACATTGGCAGTCATAATCCCGGGCATTGTAAATAACATCAATGGCACTCAGATATGCCGCAGCCGATGCGGAATCCTGTTCCGACTGATATTCGGAAAGCAACGTATCATATACATCATCTAACAGGTCTTCCACATCCAGAATCGCCAGCATCCTGCAGTATTGCTCGATCGTGCTGTCTGTCTGGAACAGTGTATTCGATATGAATTTACCTGTCTTGTACCCCGCCATGAGTATTTCGATTTCCGGAAAGCCGACATTCAGTGCAGTTTCTTTCACTATATCCCAAACAAAATCAATGGCAACTGAAGCCGCTTCCACACCGATCATTGTGGCAGCCCCGGACAATAATTCCAGTGCGACTTCTTCTGCACTGCTGTTTAAAATATTTACACAGTCTTTTAATGCGAATTTCATATATACGTTTGACGACGGGCATTCTTCATACATAGCCTCAACGACCGCCACCATGGACTCATCCATTTCAAGAATTGCATAAATGGAAGCACACTTTTCTACATATGTCTCTATATCATCAGCGATATCGCAGGCTTTTCCAATGTTGGAAAATATTTCATTCAACAGGGTTATATCTGCGTATTGTGATTTGAACACCTCTTCGGTAACATTCTGGAGTGTCTCCAGTTCTTCGTCAGTAAATTGGTTAAAGTCATAGCTACATAAAAAATCAATATTATATTCTAATTTTAAAAGAGTGACAATTTCAGACAGACAGGAGCTAAATTCATCTATAGTTCCTTTATATGTATCCACAAGGCCGTATTCCGTTGCTGCCTGCAGGACATTTAAAATGACTGCAGAATAAATGTCGCTTTCTTCCACTGCCAGATCATATAATGTGGATAGATTGTCAGCTGTATCAAATACTGCCGTCAGGGTATTCCATGCAGAAGTATAAGACTCAAACCCGGCATCCTGCAAAGCAGATACATAAAGGGCACATGGTGTTGTCTGGGACAAGACGGCCGACATTGATGAACCAAGCGGGATCGTGTCATCCAATAGTTTTTCGGTACGGTAGATATTCAGGTTGAAATCTACAGATGCCCCGGTATAATCTGTTATCCCGGATGCACCTGCAGCAGTCAAAATATCTGCTATTGCTTCTGAAATTTCCGATTCCGTCATGCTGGCGCCATGAATCGTAGTGCTTCCGGTGTCTGCTTCATCCGGCACTTCGCCATTCACGGTGGTAGTGTCGATAGAATAACAATCACCAATTCCAGTTGTTCCCGCATACCAAGAATGTCCCAAAATACGCCCGGCAGAGTCGTCTTCAGCAATTATTTCATCGGCCAGATTATAACAATTAGATATAGATTCCTCGCCATAACTACTATAATTACCAGCAATGCCGCCTGCATAAAAATCACCATCTCTCGTGCAAGCATTAGTTGCAGATACATTTCCGAAATTCACACAATTATAACAACTATCTTTCACAGCAGCAGTACTACCTACAATTCCACCTGCATTACAATTTCCAGCAGAACCAGGCCAGCTATGTATAGCTATAATTTCTCCTGCAACATCTCCGTAATTCACGCAGCTCTCAATTGTTCCATACTCTCCGGAAATCCCACCGCAATATAATACTGAATTCGCGGAGGCTGTGATATTTCCATAGTTTACACAGTATGATATTGTCCCATATACAGTGCCAGAATGCCCTGTAATACCACCACAGTAAACTTCTCCCGAATCTTTGTTCTCATCTGTATCTTCTATCTGGATAGCTGTATAGTTTGTACAATAAGAACAGATTCCGTATCCGAGTATTCCACCGACATACAACCCACCACAATTACGACCATTCACACTGATATAACCGGAAACACTACAATAAATTAAAGTCCCTGCTTGGGAACCCACAATACCGCCAACACGCGGCAGACGTGCCAACTGAGTATAAGTTGTATCCACATTTATATTTATATTTTCCAAACATATGTTTTTCAATACACCCGAATTGACTGCAAACAATCCTACACTTATATTCTGATCTGTCGTTTGTGATATTTTCATATTTGATATAATATATCCATTTCCATTATATGTTCCTGAAAACGCACTTTCCAGATCTGAAGTATTACCATAATAATCATTGGGTAAGTATCCGATTGGCTCCCATTCTTCCCCTTCCAAATCTATATCAGCAACCTGAATATAATACGCATCCATATCATTCCTAACCGCATCCAACTGCTCTGCCGTCGCTACCTGGTACGGATTTTCTTCCGTGCCGTCACCTCCGGCAAATTCAACTTCCGTATCTGCCATCAATCTCACATCAATGTTAGAATCACCATTCAGGTTGCTATTACTCTCCTGCGCCATCACTGCCCCGCTACTGGTAAGCACCATCGTCACCGACAGCAGTACCGCTACAATCCTTTTTCCTTTTGTGACCACTTTAGCGCGTCTATTCGACTTAGCTTTGCTAACGTCTGTTCTCATCTCCCTGCTCCCTTCGTATAATAGTAACCAACAGTTTTATAAAGAACGTATCTTGTGACTACCGTTAGGTACGTCTATTTTCTATTAACCCGGACAGCAATTCATTAAGAACCGCTGCCCGAATAAGAATCTAAAGCGTCCACTTCCCGGCGAACACCTCGTCCGTTGCTTTCCCGAAAACAAACGATGTCTCAGCGTTGCCGCCGGTGAGAGAGTTATTGATATAATACGTGCTCCCGCGCCGGACACACAGCGTATCGCAGCCGTCCCCGTCCCAGTCGCCGACGATAATAGCATCTGTAGTTTTCCCGAAGGAGAAGCTGCAATCCGCTTTGCCGTCGAGGGTATTATAAATGTAGAATACATTGCCGCTCCGGATGCTCAGGGTATCGACCCCGTCACCGTCCCAGTCGCCCGCAATGATCTCATCGGTACTTTCACCAAGTGTGAATGAGTAATCCACCGTTCCGCTGTCTGCTGAATTGGAAATATAGAAGGTGCTGCCGCGGCGCAGGCAGATTGTATCATATCCGTCGCCGTCCCAGTCGCCGATCAGGACTTCGTCAGTGGACTCACCGCAGGTGAATGTCTGTCCTGTGGAGCCGTCCTCGCTGTTGACGAGGTAGAAGGTGCTGCCGCGGCGGAGGAGAAGGGTGTCGGCAGAAGAACCGCCACCGGAATCGGTCACCCGGACAGTGAATGTCTGCTCTGCCTTATTATAGTTACCGGTCTCTGCCGCTATTACAGTAATAACCGCCGTACCTTCCGAAATGCCGGTTACCACACCCGTGCTGCTGACTGCCGCTACCGCGGTATTGTCAGACGAATATGTCAGGGTTCCCGCCGTCGCCAAGGCAGTGATAGCCACTGTATCTCCCACGGCAATACTGTCGGATGATATCTCAGCAGTAATGGTCTGGTCGGCCTTACCTATTGTAAACGTCTTCGTGACTGACCCGGTATAATCTCCTGTCCCAGTGACTGTCACAGATGCAGTTCCCGCATTGACATTATTGCTGTAGGAAATCGTGTAATCCGTCCCGCTGGCCAAAGTCATGGACCCGTCTTTTACTGTGACCGTCGGTTTCTTCGCCGTGCCGTCATAGGTATAGCTGGTGGTGGAAAGCATAACCGTGCAGGTGGAAATATCTGTGGTCACGAGTTCGCCATCTTCACTGCCATCATCATTTATTCTCGTGTAAACCATAGTGGTCGTAAGTCCTTTCGCCATACTGGTGCAGACGGTTCCGTTTTCATCCTGCCAGGTGTAGCCGGAGACAGAAGGAAGATCAATAGAAGCTATCAGATTAGAAGGAGCAGTTACAGTTATAAGGCTATCGCAACCATAAAACATAGTATCCGTATCCATATATTCCCTAATTATCAAGTTTGTCGTGTCAAACCCGCTTAAATCCAGGCTCGTCAGGCTACTGCAGCCCATAAACATTTCTCTCACACTTGTTACGTTTATCGTGTTAACCCCGCTTACATCCAGGCTTGTCAGGCTTTCGCACTCATTAAACATACAGGACACATATCTGTCACGTTTGTCGTGTCAAATCCGCTTAAACCCAGGCTCGTCAGATTGTAACAGTAGAAAAACATATTACTCGTACTTGTGATCTCACTAACATTTACAACCGCACTTGTAACATAATCGCCATAATCACACCAGGCCGGTGCATCAGTACCATAAACACTATCACATGCATAATCCCCCGTCCCACTGATTGTCAGCAAACCGTTCTCATCAATACTCCAGTCCAGATCGCCGCTGGTACCGCTGAACAGGATCTCTGCATCCGACGAAGCCGCTGTTACGACCCCGTCTTCCCCATCCACGGATTCCGACTCTGTTCCCTCTGTCTCTAACGCCTCTCCCGCGATAGCTGAGGGAACATTCGCTCCCGAGCCGACATCCCCCGTTTCCGCTGCAAACCCAACCGACGTCATTGACAGACACATCGCTGACGATAACAAAAATGCCAGAATTTTCTTAACCATAAGCACCTCCCACATAATAATTTGAACTTGTAATATAATATCACCCCATTTGACATCTAACTAATGTCAAATTCGTTTTAAGAATATCATATAATCTGACAAATAGCAAGAAAAGCCCCTGAAATCAACAGACAAACAGGAAATCACGGCATGTACAAAAATAAAGCACAAAACGGTTCAAACAATATTTGCGGTGCGAAAATAAAAGAGCTTCGACAAAATCTCCCTCAAAAAACATCTCAAAGACGATTTGCGGATATACTGACTCTGGAGGGATTAGACCTTGATAAAAACGCGATTCAGCGTATCGAATCCGGGCAACGTTTTGTAACCGATATAGAACTTAAGACCATTGCCCGCATTCTGCATGTAAGCTGTGATGAACTGGTCAATGAAGATTCGTAACTGTGAAGGTACTGAACAGTTACGAAGATTTTTAATTTATCTGTCCTTTAAGCATTGTCTAAAATATACACAGATCTTTGTACTGTACAATCGCTTTGAAATCATCGTATGACGATGACGCAGCTTTCCTTATACGATCGAGTGCATCCCATTTATAGTAAACGACAGATTATTTTTGCCGTTTACTATAAATCTTACTGCCCCAGCGCTGCGTACGCCGCCTCCGCGGCGGTCAGCGTCCCGTAATTGGATACATATGCCTTCGCGGCATCCGAAAGCGCGTCATACTGGGCGCGGGCGTTGGAAATCGCTCCGCCGCTTTCCGTCGTCACGCTTCCGATCGCGCTGATCGCATCAATGACGGCCTGCGCCTCGGTCTGCGCGGTCTGATCCGCGGTCAGCGCCGCGTAGGAGGCTTCCGCCTCAGTCAGGGTGCTGTAGTTGGTCACAAGCGATTTATTGCTGTCGGACAGCGCGTCATACAGGCTTCGGGCATTGGAAATGGCGCTTCCGCTGTCCAGCGTCACGGTTCCGATCGCGTTGATCGCGTCTACAACGGCGTTCGCCGCCGAAGTGTCCGAACTTGAAGAGGAAGATGTGGACGACGTGCCCGAATTCTCCGTTCCCTCCAGGGTATAGACAAGCACCGGATCCCCCGTGCTGATGCTCTCATAGATCGTCTTCGCGGCGCTGTAGGGAAGATTAATACAGCCGTGAGAGCCGCTTGTCTTGTAAATCGTCCCTCCGAATTTGCTTCGCCAGGAAGCGTCGTGCAGGCCGATGCCGCCGTTAAACGGCATCCAGAAGCTTACCGGAGAAGCGTAGCCCTGCCCCCTCAGGACAGCGTCTTTTTGTTTGTATGTAATTCGATAAGCGCCCGTAGGCGTCGCGTTGCCCGCCTTCACGCTGCCGGATACGAGATCGGACTCCACCACCAGCGCGCCGTCCTTGTAAAACCAGAGGTGCTGCGCCGTCAGATTGATCTCCACATAGGTATTGCCGTAATCCTGTCCGTTATGGCTCGCCGCCGTCTGGGAATAAACAACGTCCCCCGTATAATCCTCGCCCGCTTCGAGATAGCCGTTCAGGGCCGTGAGCGTCGCGTCCTGATCGATCTTCCATCCGTAATTGCCGCTCGGGACGGTAACGGTCGTCCCATAGGAAGTCACCAGCGACCGACTCTGTCCCGTCGTGTTATAAGTCTCCGCGAGACCGGAAATGTATTCCTGTGTTTTTTCCGTATCCAGCGAAACGCTCATATCTTCCCCGAACACAAGCCATTCACTGATCAGGCTGCCGTCCACCACCTCGCTGCTGCTTCCGAAGGTGTAGGTAATCGTGGTGCCGACATAGCGGTTTGCCGCCTCCTGCATCGCCAGAAGCTCCGCGGAATCTTCCGTATATTCCGGATCCACATAGCAGGAAGGCTCCTCCAGATTCAGCTCTGTCCGGAGGTTCTGTACGGCGTCCTCTACCGCGGCGGAAAAAACATCCGTATCGATCCGCGTGCCGTACACGGCATCCACGATCTCATATCCCGCTCCTGCCGTGTATTCCGACAGAGACGCGTTGACGGAATCCGTCATCTCGTCTTCATCCATACAGGACAGTTCATCCAGGACGCCCCGCAGCGCGTCCTCATCCCAGGAGATCATCTTCTCCGCCTGAAGCTCCTCTCCGCTGCTCAGGAGATGCGGCAGCCAGAAAAATCCGTTCTGCTGATCCAGCAGCTGATCCAGTTCCTCACCGAAATCGATCTCAAGGCCAATCTCCGTTCCGGCAATCTCCTCCGTCGTGTCCCCGCGCTCATACAGGGTCAGCACATAGCTGTCGGCCTCCTGCTTCAGAAGCGTCTGTGTCTCCTCCACCGTTTTTCCCCCGCAGGCGACTCCGTTTACCGATGTCCCCGGCAGAAAACGATTCTGAAAAATCAGCGCTGTGATCAGATAGGCCGCAACAAAAGCCACCACGACGATCCCGACGGCAAACAGGATTTTTGTCTTTTTATCCCGAAGCTTCCGGAAAAACCCCTTTTTTCGTTCTTCGGCATCCGCGGTTAATTCTACGTTTATTTCATTTGTATCTTCCATATTCTGCTTTCTCCATCCCGTATATTTCTCATCTGTTCCGCATCCGTGCAGCAATTTCTTCCTTTTTTACAACAACCGGAGCTGAAACGGACAGGGCGAGCCCTGTCCCTGCATTTACAATACCAATAAACCGAGTATAGGGATTTCTTCCGGAATTGTCAAGCCGGGGCGGCTTTTGTCTCTTACTCGCCGCGCGGGACGGCTGATTCTGCTGTCGGGGTTGCTTTCGACCACTTGTATGTGTCCATTTGTTGTTTTAACCGATTAAATATGTATTTTTCTTTCACTTGATTTTTTTGTGCTTTCGTTTTAACATTCATTTCAGATACCTCTCGTATGGTTTAGATTTTACCAACTGGCTGGTCAGTAATAATCTGAATCTACTTGAGGTATTTTCTTTAGTCAACCCCCTCTACACTTTGAATTATACAGGAAGCTTAAATTTGATACTAACATATGGAACCTTATTCTTCTTGGAGCATATTTTATCCAAAATACAAACTGTCCTATTAAAATCTTGAAAAAAATGCATACTTGATTTTGCAATCGGCATATGCTATAATGCCGACAGGCAAAAAGATGCGAATGTGTCCATGGGACGCAGACGAAAATCCGGAGGGGCGACCTCCGGATTTTTCGAAACAGGCAGAGCAAGCTCTGCTCCAACGTGTCAGATTACGAGACGCCACACTACAGTGCATCCGGTTTTTCCACTTCATAATCACTCCATTCGGATACCGAAGAAGCGCCCGACAGATCCGCATCGGTCTCATAGGAATCTACCGTGATCGTATAGGAACTCGTCCCTTCCACATATACGGTTCCGTCGCTTCCCTGAATGGTCACCGTATTTCCGGAAGCATCCGTGATCGTCCCGGCATTCTGCAGGCTGCTCAGCACACTGTCGCCGGTCACAACCCAGGTACAGCCGGATCCGATATACAGATTGCAGGTTCCGTCTCCGCCGTTTCCGGCATAGGTCTCGTCATTCAGTACGGCTCCGGTCAGGGTGCTCCCGTCCGTCATATAAAAATCAAGCTGGCTGATGCTGTCCCAGATAATATCGCCCTCCATCTCCTGATCGATCGCGGTGAACAGGCAGTCCGCTCCGTTGGAACCGCTGCTGCCCCAGCCGCGCTCGTTGTCATTGCCGGTGCAGCGCAGGAAGAAGTCATTGTCGTCCGCATAGGTAATATCCACACCGGAGAGTGTGAACGTGGATTCCGTGTTCGTCGTATAGAACATGCCGCCGTTCTCCGCGTTCAGCGTCCCGCCAACCATCTCAAAGACACTGTTTCCTACCTCGGAATCCCCGGACATACTCTGATAAAGGATGATATTCCAGGTACAGTCGTTCTGGCTGTCGTCCGCCATGCTGCCGGACAGATCACAGTCATACAGGCGCAGGGTATTCAGTCCCTCTATGCAGACCGCCTCAGATGCTGTCGCGGTCAGCTGCGCGTCATGAACGACGATATCCGCCGTGCAGTAAACCGCCGGTGAACCCGTTCCGTTGGAGGTATAGCTTCCCTCATCTACCACCATTGTGCCGCCGCCCCGGTCACTGCGGATCGCGGCCGCAGAATTTCCATTCGTCTCTACCGCCAGGTTCCACGCATACAGGGTGCCGCCGCCCGCAGCGTGAATGCCGCCGGAGGTATCCTGCTGCGTCGTAATCGTACAATCCGCCACATAGACCACGCTGTCGCCGTAGGCAAATATGCCCGCGCCGCCCGCGGCATCCGTCTCAACCGTGGTGTCGCTGACATACGTCGTCCCGTCCGTAGTAAGGACTGCCGCGCCGACGCCGTAAAAGCTGGAGTCGTCCCCGCCGGTACTGTCATTGGAGGTTCTTGTCACGGTACTGTCCGTGATGGTCACACTCGCTCCTTCCGAGACGAGGATCGCGTTTTCATCCGTGCCGGTAGAAGTAATGGTTTCTCCGTCCACGGTTGTATCGGACGTATACTCATATACCGCGGTATAGCTGACGCCGGACGAGGAAGCCGTGCCGCCGTCCAGAGAAGCCGTATCCGCCGAGGTCTCCGTATAGAGAACCATGATCGTTTCAGCGTTCCCGCTCTCATCACAGGTCACAGCCACAACATCACCGACAGCCAGATCCTCAAATTCCAGGGTGGTCTCAGCGCTTTCGCCAAAGTCGCTGTCCCCGTCTTCGGATGTCATATCGGGCGCAGATCCGCCAAAGCCGCCCTCGCCGTCACTGTCGGAATCCATGTCAGGCGGTGTACCGCCATCACTGTTACTGTCGGAAGACATATCCGGCGGCGTACCCCCATCGTTGTCGGGCATATCTCCGGAAGGCTGACCGGCCGCGTCACCGCCGTCACTCTCATCCGCACTCTGCTCCTCCGTCTCGTCATCGGTAGTTTCCGAAAGGAAATCCGCTCTGACAGAATCGCCGTTATCTGCGCGGGTAGCTTCGGCGTCGCCCTCATCTGAACTGCCGCTCTCCGCATCACTTCCGTCCGAACTGTCGCCTTCCTCCGGACTGCCGCCTGCGTCACCGTCCCCCGGGCCGCCCCCGGTCGTGCCGTCAGATTCACCCATATCACCAAACGACATGTCGCCGCCCTGCATACCGCTCATTCCGCCTGACGCCTGCGACGTAATCTCCGTATCATCGGTGACCGTAATCTCCATCGTGTCGCCCATCCCCGAATCAAGCGTAAAACTGCTGTCTGACAGCGCCGTGATCTCACCGTATACCTTCGACGTTGTCTCCTCCTCCGCCGAACTTTCGGTACTCTGGCTCGTTCCGCATCCGGCCAGCAAAGACGCACTCATCATGACTCCCAGTACAATTGCAAGATATTTCTTTTTCATTGTCTTTCCCGTCCTTTCTTTCCATTTATGACATTATGATACCGACAAACGTTTAAGTAAAATTGAACCGTGCGTGAAAAATCTGTGAAGAAATAAGCGCCGAAAAAAAACCGATGTACTCTGATAAAAAGTACATCGGCTCTCATAAATCACAATCTGTTCTGTCCTGCGTTTAGAAAATCCTTCTCACTGCCACGATCGACTTGTACGTCGCGCTCGTATACTTGATGCCGCCCGCCGGATAAGGATTCGAGTTGGACGCGTTTACAATGGTATTGTTTCCTACATAAATCCCCACATGACCGCTGTAGCAGACAATGTCACCCGGCTGCATGTCCGACACGGATACCGCGTACCCTACAGACCGAAGCGCGCTGGAGCTGTGCGGAAGCGATACGCCGAAATGCGCGTACACACTCATGACAAAACCGGAGCAGTCACAGCCATTCGTCAGGCTGGTACCGCCGTACACATAGGGATTCCCGATAAACTGGCACGCATAACTCGCCACTGCCGAACCGGAACCGCTGACCGTCGAGGATGAACTGCTGCTCGATGTCGTGCTGCTGCTCGACGATGTGCTACTGTCAGACGTATCCGTGCTCGTTGAAGATGAGCTGCTGCCCGATGTTGTACTGCTCGAAGAAACACTGGAGGAACCGCTCGTAACGGATCCCACCGTGGTCGTCACCTGCGCGGCCTGAGCTGCCGCGATGATTTCATTCTGTTCCGCGATCGTCTCCTCATACTGAGCCGCAAGGCTCTCGGCCTCCGCAAGCTTCGCGTCAAAATCCTCCAGCTCGGAACTCTTCTCGGACTTCATGGTCTCAAGCTCTGCCTGCTGTTCTTCGTATGTAGCCTGAATTTCTTCCAGCTGGGCTTCCTCCTCCTGCACCTCAGCGACCAGGTTCTCAACCTCCAGCTTGGTATTCTGGTATTCGACTAAAAGGCTTCTGTCGTAATCATATACCGTTGAGTAGCTTTCCAGTTTATTCAAAACATCCGCGAAACTGTCGGCGCCCATCAGTGCCGTCAGGAAGGAAGAATCACCGTTCTCATACATGTAAACGATTCTCTCCTTCATGGACTCATACTGTTCTTCTTCTGTCTCTTTGGCCTCTTCCAGGTCCGCCTCGGCCTGGGCCAGCTCGACCTTTTTATTCTCTATATCGGTCTTCGTCGTATTGATATTTACAATGACCTCTACCAGTTCCGCGTCCAGCGCGTCGATCTGCTCCTGAAGAGCCGCCTGTTTCGACTCAATGCTGCTGATCTGAGACTGCACGGAATTCAGATTGCTCTGTGCCTCGCTCTTCTTGCTCTTCGCCTCCGATAAGCCTGTCGCTCCGACCGCCTGCGTAGCACCGATCACCATCACCGCTGCCATTCCCAACGCGATAAATTTTTTCTTCATAAAATATTCCAGCTCCTGTCTCTTCCTATGAAAATCATCATCCGAAGTTATCACTGTGCTGTTAAAACAGCATCCCCCCATGTGTGAAAGACAGAGATCCAATACCCCCGGGATGCACAGACGCGCAAATAGTCTGTCTTTCAACAATGCTTCCACAGTATAACATCATTCCGGATAGATTTCAATACAAATAGACACTTTTCAGAAATATTTCATATTTTTTTGTAATATGTTCGTAATAAATTTGGCATTATGCCCTCTGCGGGAGCTGTTTGATCAGCAATATCTTCATTCCTCTGCGGATATGATCATTTTCCAGCTGATTCATCTGCCGGATCTGTTCCCTCGTGGTATGATATTTTTTTGCGATTTCCCACAGGGAATCCTCCTCATCCAGCGTCAGCCCGACAATAGAAGGCTGCGTATTCAACTCCTCAATCTTAAAATCCTCCTCCTGAATCTCACATATAAGTTCCAGTTCGCAGGTACCGCTCACCAGCGCCTGAAGACTGACCACCGCCTGGACCTCCGCCTCTCTGCCGTTTTTCATCAGGAAAGACAGCGTCTCCAGCGAATGCCGCAGCTCCACCTCGTCCTGCGGCCGGATTCCGGGAATCTCTATAAGATGCTGAAACGGGATTACGCCCTCCGCAGCCTCCAGCGGCGCGCTGTCATTATCGGTCAGATACAGAATCCGAATCCGAACCGCGCCCTCCGTCTGAATCCCATCCTCCGCAATACGGATCCGGTCAGTCTGCGCGCTCCCGAATCCCGCGCAGATCTGCAGGATATCACTGCCGCGGCTTTCGATCTGCACGGTGTCATTCACCCTGCATTTTGATTCATTTTTTCTGCGCAGCACCGGGACGGAAACAACCTCTTTTTTGAGGACGAGTCTGCGGTCAAGCGCATAAATATCGCGAATCAGCTCCTGTCTGCGTTCCTGATACAGACGGACGTCCGCGGACAGATCAGCGTCGGCCCATATCACTCTGGACTCTCCGTCCTCATCGCTTCCCACACTGCAGGTGAGGCTCTGTATCCGGATCCCGACACTGGGAATCATGGCGCTGTCCGCCTCCGGAATCTCAAATTCGCATCGAAACGGAACCTTTGCCGTGAACCACTGCAGGCTGTCGTCTTCCTCGCTGACATAAACCAGAAAAGCCTCGATCTCTCCTTCGATCTCGATCATGCCCGCGGAAATCCTCTCATTCACCCCAAACACCTGCGCCTGCTGCCACAGGCTCTGCCGAATGTTCGGTTTGTTCGACGGTACCCGGATCTCCTCGCGGATATGGCAGTTTTCCCTTCCGCAGTATCGCAATTCCAGAAATTCCTTCTCCTCCGTAAGCACCTCCGATGGAACTTCCGGTTCTGTTCCGGTCGGCGCCTCAATGTCATACCTCTCCCGAATCACTGCCTTCAGCTCGATCAGCGCGCGGATGTTCAGCTTTCTGGAATTGGCAATCTGAACCGACAGATCCTCCAGCACCGGCTCCGTACTCACCATGTCAAATTCTCCCAGCTCAGGCGCGGACAGCGTTTCCTGAAAAGGAATCTCCCCGTTCAGGCTGCTGATCTTCCACTCATTCTGATCCGTCTTATACAGAACGCGAAACAGAACCGCCCCTTTCACTGCCACCTGTCCCGATCCCGGCCGGACCTCATCCAGACGGATTTCCCCGCCCGCCAGGATGACAGAGTAGATATCCGGCAGATAGTCCGGCAGATTGTACGCCTCATCAAAAGAGGCCTGCGCGGATACGGCGCCCTTCTTTCTCTCCATCTGAATCTGAGTCTTTACAAAATCCATTTTTTTCTCCTTCTTCCTTCCCTGCTTACTCAAATATTACATTTTCTTCCAGCCGCTCCGTCTTAATGACAATATAAGGATAGCTTACCGCCTTTTCCTCCTCACTGCCGCTCTCCGGACCGATGAGCTCCGCATCGAAACAGATCGCGTTATCCGTCAGATACAGCGCCTGCATCCGGATGCTGTACCCGCCGGTTTCCTGCATGCCGAACCCGCGCACGATGTACAGGTAATCATCCTCGCGGTATGTCAGTTTCAGATCATCGGCCTTCTTTTCCTCGATCTCTTCCTTCAGCGTTTCCGGAATCTCCGATTCCGCCAGAACGGTGTATTCCAGATCCCGGATCTTCTCCGTTCCCGCTTTTTGCAATCCGCATCCGCACATCAGAAACAACGCCAGCGCCAGCGCGGGCAGAAAATATACCTTCCAGGCACTCGTGAACTCATGCGCTGACGCGCGGGATGCGCTATGCGCAACAGGGTATACCTTCCAGGCACTCGTGAACTCATGCGCTGACGCGCGGGATGCGCTATGCGCAACAAGGTATCGTTTTATCCTCATAAACCGCTCTTCCTCATGGCTCCTTGCTTCATTCTATGTAAAAAAACGGGAAATATGAAAAAAATTTACCGGAATTATAACCTGAAATTTACATTGAAACTGGATTTATTCTTCGCAATATGTTAGAGTAGAGGATGTGTGAATATACAGCAACGGGGGAAGTATCTCATGCTAAGATTTATTATTTCAATCGGATTCGCCGCTTTGTATCTGATTCTGGGGATTCCGGTACTTGGGATCGAATTTCTGATCGGAAAGGTGAATCCGTACAAACGGGATATCAGCAGCCTGCGGATGGTACAGTGGGCGTTTCGCGTGATCATGCGGATCTGCGGAGTGAAGACCACGGTGATCGGCCACGAAAATATCCCGAAGGACGAGGCTGTCCTGTATGTCGCCAACCATAACAGCTACTTTGACATTATTATTACATACTCCATGTGTCCGGGTCTGACCGGATACATTTCCAAGGATGACATTGCCAGGATTCCTCTGATGAACCTCTGGATGAAGAGGCTCTACTGTCTCTTTATGGACAGAAGCGACGTAAAACAAAGCCTGAAGGTGATCCTTCAGGCAACAGAGCTGATTAAAAAAGGCATCTCCGTCTGTGTTTTCCCGGAGGGAACCAGAGGAGACTCCAACGCCATGCAGCCGTTTAAGAGCGGCAGTATGAAGATGGCGGAAAAAACCGGTTGTCCGGTGGTGCCGATCGCGATTTCCAACACGAGAAGTATTGTCTCAGACCATTTTCCCATCGTCTGCCCGGCACATGTGACGGTCGAATACGGCAGGCCGATCTGTACCCGGGAGCTTCCGAAGGAGGAGAAAAAGGCGCTGGCGCGCATCGCGCAGGATGAAATACAGGAAATGCTGGACCGTACCGCGGCGGAACAGGTGATCGCCATGCGGCACAGTCATATGCCTGTATAGCAGTAAAACACGGCGCCTGCCCGTCCGGCAGCGCGGACAGGTCACTCAGGCTCCGCGTCCGATGATTCCCGGCAGTACCGCTCCAGTTCGTCTGTGATTTCAGAAAACTTCATAAAATGGGATGCTTTCACGAGTACAGTATCCCCTTTTTTTATACAGGAGAGCAATTTTTCAACCAGAGCGCCTCTGTCGGCAAAATGTTCCGCTGCACAGCGGACAGAAGCCGCTTTTTTTATCTCCGCGGACAGCTCTCCCGTGCAGAGCACCATGTCGATTCCTTTCCCGGCGGCATAAGCTCCGATCTCCCGGTGAAGCTCCCTTTCATGCTCTCCGAGCTCCCCCATGTCGCCGAGTACGGCGATCTTCCTGCCCTCCGCCAGGCTCAGCACATCCAGGGACGCTCTCATGGAAGCCGGATTCGCGTTGTAACAGTCGTCCAGGATCGTGATGCCTCCGGCCTCGATCAGGTTCGTCCGTCCCGCGATGGTTCTCGCGGCGGCGATCCCCGCGCAGATCTCCGCACGCGTCAGCCCGAGCGCAACCCCCACGCAGGCCGCTGCGCAGGCATTGAAGATGTTATGCAGTCCGGGGATCGGTTCATGAATCGGCCAGTCCTCCCCCTGAATATGAAGCACGGCATCCATTCCCTTCAAACCCCGGTTTACGATCGCGTCCGCCGTCACGAGATAGGAATCATTCATGCGCTTCGCGCTCCCGTCCTCCACAAAATACCGAAGCGGCGGGATGCCCTTTATACTTTCAATGGAAGACAGCTTGTCGTCGTTCCCGTTCAGCACGACCACGCCGTCCGGCTTCAGGTAATCAAAAATCTCCGATTTGGCCTTCAGGACACCGTCCCGGTCGATCAGGTTCTCCAGATGGCACTGGCCGATATTTGTCATCACGCAGATATCCGGCCGCGCCATCTTCGCCAGCCGATGCATCTCCCCGAAATCGGAGATACCCATCTCCACCACCGCCGTCTCATGCTCCGGCCGGATACGAAGCAGCGTCAGGGGCAGTCCGATCTCGTTGTTAAAATTCCCTTCTGTCTTCAGCACGCGGTATTTTTGCCCCAGCACGGCGGCGACCATCTCCTTTGTGCTGGTCTTTCCGACGCTCCCCGCAATCCCCACAACGGGAATCGTCAGGACAGAACGGTAAAACCCGGCGATGTCCTTCAGAGCCTGCGGGCAGGAATCTACCAGGATATAAGGCCCGGCGGGATTTTCCAGAATCTGCTCGGACAAAACGGCCGCTGCGCCTTTCGCAAAAACATCCGGGATAAACCGGTGGCCGTCCACGCGCTCGCCCTTCATCGCGATATACAGATCGCCTTCCCGCACCTGTCGGCTGTCAATCACCGCGCCGGATATCTCTTTCTCCAGGAGTTCCGGCGCGCCGAACCAGGCGCCGCCGCAGGCAGCGGTTATATTTTTTAATGACATCTCTCTCATATGTACTCCGTTCATGACCTTTTAACCCTGGTGCGGCGTCTCAATCATAATTTCTGTGCTGCGCACTCTCACAATCCTCATACTTCCTCTGTGAAACCCGTATCAGCGTCTCGCACAGCGTCCCGAAATCCATGCCGACCGCGGCCGCCTCCTGGGGAAGCAGGCTAGTCGGCGTCATTCCGGGAAGGGTGTTGGCCTCCAGACAGAAGATCTCATCCTCTCTGTTCAGCAGAAAATCCATGCGGGCGTATGTATCCAGCCCGAGCGTCCCGCAGACCCGAACCGCGATCTCGCGCATCCGCGCCGCGGTCTCCTCCGGCAGATCCGCCGGGCAGGTCTCCACCGCGCTCCCGGCCCTGTATTTGTTCCGGTAATCATAAAATCCTTCCACCGGCGCGATCTCGATCACCGGCAGCGATTGTCCGTCGATCACACCCACGGAAAACTCCCGCCCCTCGATGTAAGCCTCAACAATGACCTCATCCTCATATCGAAACGCGTCGGCAAGAGCCGTCTCAAAATCCCCCTCGCTGCGCACGATCGAAACACCGATGCTAGAGCCTCCGCAACACGGCTTCACCACACAGGGAAAGGCAAGCCCTGTCTGCGCAAAAGTCATCCGCGCGTGCTTTTTCATGGAAATCCCGTGGGGCGTCGGGATACCCGCCGCCTCAAACAGCGTCTTGGAAATCCCCTTGTCCATGGCAAGCGCGCTGCTTAAGTAACCGGTTCCGGTATAGCGGATGCCAAAAAGATCAAATACCGCCTGAACCTTTCCGTTTTCCCCGTTTTCCCCGTGCAGCGCCAGGAACACAAAATCCGCTGCCTGACAGATGCGGATCACATTAGGACCGAAAAAACAGTCCGGGGAATCCTTCCGCATCGCCTTCACCTGCCCGAGATCCGGAGCCGTCGCGGAGATCGCATCGGGCGAACCGCCCATTCCCGCGTTTCCGTGTTGCGCACAGGCCGCCATACCCGTTGCGCCATTCACCATACCCTGTGTGCCGTCCGCCCCGTTTTCGAAAACATCAGCGGGATTGATTTTCTCCTCCCCATATCCCAGAAAGACATCCAGAAGAACCACACGGTGCCCCTTCTCCCGCAGGGCGCCGCTTACCATTCTTCCCGTAATCAGGGAAACATCCCTCTCCGTACTCAGGCCTCCGGCCAAAACAACGATATTCATTCCATAATCTCTCCTGTATCATCGATCTGCCGTTCCCGCCGCTCATCGTTCATCCGTGACGCGGGGAAACAGCTTTTTCGCATAGTTTAACTCATTTCGTTCGCTTTGTGAATGGGCGTACGAAAAAAAGTTCTTTTTTCTTTTTTCGGTTGTTTCATATGGCTGCGGATCGTCTCGTCCAGCTTCCGGAAACGTTCCTCCTCCTGCTCCTCCCGGTCGCGCATCAGGTAATTCATCTCCTTTATCACGATATCCCTGACCTGTGTGCCGACCTCAAGGCCCAGCGCCTGATTGTTTTCCGCAATGGCGCCGCGCACAATCTCGTCCATCATCATCCGAAACTGCTCCAGCTTCGACAAGGCCTCCTTCTGTCCGGCCGCAACAGTCTGCTCCGTATCCTGCGATACCGAGGAGATCGTCTGCGTCCCGACCCCGGGCGCCGCGGAGGGCGCCTGCATGAAATCCTCTCTTGCCGTGACGGACGCCGTCGTCACGTCCTCCCGGGCCGCAGCAGATACCGTCGCCGCATCCTCCCGGACCGCAGCGGATGTCTCCCTGTGAAGCGATTCCTGCCGCTCCGGTAATTTCTCAATGCCGCCGGAGGCGCTGTGTATCAGCATTTTGATCGCCTTCAGCTGGAAGCCCTCCTCCTTCAGCTTCCTGATCTGCTCAAACTGACGGATGTTTTCTTCTGTATAGTAGCGATGTCCCATCTCATTCCGGGGCACATCCAGATCCAGTTCCTCTTCCCAGTAACGAAGCACATGCGCTTCCACCTGTATCAGGTTGGAAGCATCCGAAATCATGTAACGCACCTTTTCCACGGTCAATCCTCCTGTTCCTGTGAAATAATTGTAACTGCTCCGATCCTTTACAGTTACGGCGGCTCAACAGTTCATTTCCATAGACGCAAATGCTGCTGTCAGACATCCATCTTCATTATAAAAGGACAGAAGCCTGTCCTCAAGAACATCTCATCGTAAAATTGCGACAGGGTTTGAGGCTCTCTGCCACAAACCCCGCGCCTTTTACATTATTATGATTCCGGCGACAAAATCAGGTTGCCTCTTTCGCAAAATTACGTTATAATAAAAAAAGTTCGATTATAAAAATATTCGATTATCAAAGCTTTGGCTGTGATCGGATAACGTGTGAAAGAAAGTCCCTCTTTCCTTACTGTTTATGCTGCCAACCGCCGGCAGCGGAATGGAGATTATTATGCACCGCGACACACTGATCCATCTTCTCCGCGAAATCCGTCATCTGGAGGAAAAATCCGTCATTTCAGACGAATTCCGGGACATCTCGGGCAACGATATGCGCATCATCGAGGCCATCGGCCTGGATGCGCCGCGAAGTATGTCCGCGGTCGCGCGCGATCTCTCTGTCACCGTGGGCACACTGACCATCGCCATCAATAATCTGGTCAAAAAATCCTACGTCCGACGGGTACGCAGCGAGAAGGATCGGCGTGTCGTCCTTATTTCGCTTATGGAAAAGGGCGAACGGGCCTGTCACCACTACAGGGATTTTTATGACCGGCTGGTCCAGGCCACCCTGCAGGGACTTGATGAGGAGCAGGCCGAAGTGCTGATCCGCGCGCTCATCAATCTGCGCAGCTTTTATAAAAATCCCGACATATGATCCTATATGTCCTGTTTTCATTTCCGTGAGTTACGCCGCATCATAATTCCGGACGATCGATCCGTTCTCAAAATGAATAGAAGTCTTCCCGCCGCATATATTTATGTAAAAAGACGAAGGACATCTCCCTATGCCCCGCCAATTAAAAAAAGAGTTCCGCAAGCGGAACTCTCGCGCGCGAGCGGTTGCGCAAGCAAAAATTTCCTCGCCGCGAGCTGCGCATCTCCCGGACTGCTTTCATATAGGAAAGATCGGAGGACTTTCCTATATGAAAGCAGGACTTCCCGCTGCCCTTGCCGCTGTTTTTGTTTTCATTATCATTCTCCGGCTCTCCGCCGGGACCGCTCCTTCTGCCACGGGCAGCACCGCCGACGTACAATTCACAGACTACACGACGGCACTCTTCCGTCAGGAAGTATCCGCGAGCCCGCTGACGCTCCATTACACCCTGAAATCCCCTGAAGCTTACGGCATCACGGAATACAGTACGGACCCCGGCACTTATTCCGAAAATAATTTCCGGATCTCCGCGGCGCTTGCGGAAAATGTAACAGCCGCGCTTCTCGCATTTGACCCGGACTCCCTCTCAACAGAAAACCGGCTCACACTGGATGTACTGCTGGACGCCATGCGGGAAACGGCGGACGCCGCTTCATTTCCTTATTATGAAGAGCCCCTGCGCCCGTCCACCGGCATACAGGCGGAGCTTCCGATCCTTCTCGCGGAATATACGTTTTCGGATGAACAGGATGTGAATGATTATCTGGAAATTCTCTCCGGCATTCCGGCTTACCTGGACAGTATCTGCGTCTACGAACGGGAAAAACAGGAGCAGGATCTCTTCATGGCCGGTTTCGCGGCGGAGGCTGTCATCTCACAATGCGAGGATTTTGCGGCGTCAGGGGAAGACAATTATCTCATCTATACATTTGAGGAACGAACGGACGATCTGGAAGGGCTGACAGAAAATGAGAAAACTGCTTATCAGGAACAAAATCAGGCCATCGTTTCACAACGCATCCTTCCCGCATATCAGGAAATCGCGGATACGCTGCGGGAGCTGAACGATATGGCAAACGCGTCCGACAGTGTTGATTCCGACGGGACAGACGGTTCCGATTCCGGGGACAGCAATGCCGGTCTTTCTTCTCTTCCGCTCGGCACAGAATACTATGCTTATCTGGTTCAGCGGGATACCGGCAGCGCGGACTCCGTCAGGGTTCTGAAAAAACGCGTGGCAAACCAGCGCGCCTCAGACCTGCTGGAGATCGCGGCGCTTCTGGAAGAATACCCGGAGCTGGAATCGGAGCTTCTCCGGATCGACGCCCCCTGTGACACGCCGGAGGAGATGCTGGAACTTCTGCGCACACAGATTGCCGGCGATTTTCCTGCGGCGGACGACTGCCGTTACACCGTAAAATATGCGGACGCGGCCATGGAGGACTACCTCGCGCCCGCCTTTTACCTCACCTCGCCGCTGGATGATTTTTCCGAGAATTCCATCTACATAAACAGAGGAAACGGATATGAGGGAATCCGCCTCTTTACCACGCTGGCGCACGAGGGGTACCCCGGGCATCTCTACCAGAACGCGTATTTTAACAGCACGGATCCCGATCCCATCCGCGCGCTGTTCGGTCCGGCCGGATACGCCGAGGGCTGGGCGACCTATGCGGAGCTGCTCTCGTACCGGTACGTCGGACTGTCCGACGAACTGGCGGAACTGCTCGCTCTGGAACAGTCCGCCACCCTGAGCCTGTACGCCACAGCCGACCTGTACATTCACTCGGAGGGGTGGACCTGTGCGGATACGCTGGAATTCTTTGCCGGCTACGGATTCTCCGACGAGGAGGCCATTCGCGAGATCTTTGAGCTGATCGCGGCGGAACCGGCACATTATCTGAAATATTATATCGGATATATCGAATTTCTGGATTTAAAAGAATACGCGAAAGAACTCTACGGAAAGGATTACACAGACCTCGCCTTCCACCGGGCGGTTCTGGAAATGGGATCGGCGCCGTTTGATATTCTGACGGAATATCTGGCGGACTATTACAGTCCGGAATGACCGTGAAGCCATTTATTCGTTTTTATCGAGCAGAAGGCTGTAGATCTCCCGCTTTCCGACGCCCCGGTCCTTCGCCACCTGCTTCATGGCGGATTTGCGGTCCATCCCGCTGTCGGTATAGTACGCCATATGTTCCCCGACAGTCAGGCTTTCCCAGCTCTCCCTCTGTCTTTGGAGCAGCGCGCGGCGGCTCTGTCCCTCTATGACAATGACGCACTCTCCCCGGACGCCGTTCTCCCCGTAAAACGCGATGGCGTCCGCAAAGGTCGTCCGGAACGCGGTCTCATGCTTCTTGGTCAGTTCCCTGCAGACCGTGATCCTCCGCTCTCCCAGGACGGAAAAAAGCTCTTTTAAAGTAGCGGTCAGATGATGCGGGGCCTCATAGACAATGAGCGTCCGGGTGTCGTCCTTCATCTCCTCCAGCACAGCCGCGCGCTCCTTTTTCTCCTTCGGCAAAAAGGCTTCAAAGGAAAACCGCCGCGTAGACAGGCCGGACAGGGTCAGCGCCGTGACGCAGGCCGCGGCTCCCGGCAGAGAGGTGACCTCTATCCCCTGTTCATAGCAGATGCGCACCAGATCCTCCCCCGGGTCGGAGATCCCCGGCGTCCCGGCGTCCGTGACCAGCGCGATATCCTGCCCGTCCCGGAGTTTATCTGTCAGTTCATACGCCTTCTCAATCCGGTTATACTCATGATAACTGGTCATCGGCGTCTTTATCTCATAATGATTCAGCAGCCTGATGGTATTGCGCGTATCCTCCGCCGCGATCAGGTCAACCTCGCGAAGCGTGCGCAGGACGCGCAGGGTAATGTCTTCCAGGTTCCCGATCGGGGTTGCGCACAGATAAAGTTTTCCGGACATCACATACCGTCCTTTCCCGTTACAAAGCGGACAGAGCAGTCCCTGTTCCGGCAGGCCGGATACTGCCCGTTACTCACTGTCCACTACCCACTGTCCGCCACTCACTCCTCAATACCCGTACACCTCATGGATCTCGCCTCTGAGGCTCCTGCCATGAGCCGATTGCCGCAGACCTCAATACCCGTATACCTCATGGATCTCGTCCGTATATACGCCCGGCTCCCGGTACACGATCAGCGGCTTCTCCACCGTTATCCGCGGCCGCCCGCCGCGAAGGCCCTCGATCAGAACCATGTTCGGTTCCCGGTCCGCATAAGGATATACCAGGCGCATCCGTTTCGGCTCCAGACGGTACCGCACCATCAGAGACATGATCTCAGCCAGCCGGAACGGGCGGTGTACCATAAAAAACCGTCCTCCCGGCGTCAGCAGCTTCGTGCTCTCACGGATCACATCCTCCAGGCTGCACAGCGTCTCATGCCGGGCGATGGTCTTCGCCTCATCCTGATTGATCAGCCCGTGGCTCCCGGTCATATATGGCGGATTGGTCGTAATCACGTCAAAAGAAGATGCCCCGAATATGCCGGAAGCATCTTTGATATCCCCCTCCACAATACGGATCCTGTCTTCCAGATGATTCAGCGCAACGCTCCTTCTCGCCAGATCTGCGCTGTAGGGCTGTATCTCCAGCCCGGTGAAATGCCGGCCCTTCGTTTTGGCCGACAGCAGAAGCGGAAGAATTCCGTTCCCGCATCCCAGATCCAGGCAGGAAGCCCCGGCTTTTACCTGCGCAAAGCCGGAAAGCAGCACAGCGTCCATTCCGAAGCAGAATTTCTGAGGGTTCTGAATGATCCTGTATCCGTTTCTCCGGAGATCGTCGACGCGTTCTCCCGGCCGTATCTCATTCATCATAATCTCCATTTCCCGTACACATTCCATCGGGCAGGAGGCGGGTTTTGCCTCTTATTATAAACAGCAGATATCATTTGTCATTCACGATAAATCTGACTTTCCGCCCCTGTCCTCCCTGCTCGGGCGTTCCCGGTCCTTCCGGCGTCTCCCTCTGACCTTCAGCTCCCGGACCGGATACTCACGAATCTCCTTCTCCTCCCCGGTATCCACGATCACCTTCACCATCTGCCGCAACACGCTGAGGCCGGAGACCTCTCCCTTCAGTCCGTCGGGAGTCGTCACGCGGTCACCCACATTCGGCATGCGGCTGTTCAGGTACTCATAGGTCTCCTGCTCGTTCTTCAGGCAGCACATCAGCCGCCCGCAGGTGCCGGATATCTTGGAGGGATTCAGCGACATGTTCTGCTCCTTCGCCATCTTGATGGAAACCGGAGCAAAGTCAGACAGATACGTGTGACAGCAAAGCGGCCGCCCGCAGATCCCGATGCCTCCCAGGATCTTCGTCTCATCGCGGACCCCGATCTGCCGGAGTTCGATCCGGGTGCGGAACACGCTGGCAAGATCCTTCACCAGTTCACGGAAATCAATCCGCCCGTCCGCGGTGAAATAAAACAGAAGCTTATTATTGTCAAACGTATACTCCGCCTGCACGAGCTTCATCTCCAGCCCATGCTTCGCGA
Source organism: Clostridiales bacterium (assembly GCA_021202015.1). Taxonomy (GTDB): domain Bacteria; phylum Bacillota; class Clostridia; order Lachnospirales; family Lachnospiraceae; genus Eubacterium_I. The sequence goes on along the minus strand of JAJQDV010000058.1, from coordinate 12,808 downwards.
TCTTTTCCTGACAGATCCGGTAAGCCTCTTTTTCTTTCTCGCAATTTCTCTGTACAACGCCGTCATCTTCCTTCGTAGCGATACGGATCACAGCCCTGAGCGGCTTGACCACCTCGTCGTCAGCCACATCCTTCGGCGGCATGATGACGGTCCCGTACTCAACTCCCCGCGTCGTCTCCACAATCACATGACTGCCCCTCTCAACCGGAAGATTCCGCGGATTAAAATAATATACCTTGCCCGCCTGTCGAAAACGGACGCCAACTACTTTTATCATATCAATCTCCATTCCGCCGCCTCGGGTCCGCGGCATAAACAGCAATAAAAAACGGTTTCTCTTCACGCTGTATTCTTTATACTCAGCATCAGCAGCTCCACCGTCAGCGGTGCGCTCACATTCGCCCGGATGCGCCGTTCGGCCGTCTCAATCGCCTGTAAAATCTGATTCAGCTGTGAAAAAGAGCTTTTATTCGCGATCTGTTCTATCATATCGAACTGCTCGCGAAAAATCAAGTGTTCCTCATTCGCCTCCGCCTTAAAGAGCAGCACATCCCGAAAAAGAAGAAGCAGGAGATCCAGAAATACGGGAATCTGTTCCTTCTTCTCCTGAACCGGTTCCAGTTCCTTCGTCAGATCAAACGCGGACAGCTCGTCCAGGCGGCGCAGCAGCCGCATGGTACGGTCCTTCAGTTCATTGAACTGATCCGAGGAAGAAAGGATCACGGCCCTGCCCACATTTCCCTGGGCAAAGGCGACGCACAGATCCGCCTGATAATCCGGCACATGATGTCGGTTCATCAGAAAATCACGGATTTTCTCATTCTCCACCGCTCTCAGATTCAGCGTGACACAGCGGGAACGAATCGTCGGCAAAAAAATGTCCGTTCCCGTCGTCAGCAGCAGGATCACCGCGTAGTCCGGCGGTTCCTCCAGCGTCTTCAGCAGCGCGTTCTGCGCCTGCACATTCATTTTCTCCGCCTCATCCACGATATAGATCTTATATCGGCTGCTGTAAGGCCGCAGCAGGATATCCTGATTAACCTGAAGCCGGATGTCATCCACCGACAGAACGGTCTTCTCATGCGTCACATAGAGGATATCCGGCTGGTTCCTCCCCTGCGCCTGCCTGCAGGACCGGCACTCCAGACACGGTTCCGGCCGTTTCGCCCGTTCCCGCGCCGCCTCCGATATCCCGCGAGGCGACATTCCTCCGAAATCCGTCCGCGACGGAGAGAGCCCTCTGTCCGGAAAAAGAAGGCTCAACTGCCCGGATTCCCGACAATCCGAATACTCCCGCTGCACGGACTCGCACTGCAGCGTCATGGCAAAAGCCTCCGCCAGCAGCCGCTTTCCCGCGTGATCCGGTCCGTTAAAAATATAGGCGTGGGAAACCTTGTTCCGCGCGATCGCGTTCTTTAAATGTTCTATGATCTGTTCATGACCGATAATATCACAAAATCCAGCCATCCTGTCACTCCCCGACAGACAACGCCATCGTTCTCGTGCGCCGCGTCAGCAGCCGGGAAAGCCCCCGCGCCGTTTTCTGATCAACGGATACGCACATCCCTGATATACTGCTCTACATCCTCCAGGATCTGCTCCTTCTCCCGATTCTCAAAACCGCTGCAGATACCGGCCGCGGCCAGCTTTTCCGGAGAAAAATCCTGCTCATCCGCCAGAAACCGGCGGCACATCTCCGCATATTTCGGCTGCTCCTGCTTCCGCTCCCGCTTCAGCGCGCGTTCCAACCGGTCTCCGTCATCCACCCACACGTAAATGGGGACTACATACGTCTCCCCGAAATAATCCCGGATCTTTACATAAGCCTCCGGAGTCCCGATCATCAGATAATCATTCCGCGACAGGTCGATCTGCCCGTCGTCCGCCGTGAAATATTTCCAGATCCCGTGAACGGTATGGTAGGTACGCATCTCTATGATCCGTCCTGCGCGCTCCATTTCCTCCGCTTCCGCGTCGGTACGAAAAAAATAAGTCTGTCCCTCGACCTCCCCGAAACGGATGGGGCGGGTCGTATACGGCACAATATGCTTTAATTGTAAATCCTCACGTCCGCGCAGGCTTCTGTATATGAAATCCTTGCCGGACGCGCTCTTGCCCATGAGGCAGAAAATCTTTCCCATGACGCTTATCCTTTCACTGCAATTCTCTGTCGCTGCTGACATCCATCCGCCTGCCCCAGAGATGTTCTTTCCTATCTTAGCACAAGACCCTTCATTTTAACAGACCTTCTTTTAAAATACAGGACACATTCTTTTCACTTGATTTTCTTCAATATCTCCCTTAAACTACCATTATCGTAACTGTTCAGTACCTTCACAGTTACCCATTATCATCATATGTGAAAGGAAACTGCCATGAAATTACTGCTTGCAGAAGATGAGGCATCCCTTTCCCGGGCGCTCGTGACCATACTGGAACGGAACGACTGTTCCGTGGATGCGGCCCACGACGGGGAGGAAGCCCTGAAATATCTCGAAACCGGACTGTACGACGCCGCGATCCTGGATATCATGATGCCGAAAAAAGACGGCATCACCGTATTAAAGACCCTGCGCGCCGGCGGCAACCTGATTCCGGTCCTGATGCTGACCGCGAAATCAGAAATAGACGATAAAGTCGTCGGCCTGGACGCCGGAGCCAATGATTATCTGACAAAACCTTTCAGCTCCAAAGAACTCCTGGCGCGGCTCCGCGCCATCACGCGCGCGCAGAGCGCACAGACCCGCTCAAAACTGCAGGCAGGGAATGTCACTCTGGACCGTTCGAATTTCGAGCTCTCCACGCCGACGGGCGGTTTCCGGCTTGCGAATAAGGAATTTCAGATGCTGGAGCTCCTGATGAGCAGTCCGAAGAGCACGATCTCCACGCAGCGCTTTCTCGAAAAAATATGGGCGGACGACGATGACGCGGAGGAAACGACCGTCCGGCTCCACGCCTCCTACCTGACGCGGAAGCTTTCCGCCCTGCATGCGGACATCCGGATTCACTGTGACCGTGAGGCGGGATACACGCTGGAGGAACTGCCATGATCCGAAAACTGCGCTTCAAGCTGATCCTGGCGGCGATACTCTCCCTCTTTTTCGTCCTGTTCGCAATCATGCTGATCGTCAGCGTGATCAGCTATCGGAATATCATCCGGGATGCGGACGAGGTACTCTCCATCCTGGCGGAAAACAACGGGAATTTCCCGGACATGGAAAATTATTATAGGGAAAATTCCTCGTCAAACAGCCGTCTGGATTCCCTCGAGCTGCCCTATGAGAGCCGCTATTTCACGGTTCAGCTCACGGAGGACGGCGAGATTATCCGGTCAGATATGGGAAATATCGCGGCTGTCGATTCTGAGGCAGCCGCCGAATTCGCGCTATCGGTTCTGGACAACCAAAATACAGGCGGATTTATCGGCGACTACCGCTATATGGTAGTCAACAGCGATAATTCGGAGATCACGATCCTGTTTCTGGACTGCGGCGGGAAGCTTTCCACCTGGAAGACACTTGTTCTGACCTGCTCCGTCGTATCCGCCGCAGGGCTTGCAGCCGTCTTCCTCCTGCTTCTCTTCCTCTCGGGGCGCATCGTAAAACCGTTTGCGGAGAACCATGAAAAACAGCGGCGTTTTATCACGGACGCCGGACATGAGCTGAAAACGCCTCTCGCCATCATCAGCGCAGACATGGAGATTCTGGAAGCGGATTTCGGGGAGAATGAATGGATTAGCGACGTACAGGCGCAGACGAAACGGCTGACCGAGCTGACGAACAACCTGATCACCCTGTCACGTTTGGACGAGGAGACCACCGAACAGCCAGGAACCGAGGTCTCGCTGTCGGATCTGGCGGAAGAGGCCTTCCGTTCCTTCCAGGGACCGGCTAAAACGCAGGAAAAGACGCTGACCGGGGAAATCGAACCGGGGATCACCGTCCACGGAGATGAAAAAGCGCTTCGACAGCTTATCTCCGTCCTTCTGGACAATGCGATGAAGTATTCCGATCCGGGCGGAAGGATCACGATCACCCTGGAAAAACAGAAAAATCAGATCCGCCTGCGCGTATACAACACCACGGAATATATATCCCGCGAGCATCTGAAGCATCTGTTCGACCGGTTTTACCGCACCGACCAGTCAAGGAACTCCGAAACCGGAGGCTACGGGCTGGGACTCTCCATCGCGGCCGCCGCCGTGAGCAGCCACAAAGGGAAGATCTCCGCCTCCACGGAGGACGAAAAGTCTCTTCTGATTACGGTTCTGCTGCCGGTTTTTCAGCTTCATTCGCGCCCGATGTGAACGGTATATGGAAGTTTTGGAGGTACCATCATGACATTTGAAGATTTCTACGGAGAGAACTACAGTAAAATGAAACAGGCAGAGCAATGCCTTCTGGATCTCGCGAACGCTTTCCCCGGGCAGAAAAAACTGGAGGGTATCGAGCCGATCATCTACTGCACCTCGCGGATCAAATCACCGGACAGCATGATCCGGAAGCTGGAAACCCGCGAGCTTCCCGTCAACTGCCGGACGGCACTCACCGAAATATACGATGCGGTCGGCATACGCGTCATCTGCTCGTTCGTGGACGACGTCTATGATGTGTACGACTGGCTCTGTGCGCAGGATCTGTTCCGGATTATACAGAAAAAAGACTATATCTCTCACCCGAAACCGAACGGCTACCGCAGCCTCCACCTGATCCTGCAGTTCACAAAGTGCGCCACGGAGGGAATGTACGCGGAAATCCAGCTCCGCACCATCGCCATCGACTTCTGGGCGGCGCTGGAGCATCAGTTAAAATATAAGCACACAATAAAACACGAGGCGGCCATCAAAAGCGAACTGAAACGCTGTGCCGACGAGATCGCTTCCGTAGATATGTCGATGCAGTCGCTTCGCGACATTATCCGGGAAGAGGGGTTTATGGGGTCAGCCCCCGGTAAATATAATTAACCCCATTTTGTCTATCCGGCCTCCCTCGCCGTATACTCCGTCTCCGCGGTGAGGCTCTTGTAAGCCGGGCGGATGATCTTGTTCGCCGATACCAGCTCCTCGATCCGGTCTGTGAATATACATACTGTCGTCATGTTCATAATGATTATACGCGTGATAGCCGTACACCGCCAGCATCGGAAAGATACTCATCAGCTGCATGCACTGCCGCAGCACATTGTCGATCGCCAGATCGGCGGCGTCCGGATCATAGGAAGCCAGAGTAAGCACGCTTCTCGTCATGGAATTCATAATATCCCTGCTCGGAGCCTTCATAATGACGTCCCGGGTAAAGTTCGACGGCATGGTACATAACACCGGGAACCGGGCTCGTCAAGATATGAAACCGCATTGCAGATTACTTTAATTCCATTCGAATTGTGATCTCATTGCCGACCGCGTCCGCCTTCGCGTAACTCCCGCAGATCAGCGGCATCGCCGGGGGAATATGCCCGATGTCCAGATCCATGAGAATCGGAACGCCGTATTTCCCCAGTATCCCGGTGACCGCCTCGTACTGATCCATCCCGAGCATCTCCTCCCCATGGCACAGCGGCCGCCCGATCAGGAACCCGGAAAGATGCCGAAACCATCCTGCCTGTTCCAGCTGCCAGAGCGCACGCCGGATGCCCATCGGATTTAAATCGCAGGATTCCAGGAACCAGAGGATGCCGTCATCCCTGTATTTTTCCACAAAATCAAGCACGCTGTCAAACCTCGTTCCGAGATACAGCGGCAACAGATCCAGGCATCCGCCGACCAGCCGCCCCTCCACATGTATGTCTTCATCCGGAACCCGCACCATGACGCGGGGTTCGGTTACATTGTAGGGAAGCAGCGGATGTTCCTCGTCCTTCAAACCCTCTTTCTCATATTTGTCATAGCCGTGAACCGTCAGGCGCTTCCCGGTCAGAATATCCAGCGCCGCGCGGATCGCCGGGTGCCACGGCTCCATGCCGAAAGCCGGCGCGCAGGGGCCGTAAATCGAAGCGGTATCGCAAAGGGTCGTCAGCAGAAACGTCATATTCGTGTTGTCCGAATAGCCCAGATACCACTTAGGCTCCGCCTTTTTGATCTGTTCAAAATCCACGAAATTCAAATCCTCGCACATCAGCTCCCCGCCCCCGCAGGAAATCAGCACGTCATTCGTCCTGCTGCAATAATATTCCTGCAGCTCCGCGCCACATTTTTCCGGCGTATTGCTGATCCCGATCCCGCTGCCTTCATAGCAGTTCGGTCCGGTCTCCACACGAAAACCCATCTTCAGAAACGTTTCCTGCGCATGATCAAACGCGGATTTGTAGGGTTCTATATTGCAGCCGTAGGACGGCGCGACAAAACCGATGACGCCGTTTTTCTGTAAAAATTTCGGATATCTCATAAAAATCTCCTCCTTATGAAAAACCATGATACCAGAAGAACCGGTCAATGTCCATTCTATAGTAAACCTCCATGAAAAAGTATGCGCCCTGGCGCATTCTCGCGCCAGGCGCGGTCGCATTTGCGACATAATTCCTGTCGGAGCGTATTCCTGATATTGAGGGAGCCGGGGAAATATGACTTGACTACGATCCCACAATCGCGTTAAATTAACTTTGGAGTTTACTTTTATGTAGACAGATTTTTAAAATTTCCGTAAAACAGGTTGCTGTTTTCATTCGTTAATGTTCTTCTAATGTACGGCTGTTATACTTCTGTCATAAAATAAAAAAACGAGGAGGACATCATCATGAAGAGAATCTGTTCAGAAACAAAAAAAATTATGCCGGGACGAATCCTTTCGATTGTATGTATCGCAGGCGCGATTGTCCTGACAGGAACGGCGACAGCGTGTACATCGAACACTGCAGCCACAACACAGGCTTCCTCCGCGGAAGCTGAAACCGTTGACAGTTCGGCCGCCGCGGACACTGACAATACAACTTCCTCCGCAGCCGCCGATAACACAACCGCTTCCGATCCATCTGCCTCGACCGGAACCGCTGACGCAAATACGGCATCTGCGGACACCGACTCCACAGGAATTTCTCTGGACGACGCAAAAGCCATCGCGCTGGCCGACGCCGGGCTGACAGCAGCAGACGTCACCTATACGGCAGAGGGCCGTGACACCGACAACGGCGTCGCTGTCTATGAAATTGATTTTTATACGGCAACGACGGAATACGACTATGAAATCCGGATATCAGACGGAGCCATTCTCGAAAAAAGCACGGAAGCATTTCAGGGCGGCAGTGCCGGGACTTCTGACACTTCCTCGGATTCGTATATCAGCGCTGAGGAAGCAAAATCAATCGCGCTGGCCGACGCGGGACTGTCCGCGGCGGATGTAACCTTCCGGAAGGCAATGCTGGAAAGAGACAATGGTATCATGGTTTATGAGATCGATTTCTATTATGGAAGAACGGAGTATGAATACACCCTGAACGCCGTAACCGGCGCCATTCTGGAATTTGACAAAGAGAATGACTGACGAACAGGCAGCGGCGGCTCTTGAAATCAGGGCTGCCGCAATCCCACCGGCTTTAGACAATGGGTGGTTCACATGACCCGCCCCTGAAAGGAACAATCATGCGCATATTGATCGCGGAAGATGAGCGTGACTTAAACCATATCATCTCAAAAAAACTGACCTCGGACGGATATAGCGTGGACAGCTGTTTTGACGGCAGGGAAGCCATCGACATCCTTTCCTATACGGACTACGACGCCGTTATTCTGGATATCATGATGCCCGGAGCGGATGGTTTTGCCGTTCTGCAGGCGCTGCGCCGCGCCGGAAAATCGACGCCGGTACTTTTTCTGACGGCGCGCGACTCCATTGCCGACCGCGTGAAAGGACTTGACAGCGGCGCCAACGACTACCTCGTCAAACCGTTTTCCTTCGAGGAACTGGGCGCGCGCCTGCGGACCATGATCCGGGTCTCCCACGGCTCGGCGGACAGCAGGCTCGTCGCCGGCGACCTCATTCTGGACTGCGCGGCTAAGAGCGTAACCCGCAACGGCCGGGAAATCCCGCTGTCCGCAAAAGAATACGCACTCCTGGAATACATGATGCACAACCGGAACCGAATCCTCTCGCGCGAACAGATTGAAAACCACATCTGGAATTATGACTATGAGGGCGGCACCAATGTTGTGGACGTATATATCAGCTACCTGCGGCGAAAAATCGACGGCGGGCAGGAGCGGAAGCTGATTCATACCGTGCGCGGCAGGGGATATGTCCTGCGCGCCGATACACAGCCGCCGGGCGGCAGGAATGACGAACCGGTCTGATTGAGAAGCGAGGAACCTGTCCATGAAAAATTTATCCATACGCGCAAAGATTACCCTCTGGTTTTCCGCTGTCCTGATCGTCGTTGTAGCGCTCACCTATCTGGTCATCCTGTCCGTCAGCAGTCAGATCATACAGAAAACGATCCGCGACAACCTGATCCAGACCGTGGAGAACAATGTGGACGAGATCGAATACTATACCTCCATTGATTTCGCGGATATGGCGGAGGATCCGGATTTCTATCTGCGCTACGGCGACGGATTTATCCAGGTTGACGATGATTTCCTGGACAGGGTCAACCAGATCTATACCTCCCTGTACCAGTCTGACGGTACGCTGGTGTACGGCATCAATCCGATCTCCAGAGAAACCGGGGATATCGCGTTTACGGATTCTCAGATACAGAAAGTCACGGTCGATGGGACGCTTTATTATATTTTTGACCGCAAGCTGGAACTGGAAGGCCTGGAGGATCTCTGGCTGCGCGGCATCGTATCCGAAACGCAGGGCGCGGCCGAGCTTTCTTCCATCTCACGCACCTCTCTGATCCTGCTTCCGAGCCTGCTGATCCTCGCCATAATTGGCGGGTATATGATCGCGCGGCGGACGCTGCGCCCGATTAAGCAGATCGCGGACACCGCATCGGAAATCCGGCAGGGAGACGATCTGAAAAAAAGAATACAGCTCGGCAAAGGGAGCGACGAACTGCATCAGCTGGCGGAGCAGTTTAACGAAATGTTCACCCGGCTGGACGAATCCTTTCAGACTCAGCAGCAATTCATCTCCGACGCCTCCCATGAACTGCGGACGCCGATATCCGTTATCAACGCGCAATGCGAACTGACGCTGGAGACAGAACGGGAAAACGCCGAATACCGGGAAGCGCTGGACGTCATTCAACGCCAGGGAAATAAGATGAGCCGCCTGATCAACAGTATGCTGGAGTTTACGCGGCTGGAGCTGCAGCCTGAGCGCTACGGAAAAGAGGATCTCGACCTGACCGGACTGGTGGAGGACGTCTGCGCCGATCTGGCGCTGATCCGTGAAAAGGACATCTCTCTGACCTGTGACACAGAAAAAAATGTGTATTTTTTCGGCAACCGCGAGCTTCTGACCCGCCTGCTCTCCAATCTGATCGGCAACGCCTACCGCTACGGCACACCCGGCGGGCACACGACCGTCCGGCTCCTGACGGATGAGGACGGCCTGCTGCTCTCCGTGCAGGATGACGGCATCGGTATCCCTCCGGAGGATCTGCCCCATATTTTCCAGCGTTTTTATCAGGCCGACGCCTCCCGCGCGGGGGAGGGAAACGGGCTGGGGCTTTCCATGGTAAAGGAAATCACGGAATTTCACGGAGGCGCCGTTTTTGCGGAGAGCGAACCCGGGCTCGGCAGTACATTTCTGGTCCGGTTCAATGCGCCGGAGGGAAATGGGAAGGGAGAAAAACCGGCATGAATCCAAGCACAGCGTAAATAGCATCCGGTGCCGGTTTCTTTCGGACACCTTCCCGTTCTCCGACCGCCATATCAAAGAGCCCGTCAAAATATTGTACACAAAGCTGCTGTACTGCAAAATCAATCTTATTGGATACTACGGCTGTCTGGCCCCCTCTGTTCCTCAATGACGAAAGTACTTCCGGAATCCCATCTCTGCGAATAGAAACACCCAGCAGAGAACCGGCGCAAATCATATGCAGTTCTCTTTTGTTCTCGCAAAAATATTTTAGCGATGTAATTGCTTTCGGGCAGGCCTGTATCTCATCAAATATGACCAGTGTTTTTCCCGGCACAATCGGTTTCTTACGCAAAATATTGCCCAGCTCATCAAGAATCCTGTCAACATCAAAGTCGTACTCAAATACAGAGGCCAGTCCTGTATTTCCCGCAAAATAAAATCAGCACCTTTTTACGCTCTTATTGAAGACCAGTATAGAGTAAAAAACGAAGGTGCTGATTTTTATAAGGGGCAGATAATTCGACCGATTTAGAACGTATTTTCTGGTTGCTTTAAGGACTCTCTTCGGATATACTTTGAAGCAACCAGTCTTTAAAAGATTGACCGGGGAATCGGTATATTTTGTATTTAAGGTGTTTGGAGATAGAAAATGGCAAAGAAGATAATAGCTGTCGTTCCATTATGGGACGATGAAAAAGAGAGCATCTGGATGTTACCCGGATATATGAATGGTATAAAAGAATCTGGCGCCATTCCTCTTATTTTACCGCTTACAAGTGATACAAAAGATGCCATTGAAATATTTGACAGATGCGATGGCCTGCTTCTGACCGGCGGTCACGATGTTTCGCCTTCGCTATATAACGAACCTCGCAAAAAAGACTGTGGTATTTCATGTGTTGAAAGAGATTTGCTGGAATCCGCATTGTATGCTTATGCATTAGAGCATAACAAACCGGTATTGGGAATATGTCGCGGCATTCAGCTTATCAATGTCCTTCAGGGTGGAACCTTATATCAGGATTTGCCGTCAGAATATCTAAGCAATGTTGAGCATCACATGGAACCACCCTATACCAGATCTGCTCATGAAGTAAATATAAGAAAACAAACGCCCTTATACGAACTGCTGTTGACGGAACGGCTGGGCGTCAACAGCTACCACCACCAGGCCATTAAAAAGCCGGGCACAGATCTGGAAATTATGGCAGAATCAGAGGACGGCCTGATTGAAGCTGTCAGACATACAGGGCGGGAACTTGTATGGGCTTTTCAGTGGCATCCGGAATTTGATTTTCATGTCAATCAAAACAGCAGAAAAATTTTTGAAGCGTTTGTAAATGCATGTCAGTAATGTTATATTCCACTTTATTGTTGAATCGAAAGCAGGTTTTGCAGGAAAATATGGAGGGCAGCTACGATGAAAATTGCTATGGCACAGATGTCCATGTCTGAAAATATGGATGAGAATTGGGCAAAGGTACTGACCAGCTGTAATGCTGCTTCCGACTGTAATCTGATCTTCTTTCCGGAGATACAGTTTTCTCCATTTTTCCCGCAGTATGAAAAGAGAAACGTGGAGCAATATAAAATGACATTGGAGCATAGATATATAAAGCAGTTGCGTGACATAAGCCGTCAGCACCGCCTGTATATCTCTCCCAATCTTTACCTTGAAGAAAACGGAAATTGCTATGATGCTTCCCTGTGGATTGATACGAACGGGCGACTGGTGGATGCAGCAAAAATGGTTCATGTCGTTCAGGCACCGCTCTTTTATGAAAAAGACTACTATACGCCATCAGAGGAAGGTTTCAAAGTATTCAGTACTGAATTTGGAAATGTGGGAATTGTGATCTGCTTTGACAGGCATTTGCCGGAAAGCATTCGAACCTGCGCGCTCAAAGGAGCAGACCTGGTTCTGATTCCTACCGCAAATTGTAAAGACGAGCCAATGGAAATGTTTGAATGGGAAATCCGCGTTCAGGCGATGCAAAATCAAGTATTTATTGCAATGTGCAATCGTATTGGGCAGGAAGATTCCATGAATTTTTCAGGTGAATCTATAATTGCAGGACCTGATGGGAGTGTTTTACTGAAAGCAGACGATACGGAATGCCTGTTGACTTACGATATTGATCTGGCTGAAGCAGCAAACGCACGTCAGAAAAGAAAATATATAGCAGCAAGGCGTCCGGACATGTACCGGTAACTTTACCCGCCGCCATCGATTTACCCGCCGCCATCGATTTACCCGCCGCTATCGATTTTCTGGCCACATTCGTTTCAGATAATAATTCCGGACAAGTGATCCACTTCATGCTGGATAATCTGCGCGACCCAGCCGGAAAATTTCTGCCTCTGCGTTTTGAAGTTCATATCCTGCCAGGTGACTTCAATCTCCCGGTAACGGGTGCATTTACGGACACCGCTGAGAGACAGGCAACCCTCCTGCGTATCAAACGCACCGGCCTTCTTAACGATTTTGGGATTGAACATAATCACATTCACCATACCCATATTCACTGCTATGACGGCTTTATTTACACCGATCATGTTTGCAGCCATCCCGACACATCCATCTTTATGCGCCTGCAGCGTATCCAGAAGATCTATGGCAACCTGCTTATCCGCACTCGTGGCCGGCTCCGCTTTCTGTGAAAGGAACAGGACGTCCTTCATAATTGGTTTCACACTCATAATTTTCCGTCATTCAAATTTACTCGCCTGTTATTTTGGTCACTACCTGTATATCATCGGCGACTCTTTCTTTAAATACATCCGCATCCTGCATTTTCCCGACAATGCTCCCGTAATGGACCGGCACAACTACGGCCGGCTTTATCGTATTTACCCATTCCGTCGCATCCCGTGCATTCGTCGTATATGTCCCGCCGATAGGAATAAATGCCACATCACAATGCACTGCTTTCGCTTCCTTCGTCGCGTCGGAATCCCCTGAATAATAATAGCGGATTCCATCCATACAGATGATATAACCCACCCAGGCATCCCTTTCCGTACATGATCCATTCACCAGTCTCTTTTGCCATATCGATAACCAATCT
>JAJQDV010000047.1 GCA_021202015.1 Clostridiales bacterium | reverse complement strand
GTAAATAACTATGACGTTTCCAACGCCTACGCCGGGGACGAGGAATATAACAATTACGGTAATGTGGAGGCCAGCGGGGACGACATAGCCGCCATACTGCAAGCCGAAACAGACCGGATTGTCAGTGCGGTCAGTGAAAGCGAAACACCGCTTAACATCCGAAGCGAAAGCGCGGACACTTCACCCGCCTCACAGGGGGAAACCGGGTCAAGCGCAAAAGAAACCCTGAAACGCATCGTTCTTGAGATTGCCGGAAGCGGCTCCATTGAGCTTGACGGCGGCACCGACGCGGCCACTGTCCTTGAACTCATTCAGGACAACATGAAGCCGGTACTGATGTCTATTCTAAAGAGCGAAATTTACGAGGAGGGGGATTTGAGCTATGTGTATTGATTATATTGACAGGTCACGGAAAACGCGATTTAAGGCGTTTCTTGACCGACCGCGATAATTTCCTTGCTTCCGTGCGTAAAATCGAAGCACGGGGCTACCACAAAGCGAAAAACGGTTAATAATGGTGATTGAAGAATCTGCGGCGACATGGTAAAATATGGTCATGGGAAACCAGAGAGCCAAGGCGGCTTACCCTCCTTTTCGGAGGGGCTACCCTCCAGACGAAAGAAAGGAGGGATTGCCAATGAATGTTACATATTCGGATTTAATCCAAACTGGAATATTTGTTGTCACCCTTGTTGGTCTGTGCTATCAGATTTTCAGGGGAAAGAAATAGCCGCCACTACTGCAATAGTGACGGCTGATGCTGTAAAGCATTAAGCATTGTTATTTTTTGAGGGTAGGCCGCTTCTCTGGCTTTCCCTTTTCTGCTATTACTATACCATATTCGGCAGCAGGACACAAGGGAAAATCGAAAATTTTATTATTTCCGTTTTGGATTGCGTAACGGAAAAGATAGCATTTTTAAGAATGATTTTTACCTTTTCAATTTGACGGCGGTTCCGATAACGAGGGAGCTTAATGTTTCCGGCTCCACTCTTACACCGATGACCGCATCTGCGCCGATCTCCTGCGCCGCCTTTTCCAGCGCCGCCGACACTTCCCTTTTCAGGTCTGCCGTGGATTGCTCATACTTCTTTTTCAGGGAGGCCGTCTTTGCATCTGGCACCCGTGCCATGACAAGGCCGAGGTAGCTTTCGATCTCCATTCCCTGCAATATTTCCGTTGTCGTGATTAACATAACTTTATACCGTCCTTACATTGTGTTATCGTCAGTAATTTCAGAAGCCGGATCAACGCCCGATCCTGCTGCTGTTGGAATTCTGACAAAATCAATGGATAATTGATATCCCATAACCGAAAGAATGCGGTCAACATCCTCAAAACCGAAATTCTTTTTCGACAACAGTTTCGTTAGACCTTGCGGCTTGATCTCCAATTTGGCAGCGACTTCCCGTTGTGTCATTTTGGAATCAAGCAAGAGCTTTTTAATCTCAATAGCAATTTGCTCGTTGCTGGAATATATAATTGACATCTTGTAACCTCCGCTGATTTAATGCCTTTATCATAAAACGAAATCGGTTACAAGTCAACGAAAACTTGAAAAAAATAATAAAAAACATATTATAAAAGGGTTGACAAATAACCCAAAATGGGTTATACTGATATCATCAAAGGAAAACAAAAACAGCCGGGAAGCCGAAAGCCCCCGAAACCTCAAGCCATATACCTGTGAGGCGACGCACACAGAGGAACCAATAGTCAGGAAGATGCTTGAGGGGCTGGATTTGAAAACCAAAATCACAGGAGGTCACAGACATGGGTGAAAGGGCAATTGATAACAGGGTAAGGAAATTACAGGAACTTGAAAATCAGATCGCACAGCTGCAGGAGCAGGCAGACACAATCAAAGACGAGATCAAGGCCGACATGGAATCTAAGGGCATTGATGAAATCAAAACAAAAAACTTCATTGTCCGCTGGAAAGAAATCATCTCCAATCGGTTTGATTCAAAGGCTTTCAAGGCAGCGCAGCCGGAACTTTACACCGCTTACACAAGAGAAACCGCAAGCCGCCGCTTCACAATCGCATAATTAAAAATGCCCTTACCGGAGCCACCAACTCCGGCAGGGGCGGGAAACCCGACAATCCATCAAATTGAGGGGTACCGGCAGATTATAACATATCTGCCGCCCCTCCCACAAGGAGGCAAATCAAAATGAATGAAACAGCAAACAAAATCGCAACATCTATCGAAGTTGCAGCGGCAATCCAGATGAGGCACGACAATCTTTTACGGAGTATCCGCACCTGTTCCCGTTACATCAAAAAGGCTGACAGCGGTTTCGCTCTTTCCAATCTCTGGAGGGAATCAACCTACACCGGAAACAAAGGCGCGGTTTATCCCTGCTATCTGGTTACAGAAACAGGATGCAGATTATTACATGATATGCCGCGGGGACGCAATGGGCGCACGGTTTTGAATCAATATATCAACAGTTTCCTTGAGACAAATTAACCAAACGGAGGTAATGAAAATGAACACAACGAAAAAAACAGTCACCGAAATTTTATTTGATTCCTATGTTGCCGGAAACATGGCGCTGAATACAGCGCAGGACGAGGACAGGGAGGGACTTTACATCGAACTGTTCAACGCCATGCAGGAAGCCGGACTTGATACGGAAGTCCTTATTGATTTAAACCATGTCACGATGGAAGCGGCATTTTATGCCGGAATCCGTGCCGCCAAATCGCTTTTATCCATGTAATCATATCACGGGGCGGGAAACCGCCCCACACCAAAATATTTTACGCAGGAGGACAATCATCATGACAATCACAGAAATTGCTGAAAAGCTGGACACAGAGGGAAAGGACACGGTCGAAATCAAAGCAATAATGACCGCATACAGTGAAGCCGAGGGGATCGCCGATCTGGAATATTATCAAAATCAGATATATGGTTTTGTCTGTGGTCTGGCGGCGCTCCGCTATATCTCGTCAAATGAAATAAGCGAAATTATGAACGATATGGAGCAGGAGGGGCAGAACTGGAAATGCTTTGAAAAGGAACTGGAAAAAGAAGTGAAGCGGATCGTAGAAAATTAAGGGTTCTCCGCCAGCCGGGAAGCATACCGGAGAACCCCGAACACAAAACAGAGGGACGGGCGGGAAACATCCTGCCGCCGCCCTGCTTTGCCCTCTCATAATATCAAATCAGGGCAAAAAGCACAAGAATTATGAAACGGGAGGCTAAATTTATGCCAGAAAAAAGAAAGGACAGCAAGGGGCGCAATCTGAAAGACGGTGAAGATCAGCGCCCGGACGGGAGTTATAGATTCCGGTATAATGACAAGGCTGGGAATCGTCAGGCGGTTTATAGTTGGAAATTGGTTCCGACTGATAAGGCTCCACCGGGGAAACGCGACGGGTTGAGCTTGAGAGAAAAGGAAAAAGAAATAGAAAGCGACATCCGTGACGGCATTGACGGTAAAAAGGCTGCAAAACTCACCCTGAATGATATGTTTGCGGCCTATATGGACGGCAAGCGGGAATTGAAGCAGTCTACCCGAAGCAATTACAACTATATGTATAAAAATTATGTCGCTGATACCATCGGAAAGCGGAAAATTTCTGCGTTTCGGTATTCCGACATCAAGAATTTTTATAATTCACTGATAACAGAGAAAGGATTTAAGCCTAACAGTATGGAAATCATTCACACAATTTTACACCCGGTCTTTGAAATGGCAGTCAGAGATGGCTATATCAGAACAAACCCTACAAACGGAGTTATGACGGAGATTAAAAAGGGGCATGACTGGGAAAAGCCAAAACGCCACGCGCTGACAGTTGAAGAGCAGGAGGCGTTTATAAATTTTGTAGCACAGTCGGACATATACCGGCACTGGCTCCCGCTCTTCACGGTGTTTCTTGGCACTGGTTGCCGTGTCGGCGAGATCATCGGTCTGCGCTGGTGTGACTGTGATTTTAAAAATCACATTATCAGTATTAACCACAATTTGATTTATCGAGTACAGGACAATGGACATTGCGAAATGCACATTACTACACCGAAAACAAGCGCGGGTTGCAGAACGGTCCCTATGCTGGACGAAGTACGCAAGGCACTGTTGCAGGAAAAGCAGCGGCAAATGAGGGACGGAGGCTGCACAACGGAAATTGACGGGTACAGTGGATTTATATTTACAAATCGTTCTGGATATGTCCATAACCCGTCAACGATCAACCGCGCGATTCAGAGAATTTATACTGCATACAACGATCAAGAGACGGCAGCAGCGAAGCGCGAACATCGGGAACCGGTGTTGATCCGGCATTTTTCCGTTCACAATCTCCGGCATACATTTTGTACCCGTTTCTGTGAGAATGAAACCAATATTAAGATCATTCAGGAAATCATGGGTCATTCGGACATCAGCACTACAATGAACATTTATGCCGAGGCGACAGAGAGTAAGAAACAGGAATCCTTTGATAATCTGCAAGGAAAAATCAAAATTTCATAAGCTGCAACAGCCCCGGAGCGATCCGGGGTTATTTAACCCATGATTTAACCCATTTCAAAAACATGAGATGAAACCAGACGAACGAAACACGGACGGAAACCCTTGCATTTCCTGTATTTATAAAGTACAATGAAGCAAGACGAAACCAGACAAAAATCGGATTGAGCATTTCCCGACGATGAAGTCACTCGATAAATAAATACAATATATAGTGGGGAAACAGTGATAAAAACACTATATATTGTATAAAAATAAAAACGGCCATAAGCCTTTAAGCCAACCTTAAGCCAATCGATGCAACGATTTATGCATATAGTTTTTACGCTATGCAGGAAAAGGCGATGTCCAATTATAACAAATAGAACAGGACGGTATTACATGAGATTCGTGTAGTGCATTGCATGTCCTGTTTTTGCGTAATAAGAGGGAGTAGCCGTTATCATTTTGATAACAGCTATCAATACGAGTTTGTTCACCGCATGTTCCCATTTTGGGAACTTGCGGTGAAATGGCGCAATATACCGCAAGTTACGATTTTCGTAACATGCGGACTACCCTTGATTTCGGACAACCGCAAGTTATCATTTTGATAACTTGCGGTGGCTGCTATCAATATGATTAATGATAAAGATCAGAGTTTAAATTAATGAGAATTATGTTTGAACTGGCTCTCAACCGTAATAAGTTGGGAGCTTTTCTTTTGCCCTTTTTTTAAATTACAGAGAGGAGCTGATGTTTATGGGACGAAGAAAGAATCCAGAAACCAAAGAAGAAATCCAGGCGGAGCTTATCTACGCTAAGGATCAGATTCGGAAACTGAAAAACCAGGAAAAGATCTATGCTAATGCCTACAAAAACGAAGAGCGCAGGCAGCGTACCCGACGGCTCTGCACAGAGGCCGGAATCCTGGAACGCTATTTGCCGGAACTAAAAGAAATGTCTGAACAGGATGCCGCAGATTTTATCCAAATCGCGGCGACCTGCCCGGAAGCGACAGAATTTTTACGAAAGAGAGGGATACGACAAGATGAAAAAGAAATCATCCCCACAATGGAACGTCCGCTGGAAGTTCCATTGCATCCATCGGAGGATACGGGAAAATACTGAGAAAAGACTGAAAGCGCACTTATACGTCACTTCCAGTGACCGTGCGTCCTTCGGAGACTCCTACCGATACCGGCGCGGTATCTGCGGAGGGTTGGCACCGATGGTGCGTCAAGAGAAACGGAGTTTCCCTTGCGACGGCTGTGCCGTCTATCCTTTTCCGAATCCGCCGCCGGATTTTTGAAATATGAACGGTTTTATGTCTCAATCCGTCGGTTTTCATTGCCCCAGTCGCATAATTTATCTAATACGCTGACCAGGGAATGTCCTCTTTCTGTAAGAGAATATTCTACTTTGGGTGGAATCTGAGGATACTCATGACGTTCAATTAAATCGTCCGCTTCCAGTTCCTTGAGGTTCTGACTTAGTGTTTTATCGGCTACATTCTTCAGATACCTCCGCATCTGATTGAAACGTACCGGTTCATATTCCATCAGGCAGTAAAGGATAATCGGTTTATATTTTCCGGAGATCAGTGACAGGGTATAGCTGTAGCCAGTCTCCTCAAAATTTGCTGTTTCTATGTTTTTCATTTTACGCTTACCTCCATGTAAGTACCTAACAAAAATGTTGGTACTTGTTTTAAAACTGACGTTATGATAGCATATGTCCAACTGAAAGGCAACAAAAAACAGGAGGTTCATAGCAATGAGAAAAGACATTAAAACGACAGAAGCTATTTTCCCAATGCCGGTGTTAATGGTTGCAACCTACAATGAAGATGGAAGCATTGATGTCATGAACGCCGCCTGGGGAACGATGCTGTCCCGGAATCAGGTGATCCTTAATCTGACGGAGACCCACAAGACAGTTAAAAATATCAAGGCGAGAAAAGCATTTACCGTCAGCATTGCAGATGCGGCTCATATGACAGAGGCAGATTATTTCGGGGTCGTGTCCGGCAACAATACACCGGATAAATTTGCAAATAGCGGTCTGACCGCAGAAAAATCCTGCAATGTGGATGCGCCGGTTATCAATGAGTTTCCCCTTTGTATGGAATGTGAGTTCATCAAATATCTGGACGGTGAATATGGATGCGGAGTTATCGGCAGGGTTGTGAATACGACCGCTGATGAATCTGTCATGGATGGCGACGTTGTAGATATTTCAAAAGTTGCTGCCATCGCCTTTGATCCATATACACATGGTTATTACAAAGTTACAGAACGGGTTGGAAATGCCTTCAAGGATGGATTGAAACTAAAATAACTGCGGAGGCAATATATGGATGTAACTGCCCTGCAATTTTTTATTGTATGCCCGTTGGTTTTTCTGGCAGGTTTTGTAGATGCGGTTGCCGGAGGCGGTGGATTAATCTCCTTACCGGCATATATGATTGCCGGACTGCCGGTTCATATGGCCATCGGAACAAACAAACTGAGTTCCGGTATGGGGACATCACTGGCAACATGGCGGTTTTCAAAAAATGGATATATTAACTGGAAGCAAGCCATACTGTGCGTTTTATGTGCGCTCCTGGGTTCCGGCGCCGGTGCCCATCTGGCATTGATGATCAGTGATGAGTATTTTAAGATTATAATGCTGGTCATCCTGCCGCTGACCGCAGTTTATGTATTGCGATGCAAGTCGCTTGAGGTGCAGAAGCCGCCATACGGAAAAT
Organism: Clostridiales bacterium; assembly: GCA_021202015.1. Classification (GTDB taxonomy): domain Bacteria; phylum Bacillota; class Clostridia; order Lachnospirales; family Lachnospiraceae; genus Eubacterium_I. Next base: position 31,448 of record JAJQDV010000047.1, on the reverse strand, counting down.
GGCGAACTGTAATTTTAAGCATGACAGTTGCATCTGTGATTGGCGTTTACGATGGATTTTACGGTCCCGGGACAGGCACATTCCTTATACTGCTTCTGACTGCATTTGCCCACATGCCGATCCGTTCTGCGAACGGAGTGGCAAAGGTAATCAATTTAACGACAAATCTGTCTGCGCTTACCGTTTATCTTTTTAATGGTAAGGTGTTACTGGCTCTGGGTCTGACAGCAGGATTTTTCAGCATAGCAGGGAATTATGCAGGCACATGTTTTTTCGCACGATGGGGAACAAAATCCGTAAAGCCTCTGATGTTGGTTGTCCTGATTATATTTTTTGTTAAAATTTGTTCAGACATAATCGCTTAAAAAGAAGGAGATAATTATTATGAGAGCAGAATTAAAAGAGTATCAGGCGGTTGAAGAAGCTGCAATGAAATTTGTTAAAAGTGTTGCCGAAGGCAACAGCAAGTACGCAAAGGAACTGTTCATTGATGAGGCAGTCCTGTTTGGATACCTTGACGGCGAATTGGAACATGGATCCATTGAGCAGTTCTATCACAATGTCGATACGGTACCCGGAGGAGATAATTTTAAAGCGCGTGTAGATGTATTGCTGTTAGAGGAAACTCTGGCTGTTGTCCGTGTTCTTGAGCAGGGCTGGGGGAACCGTATTGATTTTACTGACGTGCTGCTTTTGTTAAAAATGAATGACTTTTTGACCGTAATGTTTTTGCAGGAGCATGGATAATGTATTCAGGCTTGCCGGCACCACGGCTTCCGGGAAAGAAAATACGCCCTGATTTGACCTGTCAGATCGAACCAGCTGACGATATAATTCCTTTTCATCCTCATTCAGGCGGGTACTATCCAGGAGGAACCGAAAACGCAGAGCCTCTTTCCCGATTATTGTACACAATTCGGACATTGCCTTGTCGAAGCTGCCTGCGTATGCGGTTTTCAAACTGATGAAAACCACCGGATACTGCCCCATGTATTTCTCGCACAGCTCTGTTTCCTTTGAAATCGTCAGGCCGTCGAACAGTTTTTTATCTGTCCCCACCTCAAAGAAGTATTTGAGCATGCTCATGTTGAGGCTTTTGCCGAACCGCCGCGGGCGGGTGAAGAGATTTACTTTACCCCAGTTTCCCAGGAGTTCCTTTATCATCCCGGTCTTATCAATATAATAAAAATCCTGAGTAATAATTTCATGAGAATCATCTATGCCTATGGGCATTTTTAAATTCTCCATGCTTTCACATGCAGGACATGTAAATATCGTTGCAATGTCAATTGCAATAAACTGCTGTAAATTATACCTGAATTATTCACGAGATTACGCCGTTGCGGCGAAAAACCTGCGTAGTTACTGATTTCTTTGTGTATTGGCACTTTCACTTACCAAGTGAAGGATATTGGTATAGAAAGAGAGCCTCAACTTTGTTACAATCCTGTCTTTGACAGTTAGTACAGCCAGAGGATCGCTCCAGGCCTTGAAATCACGATTGCGTCCGGATTATTGGACATTATTTAAAAATAAGAGTGGTCATTCCGCCTGCTTTATGGTATCCTTATTTTATTAAAAGTGGCAGGTTTACTGGATTTCCAGAGATGAGTACGAGAAAAAAGACCTTGCAGTCGGAATGAGGCGTGTGCTGCAGATCATGGATGAGGATAACCTTACGGAATGTTTTATGGATGTGCGGCCGGACGACAGCATTCAGGAGTACATGTCCTGAAACGTGAGGGTGTTACGGTGACATTGAACATAACAGAGGTACAGTCTGATTTTGGAGAAAAAATGAGAAAAACGGATTTTAATTATTTGTCGGCAGATAAAAAGACAACCATCCATGCAACTTTCTGGGAGCCGGAACAGGAACCGGTCGCCATTTTGCAGATCGCACATGGAATTACGGAATACATAGACCGATACCAGAATGTAGCAGAATTTTTTGTCGGAAAGGGATTTGCAGTTGGCGGAAATGATCATCTCGGCCATGGACAGTCAATGGATCCGGACAAACCGCTTCCCGGATATTTCGGCCCGAAAGGGAGCTGGAAGTATGTAGAGGAAGACGTGAAAACCTGTGCGCTTACACTAAAAAAACAGTTTCCCGGGATTCCTCACATCCTGCTGGGATTTTCACTTGGATCGTTTGTTGCACGCTGCCTGCTGGGTGACAATCCGGAGCTGACGGATATGGATATTCTGGCCGGTACCGGGCAGATGAAAAATGCTGAGATCGGGATAGCACAGAGGATTGTCGGATTTGAAGAACGCAGACAGCACGACGATACGAAAGACACACCGCTGATCCATAAGCTTTCCATGGAAACCTATAACAGGAAGTATGCACCTTGCCGGACAGAGGCAGATTGGTTGTGCGCGAACCCGGATGCACAGGATGCTTATATTGCAGATCCGCAATCTGGAGACGGATTCACAGTCAGTTCTTTTCGGGAACTTTTATCTGCCATGAAAGCCTGTTCCGCTAAAGAACATCTGTCACGCATGAATCCTGCCATACCGGTGCTTTTTGTTTCAGGGAAAGATGATGCGGTTGGAAATTTCGGCAAAGGTGTTCAGAAAGCTGCAGGAATGTTTAAGGGTGAACAATTTGCGGATGTTACGGTAAAGCTGTTTGATGGGATGCGGCATGATGTTTTTCGAGAGAAAAAGTGTCAGGAAGTATATGAGTATATCTACCGATGGATTGAAAAACGAAGGCATTGAAGTCTCAGGAAACTCGTCATGTGAATATATAAACATTGTCCGGATTTGTGAATATATAAACTATTGTTGAAGACATATAACTTTCCGTGTATGATAAGAATATCAGGACAGAATTTCTGCCTTGAAATTTTTTTTAACGGAGGTAATTAGAAATGGAGGTAACTTTAAAGAAGGAATACGGCCTGTTCATCAACGGACAGTGGCAGCCGGCTTCGGACGGGAAGACGTTTCAGAGCTACAATCCTGCTACCGGAGAACTCCTTGCCGAGTGCGCAGAGGCGACAGATGCGGATCTGGATCAGGCAGTCGACGCCGCGTGGACTGCGTGGAATTTCCCGCTCCTTATGGCGGCCTGGAAGCTGGCTCCGGTGTCGGCAATTCCATGCTGAAGCATAAAGGATTCCGGAAGCTGGCATTTACCGGTTCTACCGAGGTCGGACGCAGCGTCGCGCTCGCGGCGGCGGACAGGATCATTCCCTCCACACTGGAGCTGGGCGGAAAATCTGCCAATATTTATTTTGACGACTGCAAATGGGATATGGCGCTTGACGGTCTGCAGCTCGGCATCCTGTTCAATCAGGGCCAGGTCTGCAGCTCGGCATCCTGTTCAATCAGGGCCAGGTCTGCTGCGCAGGTTCCAGAGTCTTTGTCCAGGAAAGTATTTATGATAAGTTTGTCGCTGCTGCGGTAGATGCGTTTAATAAGGTGACGGTTGGTAATCCGACAGATCCGAATACACAGATGGGTTCCCAGATCAACGAAGGACAGGTGAAGAAGATTCTCTCCTGTATCGATCTTGCCAGGGAAGAGGGCGCAACCATCGCCTGCGGCGGTGAAAGGGCTTCCGAGGGAGATCTGGCGAAGGGAGCATTTGTTAAGCCTACCCTGATCATCAACGCGACGAACGATATGCGCATCGCACAGGAGGAAATCTTCGGGCCGGTCGCAGTTGTCATCAAGTTCAAAACGGAGGAAGAAGTCATTGCGATGGCCAATGACAGCACCTATGGTCTTGGCGGAGCGGTATGGACCAGAGATATCAATCGCGCGATCCGTGTTTCGGAAGCGATCGAGACAGGCAGAATGTGGGTCAATACCTACAATGCCATTCCGGGCGGAGCACCATTTGGCGGCTATAAGGAATCCGGGATCGGTCGTGAGACCCACAAGGTAATCCTCGATCACTACACACAGATGAAAAATATCATGATCAATCTTTCCGAGACGCCCTCCGGATTCTATCCCGCAAAATAAAACGGGTAACGCAGAAAAAACGCTGTACCTTTCTCTGCTGAAGTCACAGCGATTTTGGAAGGAAATTAAAAGCCGGATTCTTCAAATTAAGGGAGATACATTGCGAAAATGAAAAAATTTATAATAACTCTATGCGTATTGATCGTCGTAGTGGGACTTGTCGGATGCGGCGGCTCAACAGACGGTTCATCCGACACATCAGAGGACTATTCCTCCGGATCCTCATCCGATTCGGAAAGCGCTTCATCCTCATCCGGGTCAGAATACGCTTCATCCGATGACAGCCTGTCGGAAGCAGCAGAGGATCCCGTAGTTCTGGAAACGGTGTATAAGGTTCAAAGCTGTACAATCATACCTGAAGACGAAGATGGCTATATTCTGTATGATTATACCTATGACGAGCGGGGAAACGTTCTCACGTATACAACCTATGCAGGTGACGGAACAGCCATATCTTCAAAAGAAGAATACATTTATGACGATAATGGCTATCTCATTAAGAATATTTCATATGATTATCATTATTACGAAGAAGACACAGATGAAGTGACAGAAGAAGTGTGCGTATATACCAATGATGAGAATGGAAATAAGCTGACCGCAGTCAGTTATGATGCGGACGGGGAAATAGAGGAAACCCGTACATATACCTATGACGAAAACGGAAATAAAATATCCGAAGAATATTATGACGCTGAGGATGTGTTAAGCGGAGCATACGAGTATGTTTATGACGAAGAAACCGGGAACCTGACAAAAAAAACGATCTATGACGGCGAACGCGTGCTGTCATCATGGACGATATATGAATATGATGAAAACGGAAATGAGCTGAAAGCAGTAACCTATAAACCCTCCGGTGAAATAACTCCGGCTGCTGAATATACTTATGATGAAAACGGAAATATGCTGACAGAAATCGAATACTATCAGGGGGAAGCAAATTACTCATATGAATATTCATATGATGAGGAAGGGCATATGACGCAGAAAATCTGCTATTTTAAAGGTACTCAGACCTGGACTTCCGTTTTTACATATAATGAATTTGGAAAAATGGCTACTCAGGCGACAACCCAGTCAGGACGTACAACAATAAGAGAATTTTCCTACGTTTCCATGGAACTTCCCGTTGAAGCATCAGAATCCGAAGAATAAAAATGTTTTCTCATTTTTAATCTGCTGATAAGCAAAACCGTCCTGAAAACAGATGATGAATCATTTGTGATGACGTGAAATTATACATAAAAACCGACTGTGTATAAAACAGAGAATCCCCGCATACATTGTAAAAACGATTGTTTGCGGGGATGTTTTTGAAAAGTTATATTGAGGAGCGGGCGGTTCAGATCGCGCAGTATATTATAGAAAATCAGGCGACGGTTCGTCAGGCGGCAAAGCAGTTTGGAATCAGCAAGAGTACGGCGCATAAGGATTGTTCCGAGCGCATTCGATCGATCAACCCTGCTTTGGCGAAGGAAGTCCGGAAAGTTCTGGATGTGAATAAATCCGAACGGCATATCCGGGGCGGGATGGCGACGAGGGAGAAATATCTGCATCAGAGAGGATGAGAGGGGAGATAAATTTTATAGTCATGAAACAGAAGCAGGAATCGGCCCGGGCTTCAACGTGAAATATATATCCCGAAAATGCCGAAAGGTTGCACGATTTTGACAAGACCCTGTATTGTGCGATTTTTTTGATTGTGGTAAAATATTTTATGTATGCGAGGCATATAATAATCGAATATTGGAGGAAGGTACTATGAGGAAAGCATTTATCAGCCCGACGAAATACGTCCAGGGTGAGGATGAGATTTTAAATCTCGGTTATTTTGTACAGACGTTTGGGGAGTCAGCGCTTCTGATCGCGCATCCGGACGACGTGGCGCGCGTTCAGTCAAAGCTGGACGCGACGGCGGAGAAGTTCGGCGTGACCTTTGTCACGAGCAATTTCAAGGGCGAGTGTTCCCGTCAGGAGGTGGCGCGCCTGCAGGGCGTTGCAAAGGAGAAGAACTGCAAATGCACCATCGGCCTCGGCGGCGGCAAGGCCATTGATACTGCGAAGTGTGTGGCGGAGGGAGAGGCGCTGATCATCGTCCCGACGATCGCCGCGACGGACGCGCCGACCAGTCATTCCGCGGTACTCTACACGCCGGACGGAGCGTTTGATGACTATGCTTATTTTAAACAGAGCCCGAGTGTGATTCTGATCGATACGACGGTGATCGCCAACGCGCCGACGCGGTTCCTGGTATCCGGCATGGGCGACGCGCTTTCGACCTACTTTGAGGCGCGTGCGAATGTACAGTCTTATACAAAGGTAAATGCCGGCCTGCCCTGCGGCGTGCGGGAGGGTCTCTGCCCGGAAGCGAGGGGAACGAAGGCGGCGTTTGCGCTGGCGACTCTGTGCTATGAGACGCTGCTGACCGACGGCCTGAAGGCGAAGCTGGCCTGCGACGGGAATGTGATCACGCCTGCGCTTGAGAATATCATAGAGACGAATATCCTCCTGTCCGGCCTCGGATTTGAGTCCGGCGGCCTCGGCGCTGCGCATGCGATTCATGACGGTCTGACGATCCTGGAGCCGACGCATAAATTTATGCACGGCGAGAAGGTGGCGTTCGGTACGCTCTGCCAGCTGGCTCTGGAGAACGCGGATATGGATGAGATCCTGGAGGTTCTGGATTTCTGTATCTCCGTCGGTCTTCCGGTCTGCCTGGAGGATCTCAATGTGACGGAGATCTCAAACGAGGAGCTGCTTGCGGTGGCGGAGAAGGCCTGCATCCCGGAGGAGTCCATCCACGCGATGCCGTTCCCGGTGACCGTTGAGATGACTGCGGCTGCGATTCTGGCGGCGGACAAGCTGGGCAAAGCCTACAAGGAAGGGCTTTTATAAAAGAGGGGAGACAAAGTCGTCTATGAAGAAGATTATCAACAAGCCGGAGACCGTGGTCATTGAGATGTGTAACGGCATTGCCATGGCGCATCCGGAGGTAGAGTTTATACAGAAATACCGCATTATTAAAAAGAAAGAGATCAACAAAAATAAAGTCAGCCTGATCTCCGGCGGCGGCAGCGGTCATGAGCCCGCGCATGCCGGATTTGTCGGGAAGGGCATGCTGGATGCCGCCGTGTGCGGGGATGTCTTTGCCTCTCCCTCGCAGATTCAGGTATATCGCGCGTTGCAGGCGACCGCGTCCGATCGGGGGACGCTGATGATCATCAAGAACTATTCCGGGGATATGATGAATTTCAAGAACGGCGCGGCTCTTGCGGAGGAGGACGGCCTGACGGTGGATTACGTCCGCGTGGAGGATGATATCGCCGTGCAGGACAGCCTGTATACGGTCGGACGCCGCGGCGTGGCGGGAACGGTTCTCGTCCATAAGTGCGCGGGCGCGGCGGCGGAGAAGGGCTGCTCTCTCGCGGAGGTAAAGGCGGCGGCTCAGAATGCGGCGGATCATGTCCGCAGCATCGGATTCGCGTTTACCTCCTGTACAGTGCCGGCGGCCGGGAAGCCCACGTTTGAGATTTCAGACGACGAGATGGAGTATGGCGTCGGCATTCACGGGGAGCCCGGTATCCGGAGAGAGAAGGTGATCACCGCGGATGAGCTGGCGCAGCGTATGACGGACGCTCTCGCGGATGAGCAGCAGCTGTCGGAGGGCTCTGAGGTGACAGTGCTGATCAACGGCTTCGGCGCAACCCCGCTGCAGGAGCTCTATCTGTTGAACAATGCGGTCGCGAAGGTGCTGGATGAGAAGAAGATCAAAGTGTACCGCACGTTTGTCGGCAACTTTATGACAAGCATTGATATGGCGGGAGCTTCTGTTTCCTTCCTGAAAATGAATGATCAGCTGAAGGAACTGATCGACGCGGAGAGTGACGCCCCGGCGTTCAAGGTGTCCGGTCCGGTACCGGAGATTCCCTATGTCAATATGAAGGACAGCTCCGAGGAGAATAAGGAGATCGACTTCGGCATGGATACCGATTCGGCGAAGGCGGTCGTGACAAATGAACAGATTACGCTTGATAATATAATCTATATTGTTGATAAGATGGCGGATGTGATCATCCGGAACGAGGTTCCGTTCTGCGAGCTGGATTCGCACGCAGGGGACGGTGATTTCGGTATGTCCGTAGCGAAGGGCTTCAAGCAGTTAAAGCGTGAGTGGGATCGTATTGTGGCGGATGAGGCTGCGACGATCGGGGAGTTTCTCGGCGCGGCCGGCATGGTGATCATGGAGTACTGCGGCGGGGCTTCCGGCCCGATCTGGGGTTCGGCGTTCCGATACGCGGCGAAGAGCGCCGGGGATACCGCGGCGCTCTCCAGGTCGGCGTTTGCGGCGATGCTGCAGGCGGCGGTGACCGGTGTGCAGACGACCGGCGAGCGTTCGTTCGGGCGCGGCGCGGTGGTCGGCGACAAGACGCTGATCGACGCCCTGATTCCCTGTGCGGACGCCTGGTCGGCGAATACGGACAGGAGCATTGGTGAGATCTTCCGAATCGCGGCGGACGCCGCCGTGGCGGGAGCGGCCGCGACCGCGGAGCATGTGGCTCATATGGGCCGTGCGGGTACGGTCGGCGAGCGAAGTATCGGCTATCCGGACGCGGGCGCGTATGCGCTGGGCGTGATTTTTACGGAGATCACGGAATCGCTGAATTTCTGTTAGAAGATTACGGAGTTGCTGAATTTCTGCCATGAGATTACGGAATCGCCGGGATTTCTGTCAGAAGATGATGGAGATTACGAAGCTCTGAGCGTTTGTCAGAATACAGAAGGACTACAGGACTGCCGGTGTTCCGGCAACAGACAGAGGGGATTTACGGATGGTCGTCTGCGCACGGCGTCTGTAAATCCCTTGTTATATCATTCAGCCACTTTTTACTGTGGTAATGTCGGATGACGACCGGAATCTTCCAGAACTCATCCAGACAGAGGATGAAATAGACGGCCATGGGCGGCAGTTCAAAGACAAAGGCGCTTAAAAAACCCAGCGGGACGGATACCGCCCACATTGTGATCGTGTCGCAGATCATGCCGAAACGTGAATTGCCGCCTGCCCGGAAGATCCCTGCGATGAGCAGGGTGTTCATCGCCTGCCCGATCACGTAGTACGAGCTGATCAACAGCATGATCCGCATATAACGGGTCGCCTGATCGGTCAGTTCAAACAGGTATGGAATGAGCGGATTCAGAACCAGAACAACCCCTGCGGTCAGGACGCTGATCAGAAATGTGATCTTGCAGAGTCGCCCGGCCATGATCCCGGCGTCCTGCATGCGCTTTTCGCCGATGGTCTTTCCGAGGAGGACGGAGCCGCCGCCGGCCATGCCGAAACACAGGATCGTACAGAGATCCCGTACATTTGTAGTGATCGCGTTTGCGGCGACGACATCTGAGTTCAGATGCCCCAGAATGACGGAATAGCTGGAAAATGCCAGCGTCCACAGGATGTCATTCGCCAGTGCCGGCAGAGAATATCTGATAAAATCCCGGAACAGAAGCGCGTTTCTTCCGAGCAGAATTTTAAGCTTCGGCTGAAACAGTTTTCCGGAAAGCAGATCCGTCATGCAGAGAACAAATTCCACGCTCCGCGCGATCAGCGTTGCGATGGCGACACCGAGCACGCCGAGTTTCGGCGCGCCGAACAGGCCGAAGATAAATACGGCGTTCAGAAACAGGTTCAGAAACAGCGCCGTGCCGGACAGGATCGTGCTGGTTTTCGCGCGTTCCACACTTCGCAGGGTACTCTCATAGACGATGGAAAAGCTCATGATAAAATAGGAGATGCCGATGATGCGCAGGTAAGTCACTCCGATCTCCACCAGCGTCGGATCACTCGTGTAGATCATCATAAGCTGCCGGGGGATGAGCAGGGTCAGCACCGCGATCACAGCCGTGACCGACAGGACGATTTTTAAAGCGATCCCCATGACCGCCTGAATGGCATGCATTTCCTTTTTTCCCCAGTACTGGGAGCAGAGCATGGTGATGCCGGAGGATATTCCGAAAAAAATCCCCTGCAGGATAAACTGGTACTGGTTTGCGAGGGACACGGCGGAAAGGGCGTCCTGTCCGACAAATCCCAGCATAAAAACATCCGCGAAGTTTACGGCGGAGGTCATCAGATTCTGTATGGTGATCGGGAGAACCAGCGCAAATAAGGCATGGTAAAAGGACTTTTTTTCCGACATGGCGTTCTCAATTTCCTTTCATTCTGTAAGAAAGGCTGTTTCTTGGTTCATTCATTTCTGAATATACTATATCGTTTTCTGAAATACAAGGGCATATCCGGTATGTTTTTTGTCATAAAAAATCATAAATCCGGAAGCGTAAAACAGATTGGGATATTGCATTGAAACCGCATTCGCGTTACAATGGATACGACTTAATGTCGTTTCCTATAAAAGATCGGCAAAACATGCGTGGCTTTTGATGCGCGGGGTTATAAAAAAACAGGGAGAGCGACAGCTACAGACGGGAGGAAGAATATGGGTTTGTTTGGAAAAAAGGACGTATGTCCGGTTTGCGGGAAAAGGATCAAAGGGGATGTACTCCTCCGGATAAAGGATAATGTGGAGATCTGCGCTTCCTGCAGCTCCATGGTCAGCATGGATGCCGCGATGATTCCGAATCAGACAGCGGACGATATCCGGGAGCACCTGAAATACCGCGAACGGAATCTGGACAGGTTTATCCGGTTTGAGCCGACACAGGAGGCGAAGGCGGGTAATTTTATCCTGTACGTGGACGGGCCGGCCGGGCTCTGGTACTGCACGAAGAATAAAAGAGACGGAAATCCGCCGATCTTCGCTTTCGATGAGATGTCGGGTATGGAGTACCTTGAAGACGGGCAGCCTGTGGAAGAGGAGGAGAAAAAGGGTATCCTGGGTTCTTTGTTCGGAGAGAAGGAGGAGCCGAAGGCGATTCACAGCATGAAGGTGCGGATCCTGGTTGATAATCCGTACACAAAGACCATTGACATGGAGGTGATCGCGCCGAACAGTGAGCTCAGGACGGGGACGCTCAGCTATAAAAACAGCCGGCGTGCGCTGGAGAGAGTGATGGAATTGCTGTCTGAGATACAGGCGGGCGCCCTGAAGCCGAACGAGGATCAGCCGGCGGAGGCTTCGGATTTTCCGGATGGCGCTCCGGAATTGCGGGAAGGCGAGCCGGATCCGCAGAGTGATGCTGAAAATATTGAGGAATAGAAGGAACGATTCGGCAGGTCTGCGCATATTCTTGTTTCAGAACGAATATTATGGAGACTGATATGGATTTTGGACAGGAATATTATGATGTTTTTGGCTGGCAGACCGGTGAGAAGCTTCCCTTTTATATGACGTATCTGATACGGAATTCTTATCTGGAAGAGGCGGAATATGAGCGAGACTGCCGCCGTCTGCAGGAACTGTATCCCGGGAATGCAAGAAGGATACAGGGTTTTGTGGAGCGGGAATGCGACAGGATGGAGCATGAGGGCAGTATGATGTTTGACGAATATCCGGACCGGCTTTTGTTTCGCATGCTCTGCAGGAAGATTTATCGGGAACTGAAGGGGGATGAGGAGGAAATCCGGGAGGCGGCGTCGGATCGTGACAATCCCTTTATGCAGCTGATCGAGGTGATGCTGACGCAGGAAATGTATCGGAGACGTTGCCGGCACCGCCGCCGCGGGGGATCGTATTAGAGCAATTCTTTAAAGTTATTTTTTCGCGTTACTGTGCGTAAAAAGAAAGGATGGATCGGGCAATGCGGATATGGAAACAGTTTCTGATTCTGGCGCTGGTATTTATAGCCGGACTTTTTGTATTTGGGAAACTGACCAATCATGAGACGCGGGATCTGACCGCGGACATGGCTGAGGCTACGCTCCCGGTCGTATATCTGATGGAGGAAGAAGAAGCAGTCAATGAGCTCCACGGCTATACGACGGAGATGGACGCCGCTTCCATGCGTGATACCATAACGCCGGTGGAGTCCGGCGGCGAGCTTTCCATTCGCGTTGATACTTACGGAAGCGAGATCACGGAGATCAGTTATGAGGTGAGGAGTCTGGATACGACCCGCCTGATCCAGCAGTCCGGAGCGGAGGAGATGACCGTCGCGGACGATTCCGTGACGGCGCTTCTGCCGATCCGAAACCTCCTGACAGAAGGAGAGGAATATCTGCTGATCCTGGAGGTGGAGGCGGATGACGTTACCTGCTGGTTTTATACCCGGATCATTCAGGAGGAGGACAGCCATATCGCGGAATGCATTTCCTTTGTCAGAGAATTCCATGAGATTACGATGGACAGCGACCGGCAGGATGAACTGGCGTCCTACATGGAACCGGAATCGGGAGCGGATAATACGACCCTGCAGACGGTGACGATCAACAACAGCCTTTCCCAGGCGTGCTGGGGTGATTTCGAGGGAACCGAGGTGACCGAGCCGACTGCGTCCGTCAAGGAGTTGAATGATTCTTATAATGTGATCCTGCTGACATACATTCTTTCTTCTGAGGATGAGTCGGGAAATACGGAATATTATAATGTGGAGGAGTATTACCGTGTGCGCTACGGCACGGAAAAAATGTATCTGCTGAGCTTTGAACGCACGGTGGAGGAGATTTTCCGGGGGGACAGCAGCGATATCCAGTCCGACACGCTGGTTCTCGGAATCCGGTCCTCCGATGTAGATTATATGTCGAATGAAGCGGGCACGGTGGTATGTTTTGTGCAGCAGGGCGAGCTCTGGAGCTATAATACGGAATCGAACCATCTGACGCAGGTGTTCAGCTTCCGCACCCTGGATGAGATGGATGTCAGGGAGAATTATAATGAACATGATATCCGTATTATCCGTACAAATGAGAGCGGGAGCGTTGATTTTATCGTGTACGGTTATATGAATCGCGGAGAACACGAGGGAGAGGTCGGAATCAGTGTCTGTTATTATGACAGCACAACCAACACGGTGGAGGAGAATCTGTATATCCCGTCGACCTCCTCTTATCAGATTATGAAGGAGGAGATCGGACAGGTGATGTATCTGTCGGACGCCGGGATGTTTTATCTTGTGATCGGGGATCAGGTGCATTGCATAAATCTGGATACGATGGAGGATTCTGTCTTTATCTCCGGTCTGACGGAGGGCAATTATGAGAGCTCGGAGGACGGGAGATATCTGGCCTGGACAGAAGGGGATGCCCTGGAGGCGACGACGCTGCATCTGACGGATCTGGAAAGCGGCGAAACAGCGGATATTGAAGCGGCGGACGGCTGTCGGATCCGCCCTCTGGGTTTTCTGGGATCGGATTGCATATACGGTCTGGCGCCGGAGGAACATGTTTCGGAGGAATCCGCCGTTTTTGCCATGAACCGGATCGTGATCGTGGATTCTTCAGATGAAAATCTGTCCATATTAAAAACCTATGACGCGGACGAGGCTTATGTGACGGATGTGACGGTGGAAAACGGAAATATTTATCTGCAGAGGGTTCTTTATACGGACGGTGTGTATATTGAGACGGATTCCGATACCATTTATAACCGGGATATGCAGGAGGATGAGCTGGTGTATGTATCGTCTGTTGTGTCTGATATAAAACAGACGGAGGTTACGCTCCGGATGTCCGTATCTTCCTCCGGGACGCCGAGCCTTCTGACGCCGAAGCTGATTCTGTCAGAGGAATCTGTCACACTCTCTCTGTCGGAACCGGCTGAGGGAAGCGCATACTATGTTTATGCGAAGGGAAAAGTGATGCTCGGGACAGACAGCGTGTCTGAGGCGGTGATCAGTGCGGATGAAAACAAAGGCGTTGTGATCGGAAGAGATCAGGAGTATGTGTGGAAAAGGGCGAAGAGTTCTTCGCAGTCGCTTACGATAACGGCGGCGGAGGGAGATTCTTCCCAGTCCCGGGCGCTGTCGATTCTGCTGTCGGAGGCGGGAGTATCCGCAGATGTGGAAGCGCTGCTCGCCTCCGGGAAGTCCGCTTACGAGATCTTAAGCGAGGCTGCCGCGGACTTAAGCGTTTATAATCTGACCGGATGTACGCTGGATCAGGTTCTGTATTTTGTCGGGACAGGAATGCCGGTGTATGCGGTTCTGGACGGGCAGGCGGTTCTGATCATCGGCTACGACGACAGCAGCGTCACGGTTTATGATCCGTTGACAGACAGCGCGACGGCGCGCGCCGCCGATACGGCTTCGGACGATTTCGCGGCGAGCGGCAATGTTTTTTATTTCATAATCGAGTAGGAGTCGCTTTTTTCGCCTCATACTCATCGCGCGGGCTGCGAGCGGCTTTGCCGCAAAATTTCCATACGCGGCCCTGCGCATTGAAAAAAGCAGGAGGATTCAGGGCTGTTCGGATTTTTCGCAGTCAGGGATCCTTCTGTTTTTCTGCGCACAGTGAAGCAGGAAGTGATAGCGCATCTGAGCGGATTTTAACTGGTAGATATAGCAGTCGATCAGATCCGGGTCAAGGACGTGATCCAGATTCATATATGCGCTGTCCAGATCCTCCTTTGCCTGCCGGATGGCTTCTGAAATGCTCCATTCTTTCGCATCCCGGTCGGGGTGGTTCCGTGATCTCATGTTTTGGCGCCTCCTGTCTGTGTCGAGAATTTTTCCTGATATAAGTATAGTCGGAAAAATGGAAAATATACGGAACTTTCATAGTAATAAAACTGCACAAAATTAATATAGTAGAGTAAGCGGAGCAATCAGGACAGCTGTATGGATATGAGAATCGGAATATTGGCGGTGGCGGGGGTATGCCTCCTGGTTCTTTTGATCGGAATATTAAAGAAAAGAGGCGAGATTCTGCTGAATTTTGCCACCCGGACGGTGGTGTGCCTTATCGTGACCTGTTTTCTGAATTCCTTTTTCCGGTCGAGGGGATGGGAGGTGGAGATCGGGTTGAACCTCATCAGTGTTTTGACATTCGGAAGCCTTGGATTCTGCGGGATGCTGGCGTTGTATGGCATACTTTTTCTTCAATTATTGTGAAAAGTGCACAAGCGGAGAAGCGGATAGAAAATCGGGTATGGACAAAGTGCTGAATATGGTTTATAATCCGAATCACCTTAAAACAGGAAAAGGAGGTGATTTGAATTGGAAACGATGTTCCTGTTTATGTCTCAATAGCCGTTCTGGTTATGGCAGTCGTGACAGATTTCCGTTCCGGCAGGATCCCGAACCGGTGTATCCGGGCGGGGTTGGCGGCGGGCCTTCTGCTGAGGGCTCTGCAATGGTCCTCTTTCGGATGGGTGGGTTTTTTTGGCGGACTGCTGATTCCGCTACTGATCTGCTGGATTCCTTTTTGTATGGGGGCTGTCGGCGCCGGGGATGTGAAACTGTTTCTGGTCATCGGCTGTCTGAATGGCGGAAGAGACATACTCTTTTGTATCTTTTTATCTTTCCTGTTTGCGGCAGGAATCTCTCTCGGCAAATTGCTGAGTCTCAGAGAGCTTAAATGCAGTCTGTTGTTATGTATTCAATATTTTACAGGTATTCTTGTACGAAAGAAGATTGAAATGTATCCGGGAAGACGGATGAAGGGTCATACGATACATTTCTCGGCAGCGATTTTTCTTGGGTACGCTGCCTGGCGGGGGGTGATTTTATGCAGGAGCCTGCCATTGTCTTAGGCGGATTTGAGCCGGTCTATATGCAGAAGCTGGCGATCTGTCTCGGTTCGCGTCTGAACGGGGAGATACAGGTCGGGATTACGGAGGATCCGAAGGACGAGCTGCTGGAAGACCGGAGTACGATATGGGTCGGCTCGGAACAATTTATTGAATCGGTGCGCGGAGAAAGGGCGGCTCCGTCCTGTATTGTACTTACGGAGGAGGAGGATTCAATCGGAATCTGCCGCTATCAGTCCTGTGAAAAGCTGTATCAGAAAATTATGTTTCGTTACAGGGAGATGCATGGCGCCGAGGTTCATCCGATCACGGCCGGAAGACAGGAGTGGATCGTGATGACGACAGATGACTCCTCTTCGGATCTCCTGGCATTTTCAATGACCTGCGCACAGATCCTCGGAGACAGGAAAGGCGTTTTATATCTGAACCTGTCAGAATGCAGCGGCATGGAAGAGTTATTTCTTCTGGAGCAGGGGACGGATCTGACGGATTTAACCGTAGCTCTTCGCAGGAAGGAGGATGTATGTCTTGAAGCATATGCGAGACAGCTGGAACAGGTCGATTATATCATGCCTCCGGCCAATCCGATGATTCTGCACGAGCTCCGGGAACCGGAGATCCGTCGGCTGATACAGACGGTAAGGAACCACAGGGAATATGACTGCGTTGTAACTGCGCTTGGAACCGGCTGCTGCGGCTGTGAACTGTTTTTTCAGGCGGCAGCCAGGATATTTCATCTGAACGGCGGCGGAGGTCTCTCCGAATACAGCGGCAGGGAGTGGCTGCGTTTTATCCGACTGTGCCTGGGGTCGAAGGAAACCCCGATAGAGCAGATTCAGGTTCCCCGGATTTTAACGGATCAGGGCGGGATACATCTGATTCATGAATGGAAAGAGGGATCTCCGGGTCGGCTTGCGAGAAATTATCTGGAGGGAAAGAAAACATGAAACCGGAGGGATGGCAGGAGATTCGGGAAAAACTTCTGAACGAGATGGATCTGTCGAGAGATATTTCGGATGATGAGCTTCGGGAGATGATTGCAGGGTATGTCAGTGATTACAGCAGAAATCATCTGCTCTCACTGGAGTCGAGGGCGGATTATCAGAGGCAGATCTTTAATTCTCTGCGCAGACTGGATGTGATCCAGGATCTGCTCGACGATGAGGATATCACGGAGATCATGGTCAACGGACCGGAGCATATCTTTTATGAGAAGTTCGGGCAGATCCGGCCGTGGGAAGGCAGGTGTCTGACGCCTGAGAGACTGGCGGACGTAATTCAGCAGATCGTCGGGAGCGCCAACCGTGCAGTCAATGAGTCGCAGCCGATCGTGGATGCGAGGCTGGCGGACGGTTCCAGGGTGAATGTTGTGCTTTCGCCTGTCTCTGTCGACGGATCCGCCCTGTCTATCCGAAAGTTTTCCAGGGATCCGATGACGCTGGAACGGCTGATTTCGCTGGGCTCCATATCGAGGGAGGCGGCCGATTTCCTGATTCTGATGGTTCGGGCCGGATATAATATTTTTGTTTCCGGAGGTACCGGTTCCGGAAAGACGACATTCCTGAACGCGCTGTCGGAGCACATACCGCCGTCTCAGCGCGTGGTGACCATTGAGGATTCCGCGGAACTGCAGATGAAGTCCGTGAAGAACCTGGTGCGTCTGGAGACCCGGGACAGCAACGGAAGCGGCGCGGCAAAGATCAGTATCCGCGACCTGATCCGTACGGCGCTGCGAATGCGGCCGGACAGGATCATTGTCGGGGAGGTTCGCGGCGCGGAAGCGCTGGATATGCTGCAGAGTCTGAATACGGGACATGACGGATCTTTATCTACAGGCCACGCGAACAGCAGCCAGGACATGCTGTCGCGGCTGGAAACGATGGTTCTCATGGGGATGGATCTTCCGATGGAGGCCATCCGCAGGCAGATTGCTTCGGGCATCGATATTCTGGTACATCTCGGACGGCTTCGGGACAGGAGCAGAAAGGTGCTCCGGATATCGGAGATTGACGGAATCCGTGACGGGAGGATCCGGCTTTCCACTTTGTATCGGTTTGAGGAGACAGGAGAAAGAGATGGTAAGATTTATGGAATCTGGAAAAAAGAAGAGGATTTACACCATATTCAAAAGCTTCAGACCGAAGGGCTGGAAGAGGATTACCGGAAAATTATCGAAGCGGAACAGGAGTAGAGGGGCAGAGCCTCAATCGGGCAGGAGACGGATTTTTCCTCATGCCCGCCGCGCGGGCTGTGTGCGGCATTGTCGAAAAATCTCCATACGCAGTCCGGATTATGCAGGACTGCCATCGGGATGGTTCAGAACACAGGTTGCTGCGGGATTCCTCCTTACCGCGGGTGCGGCCTTTGTATTCTATCGCTCCGCGTGGGCAATGTGCCTGGGGGCAATCATTGTTCCGCTGTATATAAAAAGAAGCAGAGAGCGGTGGATGCAAAGGCGCACCCGGGATTTACAGCGGCAGTTTATATCTGCCATGCAGATGGTATCCGGTTCGCTCGGTGCGGGCTATTCCATGGAAAATGCCTGGAGAAGGGCGGAGAAGGAGATGGCGGCGCTGTATGGGGAAGATGCGGTCTTTTGTGTTGAACTTCGGCATATGAACCAGAGGCTGGCCATGAATGAACCGCTGGAGAAAATACTGTCGGAATATGCCGTGCAGAGCGGCGTCGAGGATATCTGCCGCTTTTCTGAGGTGTTTTCCTACGCGAAGCGAAGCGGAGGAGACCTGGGTGTGATCATACGTTCGGTCACGGGACAGATGCAGCAGAAGGCAGAGATACTTTCGGATATTGAGATTTCTGTGGCGTCGAAAAAAATGGAGCAGAGAATGATGAATCTGCTGCTTCCGGGAGTCCTGTTGTTTGTGACGATCAGTTCACCTTCTTATGTCAGCACGCTGTACCATAATGCTCTGGGAATTCTGGTAATGAGCATTTGTCTGGGAGGCTATCTGTGCTGCCTGTTCTGGTCGGAGCATTTGACGGATATTTCGGTATAGGAGGGGAATTGAGGAATTTAAAATATATACTGCATTCGCACAGAAAGTCTATCCTGATCCTCGGCCTGTTTATTCTGCTTGCCGCAGGAGTTTATATCCGGGATCGGACTGACGCGGAAGGAAACGCCGGATTTGTCGAGCGGGACGCCGAGGGCGGAGATACGCAGAACAGAACATTTTCCTTTCGCCTGGAAAAATCCGCCGGACAGGGAGATGAGGCCTCGGAATCCGGGGAACTGGAACTGTCAGTTTCCCCGGTGCAGTCCGATCCGGAGGAGGCGTTTGCTCTGCTGGATCAGGCCGTTCTGGAATGGGAGGCCGGATATCTGGGAGAGAACGAATCCGCGAATGAGGTTCGATATGATCTCAGTCTTCCCTCACAGGTCTGCGACGGGCGGGTTCAGGTTTCCTGTGAGAGCAGCGATTCCGGTATCCTGCAGGCAGACGGCGCTATTTTTTCAGACGGCCTCGGAGAGGAGGGAGCGCTGGTTGATCTGACCGTGAAATTTATTTATGGAGATTATACGCGGATGGAGACATATGCCGTTCGTGTGTTTCCTCCGGAGGAGGGAAGCCGGGAGTGGATATTATCCGAACTGACAAAGGCAGCAGAACAGGCGGAGGAGGAGAGCCGGGATCAGTCCGGCTTTGTCCTGCCGGATTCCGTCGCCGGATATCGGGTAATCTGGGAAGAAGAGAATCAGTATCAGTGGATTCTGTTTCTTCTGCTCGGAATCGTCGCTGCTTTTTGCCTGGAACAGCAGGAAAAACAGGCGGATAAACAGAGACAGAAAAAAAGAAGAGAGCAGCTGGAATGGGAATACCCGCTGATGGTCGATCAGTTTTCCGTGCTTCTGGAGAGCGGAATGACCATTCGGGCGGCATGGGAAAGAATTTTAAAGCGTGAGCGATATGCGGCTGTGAAGAGTGGGGGCAAAAACAGCAAACCCGACAGCGTGTATCTGGAAGAAATGGGGATTACATGGCGTGAGATCCGGGAAGGCCGCGGAGAAGGCGAGGCGTATGAACGATTTGGCAGACGCATCGGCCTGATGTCGTATAAGAGATTCAGTTCGATTTTGTCGCAGAATCTTTCCAAAGGGACGAGGGATGTCCGGGAGCTTTTGCGGAAAGAATCCCTGGAAGCAATGGAGATTCGGAAAAACCGGGCGCGCAGGTTGGGAGAAGAGGCGGGGGCGAAGCTGCTGTTTCCGATGCTTGTGATGCTGATGCTGATTCTTCTGGTGCTTTTGCTGCCGGCCCTGACAAGCCTGTGACGGGTTTTACGCCGCGATGAAAATAAGCAGGGGAGGAAGAAAGTTTGAATCATATAAAACGTTTTATGAAAGAAGAAGATGGGATAGGAACTGTGGAAGTGATATTGATATTGGTCGTCATTATAGGTTTGATTATAATTTTTAAGAGCCAGCTGACCACGTTGGTGAATAATACATTTTCCAATATCAGCAACCAGGCGGGCACGCTGTGATGAAAAAAAGAGGCAGTATCACTTTGTTTACAGCGCTTCTGCTGACATGCTTTTTCTCGGCGGTCTTCGCGTTTCTGGAAGCTTCCCGTGTCAGCGGGCTTGTACAAAACAGCCGGGTCAGCACCATGCAGGCGGCGGATACCGTGATGGCTTCCTACCAGCGTCAGCTCTGGGAGGCGTACCATCTGCTGTTCTGGGAGGCTCCGGAAGGAGATCTCCCGGGGCTGGAGGGGCTGAAAGACCTGCAGGTGGACGCAGTTGAGGGCAATCTGACAGATTCCGGCCTTCGGGAGAATTACTATATGCTTCAGGTCCATCTGACGGAGATCACGACGACATCCTACCAGCTGGCGACAGATGACGGGGGAGCGGCCTTTCGGGAACAGTCCGCGGAAATGATGCGGCTGAGTCTGGGAGAGGAAGCGGTTGATTCCATGCTCTCATGGATTACAGGGGATGTCAGGGAGGAGGAAGAGGATCTGGCGACGGAGGCGCTCGACGCACTTGAGACGCTTGAGTCCGCGCAGAAAGCGAAAGAGGAGGCTTCCGGTGCGGGTGAATCCGGTTCTGAAGAGACGGACTCGACAGGAAGCAACACGGATTCGGGAAATGAATCGGGTTCAGGAAGCGGCGCGGATTCAGGAAGTGACGCAGGTTCGGAGAGCGTGAATGTGGAGATTACCGAGAATCCTCTGGAATGGGTAAGGAAAATGCAGAAGAGCGGAATCCTGGCATTTCTGATGTCGTCAAAGAGTATTTCCCAGAAAACGATTGATTGCAGCGCCTGTATCGAGAACCGTACGCTGGAGAGCGGAACGCTGTCCGTTTCATACAATTCATCGAACACGGAGAAGCTGTTTTTCCATCTGTATCTGGATCGTTACTTTACGGATGCGACGGAGACTGCGTCGGATCATGTTCTGGACTATGAGCTGGAATATATGATCGCAGGCAGAGCCGATGATCAGGAGAATTTAAAAGTGGTTGCGCGCCGGCTGCTTCTTATGAGGGAGGGCATGAATCTTGTCTATCTCGAGACTGACGCGAAAAAACAACAGGAGGCCGCCGCGGCCGCGCTTGTACTGTGCTCCGCGGTGGGGCTTCCGGAGCTGGAACCGGTGGTAAAACAGGGCGTGCTGGCAGCCTGGGCTTATGCCGAGTCGCTCAGCGATGTCCGTATCCTTCTGGAGGGTGGAAAGGTGTCTCTTGTAAAGACAGCGGATCAGTGGCATACGGAAATCGGAAGTCTGTCGTCCGGTATATATGCGGTCGACGGGAAAGAACAGACAAAGGGATTGTCCTACGCGAATTATCTGCAGATTCTGATGTGGACGACTTCGGATGAAAAACTGGCACAGCGGGCAATGGACATGATTGAAAAGAATACGGATGTCAGGATGGATCAGATGATCTGCCGCGCGGAATGTGAGTATGTGTACGAGGCGTCGCCGTTATTCTGGAATCTTGTAACTCTGGGGCAGCATTCTTTCGGAACCTATTGCTTTCGGGATCAGGCCGGGATTTCCTTTCTGGGCTCAGAGTAAACAAAAATGAATACCCGTAACTGTGAAAGCGCCGAACGGTTATGGCAACACGAAAAAGGGGGCGGGCATATTACAGTGCTTTTGCGCAGATACAGAAGAAAGAAGCGTTCACCAAATCTTAAATCGGACAAACCTCTCTCAAACCATATGCGGATAATTCTTGATTTTGTTTCTTATGTTTCCCCGAACAATACCAGCGCAAAGGCACTGCAGTGTGCCCGCACAAAGGGGAGCTTTACGGTGGAGGCTGCCTTTATACTGCCGCTGTTTATCTTCGCGGCGGCGGTTGTAATCGGAATGTTTCCTATGCTGATGATTCAGATGCAGGTAAACAGCGGGCTCCAGTATGCCGCCAGAATCATGGCTGTCTCTTATCAGGATTCAGAGGATGAGGGAACGATCCTGTCTCTCACAGAGGGGGAAATCCTTTTTCGAACCTATATGAGAGAGCACGGATATGAGGATTCTGTTCTGGAACAGGGTCTTAGCGGTATTTCACTGTTAAGCTCCGATCTGTCCGGAGACTATGTCACCCTGACGGCGTCTTATGAGGCTGAGCTGCCGGTTTCCTTCTGGAGTGTCCACACCCTGCCGGTTTGTCAGAGTGTAAAAATGAAAAAATGGACCGGCGCCGTGCAGGATGAAGAGAATGAAGATGGAGAGGAAGACTGGGTATATATTACGCCGAGCGGGAACGCATATCATAAAACGGCGGAATGTCCGTATTTAAAACTGTCGATCCGGAGCGTTTCCGTATCGGAACTTGGTGCCCTGCGAAATAAGAGCGGCGGTATCTACTATGCCTGCAGCTGTTATAAAGGCGGAAGCCTGGCCTATATCACGGATTACGGTACACAGTATCATGGAGATTTAAACTGCAGCGGGCTGAAGCGTACCATATACAAAGTGTCGATTGAAAATGTGGGAGATCGGCATGCGTGTTCAAAGTGCTATTGATGGAGGAAAAGTCGTGGCAGGAGAAATACTGCTTCTCGGATTTTTGTTTGTTTTTGCCTGGATGGATCTAAAGAAGCTTGAATTACCGCTGCTCCTGTTAGGCGTATGCGGGGCGGTCGGTGCCCTGGTTCTGCTGGGTACAGATACATTTTCTCTGAAAGAAATGCTGGGAGGATTATGTGTCGGCGGCGGATTGCTGCTGTGTGCTCTGGGGACGAAGGAAAGCGTCGGTTCGGGAGACGGATTGTTGTTCTGTGTCACGGGAATCTATCTGGGACTGTGGCAGAATCTGATGCTTCTGTTCTTTGCGGTTGTGATCTGCGCGGCGATTGGTGTGGTTTTGCTGACCGGCGGAAAATGTTCGCGAAAACAGAGTCTGCCGTTTGCGCCCTTTGTTCTTGCCGCGGATGTGCTGCTGCTCATGATTCGGTGATTGGCAAAAGAAAGAGGATGGAATTTTGCATGGGGAGTACAGAAAAGGATGAGGCTTTGCATGGAAAAAACAGAAAAGGATGGGGTTTGCATGGGAATACAGAAAAGGATAAGGCTTTGTATGGGAAAAACAAAAGATGGGGATTTGCCTGAGAAAACACAGAAAAAGGAGCGTACCGGGGGTGTTTTCGGAATTTCCCGGAAAGGATCGTTTACCGTGGAAGCGGTATTCCTTTTTCCGATTATCCTGTTTCTTGTCGCGTTTATGCTGCATCTTTCGATGGACTGGTTCGAGAGCATCCGGCAGACAGCAGAGGACATTGATACACTGCAGGAACTGGATATGCGCACCTGTTTTCTGAGGCAGGATGCGCTGCAGGGAATTCTGGATTCTCTTTTGCAGTGAGTACCGGACATCTGTTTATTGCTGTATGGGAGATGAGGAAAAGAAGTGCAGGTTTATGATAACAGATAAAAATGTTGCTTATATAGCGCCTGCAAAAGGACAAACAGAAGCGTATTGTATGGCATATGAAAAAAGGATAAAACAGATGAATGTTGAATATTTTAGAACGGCGAAAAAGAGTTATATGATTGTGAAGGAGGCGGATTTCCCGTTTGAAGAATATGAACTGAAAATGATTCTTCAGAATGAGATCCCCTGTCTGCTCCATTTTCAGGTGATGATATCTGATGGGAAGGTGGAGTACTGGTATGATGTGACCGGGATGCAGTCTCTGGAGAAGCAGTATACGCTTTCTCCGGCGGGGGAAAAAAGCCTTCGTTTTCTGCTGCAGAGTCTGATGGATATGAAATCCTCCATGGAGGATTATCTGCTGAATGACGCAAACATTGATTATTCCGCGGATATGGTTTATTTTGATCGTTTTTCCGATCGGATCCGCTTCTGTTATATACCGGGATTCTGCGGTCAGAAGTCAATGGGATTGAAGGGGCTGTTTGAGGATATCCTGCAGCGGCTGGATCATTCGGATCCCGTAGCAGTGAAGCTGGGGTATGAAATGTATGAGCGGTGCGCACAGTCTGATTTTGTGATCGGAGACTGTATTGAATGTCTTCGTATCGGGAAAAAGGAGGAGATTCCGGAGCAGATCCGGATGAATGAAGAGGAGGACGATGAGGATTACGCGCTGAATGTGATCCGGCGGGCAGAAAACCGGGAATGGGACGAGGATGCACGGGATTCGGATATTCAACAAAAGGATGCCGTTCCGGAGAAAGGGTTTCGACATAAACGGAGGAAAGAAAAAAGAAAGAAGGTTCATTACGGAAAAATCCTGGAGGAAGAACATGAGGTTTTGTACGCGGCTGAAAATATTGAAAAGGGCGGCCACACCGATTTTTTTTCGGATGAGGATATGAGAAAAACATGGGAACTGATTTACAGAGGAGACGGAATGGAGGCGGATCTGCGTCCGGCATCTTTTCCGTATCTCATCGGGACGGACGCGCAGCAGGCGGACGGGGTTCTTCAGTCCCGGACGGTCAGCCGTCTGCACGCCAGACTGCTGCTTCAGGATGAGAGGCTGTACGCGGAGGATTTTAACTGCTCAAACGGGTCCTATTTATATCAGCGGCTGCTTCCGAGGAACACCCCCGTGGAGCTTCATGAGGGAGACCGTATTGTTTTTGCGACGGAGGAGTATATGGTATACGGCAGGAGAGTTCCCGGTTCAGTCGGCCGGGCAGGAAAATCCCTGATTTGGTAACATTATGGGCAAAGTGTGAAAAAAAAATAAATTGTATAAAATTCTCCTTAATGATACTGACAATTTTCGCCTTTTATTTTATATTTAAAAGGAAAAAGGAGAATACAAATGTCTTATATTGAGTTTGATCATATTATAAAAAAATACGGGGCCGGCGATCACACGATCCTCGCGCTGGACGAGGCCTCATTTGTGGTCGAAAAGGGAGAGCTGGCTATCATTCTGGGGGCTTCCGGCGCGGGAAAGACGACGGCGCTGAATATTCTCGGAGGCATGGATGTGGCGACTTCCGGTCGGCTGATTGTGGATGGAAAGGATATTACACAGTATGATAAAAACAGTCTGGTCGGCTACCGGCGCACGGATATCGGCTTTGTTTTCCAGTTTTATAATCTGGTACCGAATCTGACGGCTCTGGAAAATGTGGAGCTTGCGGCGCAGATCTGTAGGGATTCCCTGGACGCTTCGGAGACCCTGGATAAGGTCGGGCTGTCGGAGCGAAAGAATAACTTTCCGGCGCAGCTGTCCGGCGGGGAGCAGCAGCGGGTGTCCATTGCGAGAGCTCTGGCGAAGAATCCGAAGATCCTGCTCTGTGATGAGCCGACCGGCGCGCTGGATTACAACACTGGCCGGCAGATTCTGAAGCTGTTGCAGGATACCTGCCGCCGGGAGGGGGTTACGATTATTCTGATTACGCACAATTCGGCGCTTGCGCCCATGGCGGACCGGTTGATCCGGTTTCGCAGCGGGAAAGTGGTGGAGATGACCTGCAGCGGGCATCCGGTTCCGGTAGAGGAGATCGAGTGGTAAACACAAGGCTCGGGGGAAAGGGTTGATTTTACGTAACAGACGGTAATTGTGAGTATGCAAAACAGATCGCAGATAAACCGGAGCGGCGGTTGCCTGTGATGAAAGATGGGGATTTACACAATGAAAAATGCACTCGCAAAGGACATTTTTCGCACCATGGCGAAGGAAAAAAAGCGTTTTTTTTCCATTCTTCTGATTACGGCGCTCGGGGTTGCGATGATGACGGGGCTGCGGGCCGCCTGCAACGATCTGCGATACTCGGCGGACGCTCTGTATGATGATCAGGGGCTTTTTGACATTCAGGTGTCTTCAACGCTGGGTCTTGACGACGATGATGTCGAGGCGCTGCTTACGATGGATGAGGTGAGCGCGGCGGAAGGAGAGTATTCCGATACCGTCTATACAGAGGTGGAGGGAGTCCACCAGGATGTGAAAATCCGGACGATGGGAGAGCAGATCAATGTTCCGACTGTTGTGGAGGGCTGTCTGCCGCAGGCGGAGAATGAGATCGCGGTTACGGAGAGTTATCTTCTGGATTCCGGAAAGCAGATCGGCGATACACTGACATTTTCCGAGGATGTATCAGAGGATGAAGAGGCGGTTTTTTCCGATTCTGAATATATTATCACGGCGGAGGTTCTGGACCCGTTTGATGTAAACAATCGTGAGGGAAGCACTTCTTTCCGCTCGACTGTTTCAGAAGAATATACTTTTTTTGTGACGTCCTCCGCGGCGGAGGCGGATTATTATACGGCCGTCTATGTGACTGTGGCGGGGGCGGACGGGCTGATGTGTTATTCGGACGAATACATACAGCTGATTTCTGATGTTAAGACGAAAATTAACGATACTTTAAAGGAAGAACAGCAGCAGAACCGTTACGATACGGTATACGCGGAGGCGCTGGCAGGGTATAATGACGCGCTGGCGGAGGTCATGGAAGAGCTGGAGGATGCGCAGCGCGAAATCGATGACGGCTGGAGCGAGCTGCAGGATGGCCTGGATCAGTTAAACGAGGGAACCGCCGAGCTTGAGACGCAGGAAACGGACGCGGACAGGCAGATTGCCGATGGGCTGGCACAGATTGAGTCCGGGTATGCGAGTCTCTATGAAGCAAAGGCTCAGCTGGATCAGTCCGAACAGGAGCTGACGTCCGGCGAACAGCAGCTTCTGGCAGCTCAGGAAGAACTGTCGCAGACAAAGGAGGAGACCTTTGCGCAGATTGATAACGGAATCGCGCAGCTTCAGGCAGGGAGGGCACAGATTCAGTCCGGGATTGATGAACTGAACGCTCAGATTATACTTCTTCTCAGCAGCGCCGGCGCTGATACGCAGACGACGGAGGAAGCTTCCGGCGAGTCGCAGGGTGCGGCATCTTCGGGAGATTCCGCTTCCGGCGAGTCGCAGGATGCAGCGTCTTCGGGAGATTCCGCTTCCGGCGAGTCGCAGGGTGCAGCGTCTTCGGAGGATTCCGATTCTGACACTCTCGCGGTTTATTCGGATTCGACCGGAGAGAATACAGACAGCTCCGTAAATGATTCGGCAGCTCTGCTTCAGTCTCTTCAGGCGCAGCTCGCCGCTTTGGAGGCAAACCTTGCGGATCTGGATACGCAGTTGTCCGCACTTCAGACGCAGCGGGAGCAGGCGGAGGCGCAGTTTTCGGCTGCGGAAACTCAGATCGCGGAACAGGCAGCGGAGCTGGAGGATGGATGGGAGCAGTATGAATCCGGCCTGACTCAGTGGAATGAGAGCAAAAGTCAGCTGGATGCGAGCAGAGAGACCCTGGAAGAACAGAGAGCCTCGGCGGCGGTTCAGTTTGCGAATGCGTGGGAGGAAATCCGCCGGAGTGAACAGGAGCTGGCGGAGGCTGAACAGGAGCTGACCGACGGACAGGAGGAGCTTGATGAGAACAGGGAAGAGGCTCTGGCGGAACTGGAGGACGCACGGGCGGAGCTCGATGAGATCGAGATGGCAAAATGGTATATTCAGTCGAGGGATTCTCTGAGCGGATATTCGAACGTAGACAGCGACGCCGCGTCTATTGAGAGTCTTTCTTCCTTTCTTCCTCTGATTTTCTTTGTGGTTGCGATCCTGATCAGCCTGACCGCCGCTACGCGGATGGTGGAAGAGGACAGAGGGCTGATCGGAACCTATAAAGCCCTGGGATTCCGAAACGGGGAGATTCGTCGAAAATATATCCTCTTTGCGGTGGGCGCGAGCCTTGCGGGCGGGATTGCGGGCGATATCTGCGGCTATATTGTGCTGCCGAAGATCGTCTTCAGCTTTTTCAGGATTATGTATATTATACCGGACTATCAGATTTTCTTTCAGCCGTTTTACGGGGTGCTCGGAGTCGTACTTTTTATGGCGGGCATCCTTGCGGCGGTAGCCGGCGCGATGCGAGGAGCGTTGGTACAGATGCCGGCGGCGCTTATGCGGCCGATTGTCCCGAAGAGCGGGACGAGAATTTTTCTGGAATATATTCCCGTTATATGGAAGAAGCTGTCCTTCCTCAATAAAGTGACCGCCCGGAATCTGTTCCGGTATAAAAAGAGGCTGACGATGACGGTTGTCGGAATCGCCGGATGCACCGGCCTTCTTATCTGTGCCTTTTCGATCAAAAATACCGTGACCGACCTCATGCCGCGGCAGTATGAGGATATTTACCGCTATGATATTCTGGCTGTGGCGCAGTCGGCCGATAATGACAAACTGATTTCCTATATGGACGACGGGGAGAATATTGAGCAGTATATCAATCTGCAGGCGGAGACGGTATCTGTGCGGAATCAGGCGGACGAATCGGAATCGGTGCAGCTCTTTGTCGTACCGGATGATGCCGCGATTTCTGATTTTATCCGGCTTACGGATACGGACGGAAATGAGATTTCTCTGTCGGATGACGGCGTATTGATCACACACAGCGCCGCGGATATGCTGGGTCTGTCTGCCGGGGATGAGGTGGTGATACAGGATCTGTCCCTGAATGAGACGGAGATTGCGGTGGCCTGTATTGCTGAGAATTATCTGGGCGACATTGTCTATGTCAGCGAGAGCTGCTATGAGACATATTTCGATGGGAAGTTTGAGCCGAATGCGGTTCTGGTCCGCCTGACGGAGAACTGCAGGGCGGACGATCCGGTTTCCTATGCGAAGGAGCTGGGTGCGAAGGACGGTCTGCTTTCCACGGTCAGCACCCAGACTCTGAAGGATGAATTTTCCCAGGTATTCCGCCTGATCAATCTGGTCGTCTATGTCATCTTTGTTATGGCGGCGGCGCTGGCCTTTGTGGTATTGTTTACGTTGTCTACCACCAATATTTCCGAGCGCTGCCGGGAGCTGGCGACGATCAAAGTGCTTGGTTTTTTTGACAGGGAGGTACACCTGTATGTAAATAAAGAGACGCTGATTCTGTCATGCATCGGCATAGCTCTCGGCATACCGGCCGGAATGGGGATCAGCCAATGCCTGGGTCTGATGCTGCAGATTCCGGGGGTATATTTTGCGGTCAGCATTCATCATGTGAGCTGCCTGATCTGCGCGGTGATCGCGCTTGCGTTTGCGTTGATCGTAAATCAGATTACGAAGCCCATGCTGAATGAGATTGATCCGGTGGAGGCTTTAAAGAGTGTGGAATAAAAAATCGCGCAAATAAAACAGGTTTTTTCTCAGGTTGCGGATATAGTCTGCCGTATGTTATACTTAAGAATAGTTCCTCAGAACGATTCTGAGAGTCATTAAATACGAATGGAGGAAAAAACATGTATATTACCTGTCTGGACATGGAAGGGGTTCTGGTACCTGAGATCTGGATCGCGTTTGCGGAGGCGAGCGGGATCCCCGAACTGAAGAAGACGACAAGAGATGAGCCGGATTACGACAAGCTCATGCAGTACCGGTTGAACATATTAAAGGAGCACGGGCTGGGCTTAAAGGAGATTCAGGCGACCATCGCGAAGATCGATCCGATGCCCGGTGCGAAGGAATTTCTGGATGAGCTTCGCTCCTGCTGCCAGGTGATCATTCTGAGCGATACCTTTGAGCAGTTTGCCACTCCGCTGATGAAAAAGCTCGGCTGGCCGACGATTTTCTGCAATACGCTGCAGGTGGCGGAGGACGGCGCGATTACCGGTTACAGAATGCGCTGTGAAAAATCCAAATATACGACCGTAAAGGCGCTGCAGTCCATCGGATATGAGACGATCGCCAGCGGCGACAGCTTTAATGACCTCGGAATGATCCAGGCCAGCAAGGCGGGATTCCTGTTTAAGAGTACGGAGCAGATCAAGGCTGATTATCCGGACATCCCCGCGTTTGAGGAGTATGACGAGCTCCTGGCAGCGATTAAAGCGGTGATACTGTAGGCTGCTTTCACTCACAGCCGCTCATTCCGACCGGAGGCCGCCGACCGAAGACGACAATGATAATTTCTCTCTTCCTTTTTCCGCATGTGTGTGCTATGATATTTTCAGTGTTTGACGCTTTAACGCGTTAACGTATTTGAGCATACAGGAGGAGAAAGCTATGATTGCAAAGCGTCTGCGGAGTTCCCTGGATTCCGCTGTCTGCATCAGGGATATTTTTGAGGAGGGAAAGAAGCTGGCCGCGATTTACGGCAGCGAGAATATTTTTAATTTTACGATCGGGAATCCGAGTGTGGCTCCGCCGGCTGTTGTGAATGAGTCCATGATCGAGATTCTGAAGGAGGAGAATTCTCTTTCGCTGCACGGCTATCCCGCCAATGTCGGTTATCCGCAGGTACGTGCGCATATTGCGGATTACCTGAACAGAACCTTCGGGTGCGATTACGATGAGGACGGTATTATCATGACCGTCGGCGCGGCTTCCGCGATTGCGATGATCGCCCATACGCTGTTGGATCAGGGGGATGAGGTCGTTACCTTTGCCCCGTATTTCTGGGAGTATAAGAGTTATGTAGAGTCGTTCTACGGGAAGCTGGTTCCGGCTTACTGCAATATGGAGACCCTGCAGCCGGATCCGGTAACCTTTGAGGGCGCGCTCAGTCCGCGTACCCGCTTTGTGCTGATCAATACGCCGAATAATCCGACCGGCGCGGTTTATACGGATGAGTCGCTCCGCGCGGTGACGGATATTCTGAAAAGAAAGCAGGAGGAGTACGGTCATCCGATCTATCTGGTCTCAGATGAACCTTACCGGAAGCTCGCCTACGATATCGAGGTTCCTTACCTCACTCATTATTATAAGAATACGATCGTCGTTTATTCCTACAGTAAGGCGCTTTCCATTCCGGGCGAGCGGATCGGATATATCGCGATGGAGCCGTGCGTGGAGGATATGCGCGACCTGTACGCCGGTATGACCGCTTCCATGCGTTATCTCGGCATTGTCAACGCGCCTACCCTTCAGCAGAGGATGCTTTTAAAGTGTGTGGACGCTTCGGTTGATATCAGTATTTATAAGAAAACCAGAGATATTCTGTACGACGGGCTGCGGGAGATCGGTTACACCTGTATTCATCCGGACGGTGCGTTTTATCTTTTTGTAAAGGCGCTGGAGGAGGATGATTCCCGTTTTTGCGAGCGGGCGAAAGAGGAGAAGATCCTCATGGCGCCGGGGACGGCTTTTTACGGACCGGGCTGGGTTCGGATCTCTTACTGTGTGACGGACGAAGTGGCGAAAAGGAGTCTGCCGGCTTTCCGAAGACTGTATGAGAAGTATCAGAGATAACCCGAAGGCTGTATGTTAAGTATCAGAGATAATCCGAAGATTGTATGGTAAGTATCCGGGATAATCCGCAGGCGCAAAGTTTGAAACAAATAAGTAGCGGATAGAGAAAAATAAGAGGGTACCACAAACAA
>JAJQDV010000015.1 GCA_021202015.1 Clostridiales bacterium | reverse complement strand
AAGGGGATTCATTTGACGAGAGTGTGGAGCTGAGCGAAGGCTATACGGACGGCGTTGACAATGTGAATGCGGGATGCACCTTTACCTGCACCGTGACAGAGATATATAACGACAATTACTGCCTGCCGACGGATGCGACCAGCCCGGAGTAT
The DNA here is from genome assembly GCA_021202015.1 of Clostridiales bacterium. GTDB lineage: Bacteria > Bacillota > Clostridia > Lachnospirales > Lachnospiraceae > Eubacterium_I. The sequence goes on along the minus strand of JAJQDV010000015.1, from coordinate 39,785 downwards.
ACGATCGAAAAGGCTGTGGTAAATGCGCCGTCCGCTGGTTCCGTGATATACGACGGGAAGCGGCAGACGGCGAATGTGACGAGCTCGGCGCTTTATAAGGTCACGACAAACGAGGGCGGGAGCGACGCTGGAAGCTATCCCGTGGTGCTGACGCTCACTGACAGCGCGAACTATGAGTGGGCCGACGGGACAGAGGGCGCGGAGCTCACGCTGGAGTTTGTGATCGGACAGAGGGAGGTCACACTGGAATGGACAGCGCCGGAGAGCCTGGTGTACGACGGGTACGCGAAGTGGCCGACGGTTACGCTGGGGAACGTCATAGAAGGGGATTCATTTGACGAGAGTGTGGAGCTGAGCGAAGGCTATACGGACGGCGTCGACAATGTGAACGCGGGCTGCACCTTTACCTGCACCGTGACAGAGATATATAACGACAATTACTGCCTGCCGACGGATGCGACCAGCCCGGAATATACGATCACGGCAAAGGAGATCAGCGGGAGTGACTTCACGGTCGATACATCCGACCAGATGTATCTGGGTGAGGCAGTCACACCGGAGGTTTCCCTGTCGGAGACCGCAGATACGTCCTTGCAGGAAGGAACGGACTACATCGTGTCCTACGCTGACAATGACGGCGCCGGGGAAGCAACGGTCACAATCAAGGGTATTGGGAACTATACGGGGACGCTGACCTATACGTTTACGATCACAAAGGGCCTGGTTGAGGCGCCGGTCATTGACTCCGTGACATATAATGGGGTAGTGCAGGTGGCAGACGTGACGGACACCGATTTCTATATAGTCACGGAAAACGAGGGCGGGAGCGACGCGGGAAGCTATCCTGTGGTGCTGACACTCATCGAAAGCGCGAACTATGAGTGGGTCGACGGGACGGAGGGCGCGGAGCTCACGCTGGAATTTTTGATCGAACAGAAAGAGATCAGCAGCAGTGACTTTGAATTGTCCGCGACGGATGGAGATAGCGGCATCACGGTGACAGTCACTCCGACGAATCATTATATGAAAGAAGGAAAGGGTTATACCTGGTCATTCATAAATGAGGAATTTATGGTTACCATTACGGGCATAGGCAGCTGTACGGGAACGCTGTATTTTTCTATAGAGGAGACATCGGATGGATATGAGTTTATCGAACTGACTGATTATGCGCAGGATGCGGGACTGTTGTTTGTACCCTTTATTTCAGGAGAGATAATGTGCCATGCAAAAAGGAAGAAGAAACGGAAAAAAGGAAAGTAAGCAGAAAAAAAACATCGCGGCTGCGCTTGTTCTGGCGGTTTTTGCTTTTCTGAGTGTCTCCTGCCACTGGTTTGCAAACCTGAACCTTACTCTGCAGGACGCCGTTTACCAGAGAGAGGGCAGCGTGGATGCAGGCATCAAGATTATCGCGATCGATGAAAAAACACTGGATGCGCTGGGAGAGCTTGATACGTGGACGAGGGAGGTTTACGCGGATCTGATTGAGATTCTGGACGGAGGAGAATACGCGCCCCGGGTGATCGGTTTTGATATTCTGCTCGTTAATGAAAAGGGCGATGAGGATCAGCTGCTGGTTGATGCCTGCGAAAAATATTCGAATATCGTGATGGCAGGCAACCTGGTGTTTTCTACCAGAATTGAGACGACAGACGGGATCAGCCGTGTAAATTCTCTTCATATTGATATGGTAGAGACACCGTTCGGGGAGCTGGAAGACACGGTCAGCATGGGATTCGCGAATACAGTGCAGGATTCCACAGACAACGCGGTGCGCTATACCCTGTTGGAAGTGGAAGAATACCAGTCCTTTGCGTCTGCCGTTGTCTCGATGGCGCAGGGAGGCGGCGCGGATGCAGAAACTCCGGTTGATTATATGCCGGTGGACGAAAACGGCGGCATCTATATTGATTATACCGCCTCGCCGGGGTCTTACGAGATCCTTTCCCTGGCGGACGTGCTGGAGGGTGCTGTCCCGGCGGCAGCTTTTGAGGACAGTATCGTTCTGGTGGGCGCTTACGCGGCCGGCATGGGAGACTCTTATCCGGTGCCGGTGGCTTCCGGGACACAGATGTACGGCGTGGAGATTCAGGCGAATATCATTCAGAGCCTGTTGGAGCAGCGCAGCCTGGTGTACGCGAACACGTTTGCGAATGCGGCGGTCTGCGCGGCGATCGTCTTCGTGTTCGTTTTGCTGGCGTGTATGGTTCCGCTCTGGGGAAATGCGCTGGTCGCTGCCCTGATTCTGGCTGCGCAGTATGGCCTTTGCCGCATGCTCGACGGGCAGGGGCTGGTGATCAATATGATCGCCCTTCCCCTGGCTGTCATTGCGGCTCTGGTCTGGAGCATAGTCAGCAAATATGCGGCGGAGGCTCTCCATAAGAGAAAAATCATGGGCGCGTTTCAAAAGTATGTGGCGCCCCAGGTGGTGGAGGAGATCGCAAAAAACCAGGATTATCAGCTGAAGCTGGGCGGGGAAAAGCGGCACATCGCGGTGCTGTTTGTGGATATCCGCGGTTTTACGCCGTTGAGTGAGGACTTGCAGCCTGAAGAGGTGGTGGAGATTCTCAATGAATATCTGGGACTTGTCACGGACGCGATTTTTAAAAACGGAGGCACGCTGGACAAATTCATCGGGGATGCGGCCATGGCTGTTTTTAACGCGCCGTTTGACAGTGATGACTATATCTACAAAGCGGTCTGCGCAGCCAAAGATATAGCCGCCGGAAGCGAGCGGATCGCTGCGAAATTTCTGGAGCGGTTTGGCAAAAAGGTCAGCTATGGCATTGGCGTAAACTGCGGGTATGCGGTCGTCGGCAATATCGGGTCGGAATTTCGGATGGATTACACTGCCATCGGAGATACAGTCAACACGGCGGCCCGCCTGGAGTCGAATGCAAAGGCAGGGCAGATTCTGATCAGCGAGTCCGTGTACGAGCCGTTAAAGGAACGTCTGAAGGTGAAGGAAATGGGGGAGATTCCCCTGAAAGGCAAATCACAGGGAGTCATGGTATATTCCCTGGAATGGAATTGCGATACCCCGGAAACAGACAGTAAGACTTTTGGACAGGGGGAGGGGCAATGATGAAATACAGCGGAATACCGGATCTGGAGCATCTGGAGGAATGGACGGAGTTGGGCGTCCCGTTTGAATATGATGATTTTATGTATCCGGGGATACTGGATCAGGAGGGTGAGGTGGAACGGCGTGTCCGTGCATATCTTCGGGTGGACCGTGACAGAAGCCGGGACACAATGCACGGACCGTTTCTGGATATCACCGTACATTCTGTTGACAGGCTGATCCGGGAGGTCTGTGATTACCGTATCCGCCAGGCCTGTGAGATTGCCCTGCGCCTGCAGGTAAAAGGAATAATACTTCACACTAATTTTATTCCTAATTATTATGAACCGAATTATCGGCGGGGATGGATCGACCGCAATGAGGAATATATAACGGCTCTTTTGGATGATTATCCGGATCTTTCTGTCTATATGGAAAATATGTTTGACGAGGAACCGGATTGCCTGGTGGCTCTTGCGGAGCGAATGAGGGGGAAACGATTCGGAATCTGCCTGGATCTCGCGCATGCGAACATTTCCGGAACGGAGATGGCCGCGTGGGAGCAGGCGTGTGCTCCCTATATCACTCATTACCATATCAACGACAATGACGGGCAGATGGATTCTCATCTCCCGCTCGGAGACGGGACGATCGACTGGGAGTGTGTGATACCGCAGATGCAAAGAGATATTTCCATCCTTCTGGAAGTGAATTCATTGGAGAAATATAAAAAGAGCCTGAAGTATCTGGAAACCCTGGGTGTAAAATAATGCCCGAACCCGGCAGGCAGGGCAAAAAAACGAGTATAAGATTCCGTGAGTGAAAAAATTGAACAATCGGTAAAAAAACACTATCTTTTTCGGAACGATTGGTATATAATCATCTCATTAAAGTTCTTTGAACGTCGATTCTGGCATAAATCCCGGAATATCATTGTATTACAGACGATTGGACGTCTGTCGTGCGAAAATCCATAATAAGCAATCAGGTTTTATGATGCAGAGCAATTTTATGATAAAAATACCGGAGGGTAAGAATGAGAGAAAAGTATGAAAGTCTTTCGCTGGCCATTTTAAAGGACCTTGCGAAGGCCAGAGGTATGAAGCGGATTTCCACTTTGAAAAAGGCGGAGTTGATCGAGCGCATGCTGGAACAGGATGAACTGGACGTGAGAGCAGGTCAGTCGGAGCAGAATGAAAAATCCGTTCAGCCGAAGCGGGAAGAAAGGTTCGTTCAGCAGGAAGAGAATGAAAAGCCCGCTCAGCCGGAGGAGAACGAAAGGACCGCACAGCCGGAAGAATATGAAAAGCCCATCCGGCCGGAGGGGAGAGACTCCCGTCATTTTTCGACGGAGAACCCGTCTTACGGCAGGAATACCAGAAAATCTTTTCAGAATTCTGAATCGAGAGATTCTTCCGGTTCCAGATTTCCCAGAAATAACGCTTCCGGCGGCCGTTATGAGGACAGCAGGTCCAGATATACGAAGTATGCGGAGCGGATATCGGACGAGTCCGGAGATGAGCGGATCCGGACGGTGGATGACCGAACCGTCCAGAAGATGGAGTCCGAAGGGATTTCCATGGCCGACCTTGACAGCGGGGAGCAGGCGGATGGTATTCTGGAGGTGATGCCGGACGGATACGGATTTATCCGCTGTGAAAATTATCTTCCGGGAGACCAGGATGTCTATGTTTCTCCTTCGCAGATCCGGCGCTTCCGTCTGAAAACAGGGGATATCATTGCCGGGAATAAGCGGATCCGTTCCCAGGGCGAGAAGTTCAGCGCGCTTTTGTATATTTCCTGTGTCAACGGCCTGCCGCCTTCCGTTGCGGCGCAGAGAACGCCGTTTGAGGATCTGACTCCGATTTTCCCGAATGAAAGACTGCGTCTTGAGACGAATTCTTCCAGAATATCCATGCGGATCATGGATCTGATCGCCCCGGTCGGAAAGGGACAGCGCGGAATGATCGTCTCCCAGCCGAAGGCGGGAAAGACGACGCTCTTAAAAGAGATCGCGACCTCCGTCAAACATAACAATCCGGAGATGCATCTGATCATACTTCTGATCGACGAGCGTCCGGAGGAGGTGACGGACATCAAAGAGGCCATCGAGGGGGAAAATGTCGAGGTCATTTATTCCACCTTTGATGAACTTCCGGAGCATCACAAGCGCGTCTCCGAGATGGTGATCGAGAGGGCGAAACGTCTGGTTGAGCATAAACAGGATGTGATGATTCTGCTCGACAGCATCACGCGTCTGGCCCGTGCCTATAATATGGTCGTTCCGCCGAGCGGACGTACGCTCTCCGGCGGTCTGGATCCGGGTGCCCTGCATATGCCGAAGCGGTTTTTCGGCGCCGCGCGGAATATGCGCGAGGGCGGCAGCCTGACGATCCTCGCGACGGCTCTGGTGGAGACGGGAAGCCGTATGGATGACGTAGTTTACGAGGAGTTTAAGGGAACCGGAAATATGGAGCTTCTTCTTGACCGCAAATTGTCGGAGAAACGTATTTTCCCCGCGATCGACATCGTGAAATCCGGTACCAGAAGGGAGGATCTCCTCCTGAACCGGGAGGAGAAGGAAGCGGTGGATATCATGAGACGGGCGCTGAACGGTATGAAGGCGGATGACGCCGTGGAGTCTATTCTCCGGATGTTCCTGAAGACAAGATCGAACCGTGAATTTATCAATCAGGTAAGACACAGGAAGTTCTTCTGATATTGCGGCCGGAATCCTGCAGTTCACTTTTTTCTGATGCCGGATATACCGGAAAATATCGTTTTTGAGACAGGTCATATGGGAAAGGAAAGTAAAAATGGAACAGTGTAAGGTTCTGAATTTATATACTCTGAATGAGACGATGGCCGCGGATTATATGCGGACGGCAGAGTATCCCTGGGAGCTTCTGGACGGGCTGGCGGATTATATCCGCAGGCTCGGACCGACGCTTGATCCGGAAATCTATGAACAGCGAAGCGAAGATATCTGGATCGCGAAGAGCGCAAAGATCGCGCTCACCGCTTATCTGGGCAGCCCGCTGATCATCGACGAGGATGCGGAGATCCGGCACGGCGCGTTTATCCGCGGTTCGGCGATCGTGGGGAAGAGCGCCGTGGTCGGCAATTCCGTGGAGCTGAAGAACGTGATTCTCTTTAATAAGGTTCAGGTGCCCCATTACAATTATGTCGGGGATTCGATTCTCGGATACGGGGCGCATATGGGAGCCGGTTCCATCACTTCAAATGTAAAATCAGATAAAACCCCGGTTGTTGTAAAGGATGGGGAGCGGGAGATCGCCACGGGTCGGAAGAAGTTTGGCGCCATGCTCGGCGATCATGTGGAGATCGGCTGCAATTCCGTCCTGAATCCCGGCACGGTCATCTGTCCGGAGACAAGCATATATCCGCTCTCCTCCGTGCGAGGCGTCGTCCCGGCGGGTTCGATTTATAAAAACAGCGGTGAAATCATAAAAAGACGGTTTACGAAATCCTGAAAATGTGGCAAAATATAGAACAGACAGTGAAAATCTCATGATTTTACGGAAAGGAGTCATACAATGATCTACACCAAGGAAGTACAGATGATGTGCCCTGTGACAAAGGGCGCGAAGCATGATCCGGCTCCCATCCCGGAGGAGGGGAAATGGGTTCACGCGAAGAAGATTGAGGATATCTCGGGCTTTACACACGGGATCGGCTGGTGTGCTCCGCAGCAGGGCTGCTGCAAGCTGACGCTGAATGTCAAGGAGGGCATTATCGAGGAGGCTCTGGTCGAGACGATCGGATGTTCCGGCATGACACATTCCGCGGCGATGGCGGCGGAGATCCTTCAGGGCAAGACGATCCTGGAGGCGCTGAATACGGATCTCGTCTGTGACGCGATCAATACCGCGATGCGCGAGCTTTTCCTTCAGATCGTATACGGTCGTACGCAGAGCGCGTTTTCCGACGACGGACTCGCGGTCGGCGCGGGACTGGAGGATCTCGGAAAGGGGCTTCGCTCCCAGGTCGGCACGATGTACGGCACAAAGGAAAAGGGCGTTCGTTATCTCGAGATGGCGGAGGGCTATGTGACGGGTCTTGCTCTGGATGAAAACGACGAGGTGATCGGCTATCAGTTCGTCAGCCTCGGAAAAATGACAGACTTTATCAAAAACGGCGATGAGCCGAACGTTGCGTGGGAAAAGGCGAAGGGCCAGTACGGACGCGTGGCGGATGCGGCAAGGATCATCGACCCGAGAAAGGAGTAGGATACCATGGCATTATTTGAATCATATGAGAGAAGAATCGACCAGATAAACGCTGTTCTGAATACATACGGTATCGCTTCCATCGAGGAGGCGGAGAAGATTACAAAGGACGCCGGTCTGGATGTATATAACCAGATCAAGGGCATCCAGCCGATCTGTTTTGAGAACGCCTGCTGGGCTTACACGGTCGGCGCGGCGATCGCGATCAAAAAGAATTGCCGCAAGGCTTCAGAGGCTGCGGCTGCCATCGGGGAGGGCCTTCAGTCCTTCTGTATCCCGGGTTCCGTGGCGGATCACCGCAAGGTCGGCCTGGGACACGGCAACCTCGGCAAGATGCTCCTGGAGGAGGAGACAGAGTGCTTCTGTTTCCTGGCCGGACACGAGTCTTTCGCGGCGGCGGAGGGCGCCATCGGTATCGCGGAGAAGGCGAATAAGGTTCGTCAGAAACCGCTCCGCGTTATCCTGAACGGTCTCGGCAAGGACGCGGCGCAGATCATTTCACGTATTAACGGCTTCACTTACGTGGAGACAGAGTATGACTACAAAGAGGCAAAGCTGAATATCATCTATGAGAAACCGTATTCCACCGGCCTTCGCGCCACGGTGAAATGCTACGGTTCCGACGACGTGCAGGAAGGCGTCGCCATCATGCATCATGAGAATGTCGGCGTTTCCATCACGGGCAATTCCACGAATCCGACGCGGTTCCAGCATCCGGTGGCAGGCACTTATAAAAAGGAATGTGTCGAGCTTGGAAAGAAATATTTTTCCGTTGCGAGCGGCGGCGGTACGGGACGTACCCTTCATCCGGACAATATGGCGGCGGGTCCCGCCTCCTACGGCATGACGGATACGCTGGGAAGGATGCATTCCGACGCACAGTTCGCGGGATCTTCCTCCGTTCCGGCTCATGTGGAGATGATGGGACTGATCGGCGCGGGCAATAACCCGATGGTCGGTATGACGGTTGCCGTAGCTGTCTCCGTAGAGGAAGCGGCGAAAGCCGGGAAGTTCTGATTCTGCAGTCCGAATTCATTCAAATACTGAAAGTGCCGCGGATATTTAAAACCGCGGCACTTTTCCATGCGCAGGGGCGCTTATGAAAATCTGGAATCATATGCTTTTAAGATAATTTTTTTCCAGGATCACGATCGCCTGATATAATCCCATGGCGATCAGGCACAGGATCACGATTCCCAGGATCACCCAGTCCAGTTTGAACACCTGACTGCCGTAGATGATCATATAGCCGAGCCCCCGTCGGGAAGAGATGAACTCCCCGATGACCACACCGACCAGACAGAGGCCGATATCTACTTTCATGATGGAAAACAGATTCGGGATGTTGGCCGGGAGTATGACCTTGGTCAGTACATGCCGCCGGCTGCCGCCGAGCGTTCGAATGAGCCTGGTCTGATCGGGGCTGACTGCCATGAATCCCTGATACAGACTCAGGATAGAACCGAAGATCGCCACGGACATGCCGGTGACGATGATCGTCCTGTAATTGGAGCCGAGCCAGACGATGAGTAGCGGGGCTAGGGCGGATTTCGGGAGGCTGTTTAAGATCACCATATACGGTTCCGCTGTCTCTGAGACACTTTTATTGACCCAGAGCAGAATGGCCGCAACGACTGTAATGCCGATCACCAGCAGAAAACTGAGGATCGTTTCCAGCAGGGTGACCGCGATATGCTGTAAAAGGATTCCCTCCGCAATCAGGTTTTTCAGGCAGAGAACGAGGCGGGACGGGCTGCTGAAGATAAAATCGTCAATCCATCCCAGATCCGCTGCCAGTTCCCACAGAACGATAAATCCGGCAAGGATCAGTATTCGAAAAGCTGCCACCCTTTTTTTATGCCGTTCCTGTTCTCTGTCATAGAGATCCTGCGCGGACGGACGGGTTTTATTTTTCAGCTCATTTTTGGAAGCTGATTTGTTTCTGTAATTTTTCTTTTTCATTTTCCCCTCTTTCCGTTACGGTGAAGTCTATCCTCTGAGAAGGATGTTTCAATGGTATCTGTATTCGTTTTGTCATGAAGTTCGTCCCAGATTTTGTGAAAATATTCCTGGAAAGCCGGATGATTTCTTCTCTCCAGCGGCGTAAGACCGGGCGGCATATCGATGCTGACAATGCGGCGGACGCTTCCGGGCCGGCTTGTCAGAATTACAATGCGGTCCGACAGGCTGACCGCTTCAGAGAGGTCGTGCGTGACAAGAACAGCCGTCTTTTTCTGCTGCCGGATGATATTGCCGATATCGTTTCCGACCGTCAGTCTTGTCTGGTAATCCAGTGCGGAGAAGGGTTCATCCAGAAGCAAAAGCTCCGGTTTTAAGACGAGCGTGCGTACCAGAGCCGCGCGCTGACGCATACCGCCGGAGAGCTGTCCCGGCCCGGCGTCCGCGAATTTTTCCAGACCGTACTGTTTTAACAGCTGTCTGGCGTAAGCTTCTGATTCCGGTGAAAGTTCTCCGCGGATTTCCAGACCGAGCAGAATGTTTTTCAGGACACTTCTCCATTCCAGAAGATAATCCTGCTGCAGCATATAGCCGATCTTCAGTCGGCTTTCTGCGTCGACCGGTTTGCCGTGCAGGAGAATGGAACCGCTTTCCGGAGAGATCAGCCCGCAGAGCAGATTCAGAAGCGTTGATTTACCGCAGCCTGACGGGCCGACAATTCCCAGAAATTCATGATTCTGAACATCGAAATTGATATCTGTTAAAACAGGGATTTCCCCCTGTGAGGTATGATAAGCAAACGTAACATGACTGATTGAAATCGTATGATGCATGATTCATCCTTTTTTGTTGTTATATTATTGTATGAAAAAAGAGATTTTGTGATTGTTTTATCTTATCAAATAAAGAATATCCGGATGCTTTTTAAAATCGGTGATTGGCATATAATGTTTCCTGTGCTATAATGAACACATATAAAAATTCAGGAGGACGGAAATGAAGAAGATACTTTTTGCGGCATCCGAGTGTGTGCCTTTTATCAAGACCGGCGGTCTGGCCGATGTATGCGGAGCCCTTCCTAAGATGTTCAATAAGGAGGAGTGGGATGTCCGGGTCGTGATTCCGAATTATTCCTGTATCCCGGAGCAGTATCGGAACCAGTTTGAGTATGTGACGCATTTTTATATGGGCACCGGTCCCTATGTCCCTTATAAGTATGTCGGCGTATTGAAATATGAGCTTGACGGCATCACCTATTACTTCATTGACAATCAGGAGTATTTTGACTGCTTCCTTCCGTACGGCAATATCCGGAATGACATCGAGAAGTTCTGTTTCTTCGACAAGGCAGTGCTTTCCATGCTGCCGCTGATCGGTTTTCAGCCGCACCTGATCCATTGCCATGACTGGCAGACCGGTTTTATCCCTGTTTATTTAAAGACCGAGTTTCAGGGCGACATGTTTTTCTGGGGAATGCAGTCCATCATGACCATCCACAACCTGAAATTCCAGGGAATCTGGGATGTAAAGACGATGATGGGGCTGACCGGTCTTCCTAAGTCCCTGTTCACACCGGATAAGCTGGAGTTCAAGAAGGACGCGAATATGTTAAAGGGCGGCCTGGTTTATGCGGACTACATCACGACGGTCAGCGATACCTACGCGCAGGAGATCCAGACGCCTTTCTATGGCGAGGGACTGGACGGACTTTTGTCTGCTTCCTTCCGTACGGCAATATCCGGAATGACATCGAGAAGTTCTGTTTCTTCGACAAGGCAGTGCTTTCCATGCTGCCGCTGATCGGTTTTCAGCCGCACCTGATCCATTGCCATGACTGGCAGACCGGTTTTATCCCTGTTTATTTAAAGACCGAGTTTCAGGGCGACATGTTTTTCTGGGGAATGCAGTCCATCATGACCATCCACAACCTGAAATTCCAGGGAATCTGGGATGTAAAGACGATGATGGGGCTGACCGGTCTTCCTAAGTCCCTGTTCACACCGGATAAGCTGGAGTTCAAGAAGGACGCGAATATGTTAAAGGGCGGCCTGGTTTATGCGGACTACATCACGACGGTCAGCGATACCTACGCGCAGGAGATCCAGACGCCTTTCTATGGCGAGGGACTGGACGGACTTTTGTCCGCGCGCCATTTTGACATGCAGGGCATCGTCAACGGCATTGATTATGACCTGTACGATCCGTCGACGGATCCTAAGCTGTTCGTGAATTATGACGCGGACACCTTCCGCCGAAAGAAGGTGCAGAACAAGCTGAAGCTGCAGGAGATGCTCGGCCTGGATGTGGATAAGCGCCAGTATATGATCGGCATGATTTCCCGCCTGACGGATCAGAAGGGCTTTGATCTGATCGATTACTGCTTTGAGCGGATTGTTGACGACAATACGCAGTTTGTCGTGATCGGGACCGGTGAGGAGCGATATGAGAATATGTTCAAATATTACGCGTGGAAGTACGGCAACCGGGTATCCGCGAACATCTGCTACAATTCCGATCTGGCGCAGAAGCTCTACGCCGCCGCGGATTCCTTTTTGATGCCTTCGCGGTTTGAACCCTGCGGCCTGTCGCAGCTTATGGCACTTCGTTACGGTACCGTGCCGATCGTGCGCGAGACCGGAGGCCTGAAGGATACGGTGCAGCCGTTCAATGAGTTTGAAAATACCGGCACGGGATTCTCTTTCACGGATTACAACGCCGAGGATATGCTCTATGTGATCAACTATTCCAAGGAGGTCTATTTTGACAAGAAGGCTCTCTGGAACAAGATGGCGGAGCGCGGCATGAGGATGGATTTCTCATGGAGGGTTTCCGCCGGGAGATACGAGGGATTGTATAATTATCTGCTTGGAATTACGGTATGACATTACATCGCCTTTCAGAACACCGCTCAGCAATGGGCGGTGTTTTTCCTTTTAAGGAAATTTCCGGGAATTACTTTTTGCGTGAATAGAAAAAAATCCGGGACAGATAATAGTTCGGGAGAGGTTTTCTATTAATCAGATATACGGAGGTTTTTATATGGCGAAAGAGGCAGATAATGGGAAGGAAAAAACAGAAGAACTGCAGGATTTCGGACAGATACAGATGAGTCATAACCGGCAGAACCATAATGTCCGGCTACTGTCTGTGATCGGGGAAATAGAAGGGCATGAATGCCTGGCTTCCACGACGAAGACGACAAAGTATGAACATGTCCTGCCGAAGCTGGCCGAGGCGGAGGACGACGCGGAGGTGGACGGCGTCCTGATCCTGTTAAATACCGTGGGTGGAGATGTGGAGTCCGGGCTGGCGATCGCGGAAATGATCGCCTCCTTAAGCAAGCCGACCGTATCCCTGGTGCTGGGCGGCAGCCATTCAATCGGCGTCCCGTTGGCGGTCGCTGCCGATTATTCTTATATCGTCCCTTCGGGCACGATGGTCATCCATCCGGTCCGCCTCTCCGGAACGGTGATCGGCTCACAGCAGACCTATGATTATTTTAAACAGATGCAGGAGCGGATTTCCGGTTTTATCGCCGCCCACTGCATGGTGAAGGCGGAGCGAATTGAGGAAATGATGATGAACACCAGTATGCTGACCAAGGATCTCGGGACGATTCTTGTGGGGCATGAGGCTGTGGCGGAGGGGATTATCAATGAAGTGGGCGGTGTTTCGGACGCCGTGAGGAAGCTGCATTTTATGATCAGTGAAAATCAGCAGTAGCGGTTCGCTTTTCAGGAATGAAAAAATAAAGGTGACACAAAAAAGAATCCGTGGTATCATATTACGTGATCGTCTGGTCGGGATGTGCCGGATGGCCCGCACGCCCGGCCGGATTTCAGATGAGGTTCATCCATGGCGGTGACTGCGCGTCAGTCATGCCCGTTTCATGTTACAGAGGGTACATATGGCAGCAAAGAAAAAATCATCTGCCCGCCGGAGTACATCCGGCAGATCAAAAAAATCAACTGCGCGAAAGAGCAGCTCCGCGTCTCAGTTTTCCTGGGGCAGCGAGGTGTTCCTTTTTGTGATACTTGCTTTTTGCATCGTTTTGTTTATTGCGAACATCGGGAAGGGGGGAGTGGTCGGAGATGCTTTCAGCCGCTTCTTTTTCGGTTTGTTCGGGATCTTGTCTTATGCGTTTCCCGTGGTCCTGTTTCTTGTAGCGGCCTTTCTTATTTCCAATCGGCAGACCGGACGGGGAGCGGACAGCGCGTTTTCCGGCAGGGTGATCCTGAAAGCGCTTGCCGGTATCCTGTTTTTTATTTTCCTGTGCGTGTTTGCGCAGCTGGTATACTCGGGCGGGAATACTGACGGCCTGCTCCGCACGTTTTCCGACAGCGCGCAGACGCATGCGGGCGGAGGAATGATCGGCGGAGCGATCGCAGCCGCGCTTGTTCGGGCATTCGGAACAGCCGCTGCCTGGATCATTGATTTTATCGTGCTGATCCTCTGCGTGGTTCTTATCACGGAGCGCTCCATGTTTCAGGGTATTTCGGGAAAGAACCGGAAGGAATCCCGGACCGCGAAGGAGGATAAAAAAAAGGGAACCGGTACCGGGGGCAGGAGAAAAAAGCGGGACGAGGCTGACGGCAGTGAAAAGGAAGTGCAGGAGGGGACGGACAGAAAGACGCGCCGCGGCAAAAAGGTTTCAGGGGTTTCTCTTGATACCGGTTTAAAAAAGGCAGAGGGCGCGCGGGATTCGGATCAGATGAATGAGATCGACATGTCGGGGATTGCCGGTGAGGATCCTTCTCCCCGGTCCGGGCGGACGGTTCCGGAAGCGGAGATTGTCACGGGGGCTTTGTCTGAGGACTTGCGGGATGATTCGGGAGCATCCGATGAGATTGGGCGGGAGACCGGTCTTTCCCCTGAGGCCGGGACGGCTTCCGTAAAGCGGAAGGCCGGAAGAAAGAAGAAGTCCTCCGCGGCGGAAACGGCTTCGGAGCTGTCCGGGATACGGGATACCATACGTCAGACGGAGGCCGGGGGCGCGTCGGATTATCATTATCCGGACGTCCGCCTTCTGCAGAAGGGCGATCCGACGAAGACAGGGGATTCGAGGCAGCATCTGCAGGAGATGTCCGCCCGGCTGCAGAGGACGCTGGAGACCTTCGGCGTCAACGCCCGCGTGACCAATGTGGTCTGCGGCCCGGCCGTGACACAGTATGAGATTCATCCGGAGATGGGTGTGAAGGTCAGCAAGATCGTAAACCTCGCCGATGATATCAAGCTGAATCTCATGGTGTCGGATATCCGGATCGAGGCGCCGATCCCGGGGAAAGCCGCCATCGGGATTGAGGTGCCGAACAGACAGAATGTGACGGTGGCATTCCGGGATCTGATCGAGTCCGGGGAGTTTCAGAGCCATCCTTCAAAAATTTCCTTTTGCGCCGGAAAGGATATCGCGGGCAACGTCATTGTGGCGGATATCGCGAAGATGCCTCACCTGCTGATTGCGGGCGCGACGGGTTCCGGCAAGTCCGTCTGCATTAATACGATCATTATGAGTATTTTATATAAAGCGGCTCCGACAGAGGTGAAGCTGATCATGATTGACCCGAAGGTAGTGGAGCTGAGTGTTTATAACAATATTCCCCATCTGCTGATCCCTGTCGTGACAGATCCGAAAAAGGCGGCGGGAGCCCTGCACTGGGCGGTGGCCGAGATGACGGACCGCTATAATAAATTCGCGGAGTACGGCGTCCGCGATATGAAGGGCTATAATAAAAAAATTGATTCCATCGCGGACATTGAGGATGAGAATAAGCCGCAGAAGATGGCGCAGATCGTTGTGATCGTCGATGAGCTGGCGGATCTGATGATGGTTGCGGCAGGCGATGTCGAGGACGCCATCTGCCGGCTGGCGCAGCTGGCAAGGGCGGCCGGCATCCATCTGGTCATCGCGACACAGCGTCCGTCGGTCAATGTCATCACCGGCCTGATCAAGGCAAACATGCCGTCGAGGATTGCTTTTTCCGTGACTTCCGGCGTGGATTCCAGGACGATTCTGGATATGAACGGCGCGGAAAAGCTTCTCGGGAAGGGCGATATGCTGTTTTATCCGCAGGGATATGCCAAACCGCTTCGGGTACAGGGAGCCTTCGTCTCTGACGCGGAGGTGGCGAGGGTAGTGGATGATATCGTTGAAAAGAATGGCGAGGTGTCTTATAATTCCGAGATAGAGGAGAAGGTAAAGACATCGGAGTCGTTTCTGAAGGGGAGCGGCGGGTTCCCGTCGACCGATGATGACAGGGATGCTTATTTTGACGAGGCGGCCAGATTTCTGATCGAGAAGGAGAAAGGATCGATCGGCATGCTGCAGCGCAATTTCAAGATCGGGTTCAACCGAGCGGCGCGGATTATGGATCAGCTCGAGGAGGCCGGCATCGTCGGACCCGAGGAGGGAACAAAACCGCGCCGGGTGCTGATGACGATGGAGGAATATGCCAGAACGGACGAATCGTAGGGTTTGCGGATTCCAAAGCCACGAATCGGACTGCAGGCGCTCCATTCGTGACCATCATTTTATATATTACAAATCCAAGGAGGACAAGGGGCTATGAAAACAGACATTCAGATTGCGCAGGAAAACGAGATGGAGCCGATCACAAAGGTGGCGGCGCAGCTCGGTATCCGTGAGGACGACATTGAGCTGTACGGCAGATACAAGGCGAAGCTCAGCGATGAACTGATTGAACGTGTGCGGGAGAACCCGGACGGAAAACTCGTTCTGGTCACGGCGATCAATCCGACCCCCGCCGGGGAGGGCAAGACGACCACGAGCATCGGCCTGGCACAGGCGATGGCGAAACGGAATAAAAAGGCAATCCTGGCGCTGCGGGAGCCTTCCCTCGGTCCCTGCTTCGGCATTAAGGGCGGGGCGGCCGGAGGCGGCTTTGCGCAGGTGGTTCCGATGGAGGATCTGAACCTCCATTTTACCGGGGATTTTCATGCGATCACCTCCGCGAACAATCTGCTGGCGGCGATGCTTGACAATCATATTCAGCAGGGAAATGCTCTCGGCATCGACCCGCGACAGGTGGTCTGGAAGCGCTGCCTCGACATGAATGACCGGGCGCTGCGGAATGTCGTGGTCGGTCTGGGAAGTAAGGCGGACGGCATGGTCCGGGAAGATCATTTTGTGATCACCGTGGCATCCGAGATCATGGCGGTTCTCTGTCTGGCGGATGATATGGAAGATCTGAAACGCCGTCTGGGGCGGATGATCGTCGCGTATTCATTTTCCGGGAAGCCGGTGACGGCGGCGGATCTGCAGGCGGTGGGCGCCATGGCTGCATTGCTGAAGGACGCGCTGAAGCCGAACCTCATTCAGACGCTTGAACATACACCTGCGATCGTACACGGCGGTCCTTTTGCCAATATCGCCCACGGATGCAACAGTGTGAGAGCTACAAAGACGGCGTTAAAGCTGGCGGATATCACGATCACAGAGGCGGGTTTCGGCGCGGATCTGGGCGCGGAAAAGTTTTTCGATATCAAGTGCCGTATGTCCGGACTGAAGCCGGACGCGGTGGTGCTGGTCGCCACGGTCCGCGCGCTGAAATACAACGGCGGCGTTCCGAAAACGGAGCTTTCAGATGAGAATTTATCCGCGCTGCAGAAGGGGATCGTCAATCTGGAAAAGCATATCGAGAATCTTCAGAAATACGGCGTGCCGATCATTGTGACGCTCAATTCGTTCGTTACAGATACGGAAGCCGAGGTATCGTATATCGAGTCCTTCTGCAGAGAACGGGGATGTGACTTTGCGCTGTCCGAGGTGTGGGCAAAAGGCGGAGAGGGTGGTCTGGCTCTGGCTGACCGTGTAATAGATGCGCTGGAAAATAAAGAAAGTCATTTTCAGACGCTTTATGACGATGCGCTCCCGTTAAAGGAAAAGATAGAAACCATCGCGAGGGAGATTTACGGCGCGGACGGGGTGACGTATTCCGCCGCCGCCGCGAAGGAGCTGAAACGGATCGGGGAACTCGGCATGGGCGATTTTCCGGTCTGTATGGCGAAGACACAGTATTCTCTTTCCGATGACCAGAAAAAACTCGGACGCCCGGAGCACTTTACGGTAAATGTGCGGGAGGTATACGCAAGCGCGGGCGCGGGTTTTGTGGTCGCGATACTGGGAGCGATCATGACCATGCCGGGACTTCCGAAGGAGCCGGCGGCCAACCGGATCGATGTGGACGCGGAGGGCAGGATCACGGGTCTGTTTTAATTGCGGCAACGGAGGCATATATGCCGCGCTCCGATAAGTTGTTTTTCGGCAGTTCCTGAGAATACCGGGCGCGGATTGAAACAGGATCAGGATACAGAGGAACGAAAAGGATAAAGAGGATGATGCGTTGCGCAAAATGCGGTGCCGAACTGAAAAAAGGGGCTGTCTACTGCTCCCGATGCGGGCAGGAAGTCCAGGTCGTCTCGGATCTCAGTGTTCTGGAAGAGGATTATCTTCGTTCGCTCGTGGAAGATAAAAATTCTGCGGATTATGGCGACGGGGAGGACGGATATTCGGAAAAGGACCGTGAGTTCCTCCGGATGAGGGAAGAGAAAAAGGAAGAGAGAAGGCTCGCGCAGAAGAAAAAGAAACGGAGACGCCGTCTGATTCTCGTGATTATCGTGATTGCGGCGGTTGTTGCGGTCATCTTCGGTTTTCTCCGTTACAGGCAGAATCATTCTGTGGAATATCTCCTGAGCCAGGCACAGACGGAATATTCGCAGAAGGACTATAAGGGAGCCGAATCCTACCTTGACAGAGTGCTCGCCCTGGATGAAGACAATATCGACGCTTTGCTTCTGTACGCGAAGATCTATGCGGCGGAAAAGGACTATGACGCCGCGGAGGAGCTGTACCTGTACCTGATCGAACTGGATTCCTCCAATATCGAAGCCTGGCAGGGACTGTTGGAACTGTATGACGCACAGGGGCTCTATGACCGGATCCTGGAGCTGATGGAAGAGGTTACGGACGAGGATATCCTCGAGCTGTTCGGGGATTTCGTCGTTACGGCTCCGGAGATTTCCGTGGAGAGCGGGTCCTATTCCGAGTATTTCACGGTAGAGATCACCGCGGAAGAAAAAAATCTGAGTATTTATTATACGCTGGACGGCAGTACGCCGACGGAGGACGACACGCTTTATACCGAGCCTGTCGAGATCAATGAGCAGGGAGTCATTACACTGACAGCCGTCTGTATAGACAGAGACGGAAAATACAGTGAGGCCGTGTGCGCGGTTTACAGGATTTCGCTGGAAGCGCCGGATCAGCCGACGGTGTATCCGAGCGGCGGCACTTTTACGGTTCCGACGACGGTGGTCGTAACGGTTCCCGCCGGAACTACCGTATATTATACATGGAGCAATACGACTCCGACATCCTCCTCCACACGGTATACAGGACCCATTACGATACCGGAGGGGAACAATATCCTCTCTCTGGTCGCCATTGATGAGTATGGGATGAGCAGCAGCGTTCTGAAGTGCAATTATATTTATTATCCGTCTTCGAGTACGAGTACTGAGACGGATTCGGATACGGAGGATGACACGGCGGCCGGAGACAGTGCGGATACAGGCTCCGCGGATGAGACGGATGCGGACGCAGGCAGCAGTACCGATACGGAGAGCGCGGACTCTGAATAAAATTTTAAAGGATATAAAATGATGAAATTTACTAAAATGCATGGATGCGGAAATGATTATGTGTATGTGAACTGCTTCGAGGAAAATGTTCCGGACCCGGCCGCGGTGTCCGTGTATGTCAGTGACCGGCATTTCGGGATCGGCGCCGACGGGCTCATCCTGATCTGTCCGTCTGATATTGCGGATTTCAGGATGGCGATGTACAATGCCGACGGTTCGGAGGGAAGCATGTGCGGCAACGGGATCCGCTGTGTGGCGAAATATGTATATGACCACGGAATGACGGACAAAACGGCGATCTCTGTTGAGACGAAGTCCGGGATCAAGGATCTGGAGCTGACCGTGGAAGACGGAAAGGTATCTTTTGTTAAAGTGAATATGGGCGCGCCGATCCTGACGCCGGGGCAGATCCCGGTTCTGTCTGACGCGGACCGGGTGATGGATGAACCGATCACCGTTCTCGGCGAAGAGTATCGCATGACCTGTGTTTCCATGGGGAATCCCCACGCGGTAGTGTTTGTGGAGGATACAAAGACGTTCCCGGTAGAAAAGCTGGGGCCGCATTTTGAAAATCATGAACTGTTTCCCGACAGGATCAACACCGAGTTCGTACAGATCCTCAGCCGGGGCGAGGCGAATATGCGCGTCTGGGAGCGCGGCTCCGGGGAGACCTGGGCCTGCGGCACCGGGACCTGCGCCTCAGTTGTGGCGAGCGTGCTGAACGGTTATACCGACGATCGTGTGCTGGTACATCTGCTGGGGGGAGATCTGCGGATATTTTATGACAGAGCCGCGGATACCGTTTGGATGACGGGACCGGCCACGACAGTGTTTGAAGGCGAGATTGACGTATAGTGACCGGGCAGGTTCGCTGAAATGTGAGGGAGAATATGAAATTATCAGATCTGATCAGAAAACTGGATTATACCTGTACACAGGGAGGGGTCGACCGTGAGATCACGACGCTGGTCTATGATTCCAGAAAAATAGAAAAAGCATCGGTGTTTGTCTGCATCACCGGCGCCGTCAGCGACGGGCACAGATACGCGGCGCAGGCTGCTGAGAAGGGCGCGGCTGCCGTCATCGCGGAAAAGGATGTGGAGGTGCCCGCCTCCCTCACCGTTATTCGCGTCGCGGATACCCGCGTCGCCCTGGCGGAAATGTCGGCCGCGTATTTCGGCTATCCGGCGGAGGAGCTGACGACGATCGGCATCACCGGGACGAAGGGAAAGACGACGGCCACCTATATGGTCCGTTCCATTCTGGAACATTCCGGCTATAAGACCGGCCTGATCGGCACGATCGAGATGATCATCGGCGATGAGAAGATTCCGGCGCTCAACACCACGCCGGAGTCCTATGTGATTCAGGAAGCTTTCCGGAAGATGGTCGACGCCGGATGCCGCTGCGTTGTGATGGAGGTTTCCTCTCAGGGACTGATGCTGCACCGGGTCGGCGGTTTTGTTTTTGATTACGGTATTTTTACCAATCTGGAGCCCGACCACATCGGGCCGAACGAGCATAAGGATATGGAGGATTATATCCACTGCAAGAGCCTGCTTTTTCAGCAGTGCCGACAGGGTATTTTTAACGCGGACGACGCGCATCTGGAGAAGATTCTCGAAGGACATACCTGTGCGGTGGAGACGTATGGTTTTTCGGAAAACGCCGATCTGAGGGCGAGTGAGGTACATCTGTTTGACAAGGGCGGAACGCTCGGCGTCGCTTACCACATGAGCGGGAAGCTGGACATGGACGTCGAGATCGATATTCCGGGTACGTTCAGCGTCTATAATTCCATGACGGCGATCTCAATCTGCCGTCATTTCGGCGTGGAGAAGGAGACAATCCTGCAGTCGCTGTCGAAGATTCACGTGAAAGGCCGGGTGGAGATTCTGTCGGTCTCCTCGAAGTTTACGCTGATGATCGACTACGCGCACAACGCCATGAGCCTGGAGAGCCTTCTGACGACATTGCGGGAATATCATCCGAAACGTCTCGTCAGCCTGTTCGGCTGCGGCGGAAACCGCGCGCGGGACAGACGGTTTTCCATGGGGGAAGTTTCCTCCCGCCTGGCGGATCTTACAATCGTCACCTCGGACAATCCGAGAAATGAGGAGCCGGAAGCGATCGTGGAGGATATCATCACCGGCGTAAAAAAGGCGGACGGGAAATATATTGCCATTGTGGACCGCGCAAAGGCCATCCGTTACGCGATCGAGCACGCCGAGGAGGGGGATATCATTGTCCTGGCCGGGAAGGGCCATGAGGATTATCAGGAGATCCGCGGGAAAAAATATCATATGGATGAACGCGAACTGGTAGCGGATGTGGTAAAAGACGGAAACTTTATCCGGTAGGTACTCGATTTTTTTTACACGATATGGTATGATACATAAGAATATGGTCAAGAAAGGAATCCTATATGAAACGTGTACTATTAAAGCTCAGCGGGGAAGCCCTGGCCGGGGAGAAGAAGACCGGTTTTGACGAGGCGACGGTGACCGCGGTGGCTCTCCAGGTAAAACAGCTTGCGGATCAGGGGATCGAGGTCGGCATTGTCATCGGCGGAGGGAATTTCTGGCGGGGACGCACGAGCGAGACCATCGACCGGACCAAGGCGGACCAGATCGGCATGCTGGCGACGGTGATGAACTGCATCTACGTGTCGGAGATCTTCCGGTCGGTCGGTATGCGGACGAATGTACTCACACCCTTTGAGTGCGGCTCCTTTACCAAGCTTTTTTCCAAAGACAGGGCGAATAAATATTTCGCGAGAGGAATGGTCGTATTTTTTGCGGGCGGTACCGGACATCCGTATTTTTCAACGGATACCGCGACGGTCCTCCGCGCGGTGGAGATCGAGGCGGACGTGATTCTCCTTGCCAAGGCGGTGGACGGTGTGTACGACTCGGATCCGAAGCAGAACCCGGACGCCGTGCGTTACGATGAGGTTTCCATTCAGGAGGTGATCGAAAAGCAGCTGGCTGTCGTCGATCTCACGGCTTCCATTCTCAGCATGGAGAACCGGATGCCGATGTATGTGTTCGGCCTGAATGAGGAGGACAGCATCGTGAAGGCGGTTTCAGGAGATTTTCATGGGACGAAGGTTACCGTCTCATAGTAACATATAATCGAGTAGGAGGCGGTTTTGCCTCATACTCGCCGCGCGGGGTGCGTGCGGCTCTGTCGTACATTTTCCTTTCGCACCTCTGCGCATATGAAAGAAACGGAGGTTTACATCATGAACGAGAAAATCAGACCCTACGATGATAAAATGCAGAAATCTTACCAGAATCTGCTGACGGAACTCGGCTCCATCCGCGCCGGGCGCGCGAATCCGCATGTACTGGATCAGCTGCGTGTGGATTATTACGGTTCGCCCATGCCGATCCAGCAGGTGGCGAACGTATCCGTACCGGAGCCGCGCATGATCCTGATTCAGCCCTGGGAGCCTGCCATGGTCAAGGCGATCGAGAAGGCGATCCTTACATCCGATCTCGGACTGAATCCGACGAACGACGGGAAGGCAATCCGCCTCGTGTTCCCGGAGCTGACCGAGGAGAGAAGGAAGTCCCTTTCCAAAGACGTCCGGAAAAAGGGAGAGGCTGCGAAGGTGGCTGTCCGCAATATCCGACGCGACGGGAACGATGCCATGAAGAAGATCGGCAAAGCGGAGGCAATCTCCGAGGACGGCGTGAAGGATCTGCAGGCGGAGATACAGAAGCTGACAGATCAGTATATCGAGACGATTGACAAGGCCGTAGAGGAGAAGACAAAGGAGATCATGACGGTATAGTGTTTGATATAAGATATATTGGGGACATGGTTCGTACAGCAATACGAAGGAGGGGATTTGCTGTTTTGTGCCGTGTCCCCTGTATCATTGTATGGAGGAATGAAGCAGATGGACGATATTTCACACTTAAAGATTCCGACGCATGTTTCCATCATTATGGACGGAAACGGACGCTGGGCCAAAAAAAGAGGGATGCCGCGCACCTACGGCCATAAAAAGGGAGCGGACGTGGTGGTCGATATCTGTCGGGACGCGGGGAATCTCGGCATCAAATATCTGACGATCTACGCTTTTTCCACAGAGAACTGGAGCAGGCCGGAGAAGGAAGTAAAGACCCTGATGCTTCTGTTCGGCAGGTATCTGAAGATCTGCTACGACGAGTCTATGGAAAACAATATGCGTGTGCGTGTCATCGGGGATAAGACCGGGCTGGCGCCTGATATTCAGGAGAAGATCCGCGTTCTCGAGGAGGACAGCCGGACCTTTACCAGATTCAACCTGCAGATCGCGATCAATTACGGGAGTCGGGACGAGATGCTCCGTGCGATGAGAGTGATGCTGGACGACTATAAGGACGGGAAATTCAAAAAGGAGGAACTCGACGAGGCGAGATTTTCTTCTTATCTGGATACGGCGGATATTCCGGATCCGGATCTGATGATCCGCACGAGCGGCGAGCTGCGGCTGTCCAATTACCTGATGTGGCAGCATGCCTACAGCGAGTTCTATTTTACGGATGTTCCCTGGCCGGATTTTAATAAAGCGGAGCTGGTGAAGGCAATCGAGGCTTATAATGCGAGAGACCGGAGATATGGGAAAGTGAAGGAAACATAGCGCCGGAATTTTACATGTCAGGTTATGGTGAAATGTAATTTCATTCGCAGAGCGGGATGCTTTTTGGAAAGGGATAAATATGTTCAGAACAAGATTAATAAGCGGCGCGGTTCTGATCGTGCTGGCGCTGATTTTTATTATAAACGGAGGATACCTGCTTCTGACGGTGCTGGGGATCATCTCCATCATCGGCATGTATGAGTTGTATAAAGTTTTTAAAGTGGAAAAAACCATCGGGATCGCAGGTTACATCGCGGCGGCGGTTTATTTTCTGAATCTCGCATTTTCGTTTCTGCCGGATATCATGGTGCTGATCATGGGGTTCCTGATTGTCTGCATGTGCATGTTCGTGTTCGGTTATCCAAGGTTCCACGCGACACAGGTCATCGGCGTGTTTTTCGGGTTTTTCTATGTCGCCGTTATGCTGTCCTGTATATATCTCACGCGATCCCTGGCCGGAGGGACTTATCTGGTGTGGCTGATTTTCCTCTGCTCATGGGGATGCGATACATCCGCTTACTGTTTCGGGATGCTCTTCGGCAAACACAAGATGTCTCCGAAGCTCAGTCCGAAAAAATCCGTGGAGGGAGCCGTCGGCGGCGTGGTCGGAGCTTTTGTCCTGACTTTGATCTACGGATTGATTTTTAAGAACGGTATGGGTGCGGATATTTCTTATATACTGATGATGTGCGTGATCTGTGCCGCGGGCGCGCTGATCTCCATGGTCGGCGATCTGGCGGCGTCCGCGATCAAGCGGAATTATGATATCAAGGATTACGGGAAGCTGATCCCCGGTCACGGCGGGATTCTGGATCGGTTTGACAGCGTGATTTTTACGGCGCCGATCATTTATTATCTGTCGCTGTATCTGATACCGATGGTTCAGGTCTGAGCAAAGGACGGTGGATTTAATGGGCAGAAAAAAACTTCCGATTGGCATAGAGGATTTTGCGGAATTCCAACTGAACAGTTTTTATTATGTGGATAAAACAGGGATGATAAAAGAACTGCTCGATAACTGGGGCAAAGTGAATTTGTTTACGCGTCCGAGGCGGTTTGGCAAAAGCCTGAATATGAGTATGCTCAAATACTTCTTTGAGAGAGGCACGGAAACAAGTTTGTTTAAAGGTCTGGCGATTGAAAAAGACACGGAACTGTGCAAAAAACACATGGGACAGTATCCGGTGATATCGATCAGCCTGAAGACTGTGCATGGTGAAGATTTTGAGTCTGCGAAAAAAGAACTTGCTTTTATCCTGGGTATGGAAGCTTTGCGGTTTCGATTTCTCCTGGACAGCGAGAGGTTGAATGAGGATGACAGGAGATTGTATCGTCAATTGATTGATTCAGACAGTTCGGGTCAGGAGATGTTTTCAATGTCCAGAACCACAATGACTACGAGCCTGAAAATTCTTTCTGTGCTTTTGCAAAAACATTATGGACAGAAAGTGATCATTCTGATTGATGAGTACGATGTTCCGTTGGCAAAAGCGAACGAGAAGGGCTACTACAGGCAGATGATCGATATCATCCGCAATATGTTTGATGCCGCGCTCAAGTCGAATTTCAGCCTGGAATTTGCGGTTCTGACCGGCTGTCTGCGTGTCTCAAAAGAAAGCATTTTTACAGGGCTGAATAATCTGAAAATGTATACCTTACTGGATGCGGAATGTGATGAATGGTTTGGATTTACGGATGAAGAAGTGAGGGCTCTGCTTGATTACTATGATCTGTCTCAATATTATGAACTGACGAAAGAATGGTATGACGGTTACAAAATCGGTCAGGCAAATGTTTATAATCCGTGGGATGTCATAAACTGGTGTAATCAGTTGCTCACAAATCCGGATAAGATACCCAGACGCTACTGGGCAAACAGCAGCGGGAATGTGGAAATCAGGAAGTTTATCCGGCGTATGGGAGATGGGGTGACAAAAGCCCAGATGGAGAGACTGATTTCCGGGGGAACTGTTCAGAAGAGAATCGAGGAACAGCTGACGTATGATTCTGTATATGACAGCATTGATAATATGTGGAGCCTGCTTTTTGCGACAGGCTATCTGACACAGAGTGAAACACCTGCGGGAAATCTGGTTCGTCTGACAATCCCGAATACAGAGGTGCGGTATATATTCAGCGATCTCATTTTAAAGCTGTTTGAAGAGGAGGTTGCAAAAGACGGAGATGCCGTGAAAAGATTCTGCAGGGCGTTGAAGGATGGAGATGTTTCGGACGTTCAACAGGTATTTGATGAATTCCTGAGTAAGACGATCAGTATCCGGGATACGGCAGTGAAAAAGGAATTCAAGGAAAGCTTCTTCCATGGTATTTTGCTTGGAATACTGGGATTCAAGAGCGACTGGTCTGTCGAATCCAACCGGGAGTCCGGAACAGGTTACTTCGACATCTCTGTTGAAATCGAGGATGAAGAAATCGGGATGATCATAGAGGTAAAATATGCGGAAAACGGCGATTTTGACGCGGCATGCAAAGAAGCGCTGGATCAGATCAATGAACATAATTATACCGCCGAACTGAAAGAGGATGACATGCAGACAATTCTGAAATATGGAATCGCGTGTTACAAAAAGCAGTGCCGGGTGGTTCTGGAGAGAGAATGACATGAAAACAATCACAATCCTCGGATCGACGGGATCCATCGGAACGCAGACTTTAGATGTGGTGCGTCAGCACAGAGAAGATTTCAGGGTGATCGCTCTCTCGGCGGGCGGAAATGTGGCGTTGCTGGAGAAACAGATACGGGAGTTCCGCCCGGCGCTTGTCTCTGTCGGGACGGAGGACGCGGCGCGCGAACTGCGGCTTATGACCGCGGATCTGGAACTTGAGATCACATACGGCATGGAGGGTCTTCTGGCTGTGGCGGCGCAGGAGGACTCGGAGATCGTGGTGACGGCCGTGGTCGGCATGATCGGGATACGTCCCACCATGGCGGCAATCCGGGCGGGGAAGGACATTGCCCTGGCGAACAAGGAGACGCTGGTCACCGCGGGACACCTGATCATGCCCATGGCAGAGGAATACGGAGTGCGGATCCTGCCGGTTGACAGCGAACACTCCGCGATTTTCCAGTCCTGGCACGGTGAGAAAGCGTGCGGCAATGCGATTGATAAGATTCTTCTGACCGCTTCGGGCGGACCGTTCCGCGGGAAAAAGCGTGCGGAGCTTGAGAAAGTAACTCTGCAGGACGCCCTGCGGCATCCGAACTGGTCGATGGGGAAAAAAGTGACCATCGATTCTGCTACACTGGTGAATAAAGGACTGGAAGTGATGGAGGCGAAATGGCTGTTCGGCGTGGACCTCGATCAGATTCAGGTGATCGTCCATCCGCAGAGCGTCATTCACTCCATGGTGCAGTATGCAGACGGCGCTGTGATCGCGCAGTTGGGCACGCCGGATATGCGGCTGCCGATCCAGTACGCGCTTTATTATCCGGAGCGGAAGTTCTTAAATGACGAGAGGCTTGATTTTTATCAGCTTGCCATGCTGACCTTCGAGAAACCGGATCCGGATACGTTTCCGGGTTTGCGCCTTGCGCTGCAGGCGATGCGGCGGGGCGGGAATATGCCGACCGTATTTAATGCCGCGAATGAAAAAGCGGTCGCGTTATTTTTGAATCAGAAGATCCGGTTCCTTGAGATCGCGGATCTGATCGCGGAGTCGATGGAGGGGGCTGCGTATATAGAGAATCCGGATCTGGATGGCATCCTGGAGACCGAACAGGCGGTTCGCGAGAAAATACGCATATGAAAGAACCGCATATCTGTGACGGGAGAAATGTATTTTGCGGACATCGCATATTATATATGTATGAAATCTAAGGGGAGAGAAAGGAAAACGGTAGTATTTTGATAGTGAAATATATTGTCGCGATTATCTTATTCAGCATCATTATCCTTTTCCATGAACTCGGTCATTTTCTGCTGGCGAAGGCCAACAACATTCGTGTGAACGAGTTCTGCCTCGGTTTCGGGCCGACGATCGTCGGTTTTACGAAGGGCGAGACAAAATATTCCCTCAAGCTGCTGCCGTTCGGCGGCGCGTGCATGATGGAGGGAGAGGATTCCGAGAGTGACGATGACCGTTCCTTCCAGAAAAAATCGGTCTGGGCGCGGATCAGTGTGGTCGCTGCCGGCCCGATCTTTAATTTCATTATGGCTCTGGCGTTTTCCATGGTCATTATCGCCAGCATCGGTGTGGTAAAACCGGTCGTCGGCGATGTGATGGAGGGGTATTCCGCGGCGGAGGCCGGGCTTCAGGCGGGGGACGAGATTGTAAAGATCGGGAATAAGAACATCCATTTTTACAAAGAAGTCAGCATGTATTCCCTCTTCCATGAGGGTGAGATCGCGGAGATAACCTATGTCCGGGACGGCGAAAAGTACACGACGACGCTGACGCCGACCTATGATGAGGAGAGCGGACGCTACCTGTACGGCATTTATTCGGTTGGGGAATACACCCGGCTGGGACCGGCAAAAACCCTGGTGAACGGAATCTGGGATGTGAAATACTGGATTCAGTACACCCTGAAAAGTCTGGAGATGCTGGTGACAAATCAGATCAGCGTCAATGATCTGTCCGGGCCTGTCGGTATCGTAAAGACGATCGGGGATACCTATGAGGAGAGCCTGGCGGACGGATATTTTTACGTATTTTTGAACATGCTGAATATAGGAATACTCCTTTCCGCGAACCTGGGCGTGATGAATCTGCTGCCGCTGCCGGCTCTGGACGGCGGTCGGCTCGTCTTTCTGGTGATCGAGGCCATACGGCGGAAGCGGATCGCAGAGAATAAAGAGGGTATGGTACATTTCATTGGGTTGATGTGCCTGTTTGCCCTGATGATACTGGTGATGTTCAATGATGTGAGGAAGCTCTTTGTATAACATAAGAGGACGAAAGTCAGGTGATGCGATGAGAATGAAAACAAGAGAAATTAAAATCGGAAATGTATCTATCGGCGGCAACCACCCCATTGCCATCCAGTCCATGACAAACACCAGGACGCAGGATGTGGAGGCAACTGTCGCCCAGATCCTGCGCCTGGAGCGCGCCGGCTGCCAGATCGTCCGCTGCACGGTTCCGGATATGGAGGCGGCGCGGGCGTTTTCCGAAATAAAAAAACAGATCCACATCCCGCTTGTCGCGGATATCCATTTTGACTATCGGCTGGCGATCGCGGCGATGGAAAACGGAGCGGATAAGATCCGTATCAATCCGGGAAACATCGGTTCCGCCGAACATCTGAAAGCGGTCGTGGAGGCGGCGCGGGAGCGGGGGATTCCCATCCGTGTGGGCGTCAACAGCGGTTCTCTCGAAAAGGAACTGGTGGAGAAATACGGCGGTGTGACCGCGGAGGGACTGGTGGAGAGCGCTCTGGACAAGGTGCGAATGATCGAGGAGTACGGATATCAGAACCTGGTCATCAGCATCAAATCCTCGGATGTTCTGATGTGCGTCCGCGCCCATGAACTGATTTCCACGCAGACGGATTATCCGCTTCATGTGGGGATTACGGAGGCCGGAACCGTGCAGAGCGGCAATATCAAATCTGCCATCGGCCTGGGCCTGATCCTGCATCAGGGGATCGGCGATACGATCCGCGTCTCCCTGACCGGCGACCCGGCGGAGGAGATCCG
Organism: Clostridiales bacterium; assembly: GCA_021202015.1. Classification (GTDB taxonomy): domain Bacteria; phylum Bacillota; class Clostridia; order Lachnospirales; family Lachnospiraceae; genus Eubacterium_I. Next base: position 10,562 of record JAJQDV010000015.1, on the reverse strand, counting down.
CTCGGCAAAGCAGATCCTGCGCACGCTTGGTCTGCGAAAGGGTGGGATTGAGGTGGTTTCCTGCCCGACCTGCGGACGGACCAGCATTGATCTGATCTCCCTGGCAAATCAGGTCGAAACCATGGTGGAGGAGTTTCCGCTGGATATCAAAGTGGCGGTCATGGGCTGCGTGGTCAACGGACCGGGTGAAGCCCGGGAGGCTGATCTCGGTATCTGCGGCGGAAAGGGCGAGGGGCTGATCATCCGACACGGAGAGGTCGTAAGACGGGTTCCGGAGGAACATTTGCTCGATGCGCTGCGATATGAACTGGAGCACTGGGAAACAAAAAATCAATATGATGTGACAGGAGGCAGGAAAGAATGAAGACATTAATTGCATATTTTTCGAATTCTGGGAAAACAAAAGGTGCAGCGGAGTTTATTTACTCTGTTGAGGACGGAGATCTGTTCGAAATCAAACCGAAAAAGAACTACGGCCCCTATCTGAAGGCGATTGCGATCGCCGGAAAAGAGATGGCTTCAAAGGAAATGCCGGAGTTGACGACGAAGGTGAGCGATTTCGGATCCTACGACCGGATTCTGATCGGATTTCCCGTCTGGTACGGGAACTGTCCGCGGCTGATCCGTACATTTATCGGTCAGTATGATTTCGCGGGGAAGGATGTTTACGTCTTCTGTACCAGCGGGAGCTCGGGTCCGGAAAAATCAGGAGAAACCGTGGCGGAACTCTGTGCCGGAGCGAAGTTTCACGGCGCCATCCGGATCGCCGCACATGATGAAAAACAAATCAGAGAGTGGCTGGAAGGATGAAGGATTTTTTTGAAGTATTCCCGCAGTTAAAATTGAACAGCGACCTGACAGGAATGCTTCGGGATGTTTCGGTTTCGAAGGTATCCGCGACGTCCCGCCGTGATCTGATCCGAATCTACCTGTCCAGTGCCCGGCTGATTCCGAAGGAAACGGTTTTTTCTCTGGAAAAAGAGCTGAAACAGCAGCTGTTTCAGCACAGGCAGGTGCACGTTCACATCATTGAGAGTTTTATTCTCTCGGATCAATACACGCTGCCGAATCTGATGGAGGCTTACTGGTCTTCCATCCTGACGGAATTCAGGCATTACAGTCATGTAGAGTACAGTATCCTCCGCCGCGCGTCGTATGAGTGCGTGGATGGCCATACGCTGGTTTTGACGCTGGAAGATACGCTTCCGGCCCGGCAGAAGGAGGAGGAAATCTACGGTATTCTGGAGAAAATTTTTAATGAGCGCTGCCGTGTCCGCGTTCAGGTGGACATCCGGTTTTGTGAAAAAAAGGAGTCCAGGCAGAAGAAAAACGCTGAGATCCGGATTCAGAATGAAGTGAGAGAGATTGTGAACCGCGCGGCGGTCTGCGCCGGGAGCCGGGAGGATGACCCGGAGAACGGCGCGGCATCCGATCTGCCGTGGGAGGAGGATGAAGGAGAACGTAGAGTCGCAGCGAGAACAGCGCACGGAACGGATGAACGAAGTGAAGGAGAGGATACGCGCGTGATTCTGTCCGGAGACAGAGCGGAAACCGATATCCGTGACGGACAGAAGAAGAGATCCGCCCGCGGAAAAAGCTCCGGCTCTGAATACAGACAGAGCCGATCAGATGCCGCGTACGGAAAGAGACGCGCGAGGGTTTCGAAGAGCGGAAAGGGAAGTCCTTCCCGTGAAGAGTCCTCCTGGCGCCGAAGCGACAATCCGGATGTGATCTACGGCCGGGATTTTGACGAGGAAGCGATTTCCCTGGATCAGCTCATCGGAGCGGTCGGGGACGTCGTCGTCCGGGGGCAGGTGATGGTGACGGAGAAGCGTGAACTCCGAAACGGGAAATTTCTGCTGCGCTTTGATGTCACGGATTTTACGGACAGCATCACTGTAAAAATGTTCTGTAAAAGTGAGCTGGCCGAAGCTCTGGAAAAGGATATCGTGAAAGGCGCTTTTCTGAAGATCAAAGGAATCACGGCGATCGACAGTTTTGATCATGAGCTTACGATCGGTTCCGTTCAGAGCATCCGGAAAATACCGTCCTTTGTCTCGCCCCGCATGGACAACAGTCCGGAGAAACGGGTGGAGCTTCACTGCCATACGAAGATGAGCGATATGGACGGCGTATCCGATGTGAAGGAAATTATAAAACGGGCAAAAAAATGGGGACACAGGGCGATCGCCATCACGGACCACGGAGACGTGCAGGCCTTTACGGACGCTGCCCACGCGGTTTCCGACGAGGATGATTTTCAGATTCTGTACGGGATGGAGGCCTATCTGGTTGATGATCTGAAGAGCCTTGCGGAGCATCCGCAGGGTCAGCGGCTGGACGACGCCTTTGTCGTGTTTGATCTGGAGACGACCGGGCTCAGTCCGGACAGAAACCGGATCATTGAGATCGGTGCGGTAAAGGTGGAGAACGCGAAAATAACGGATCGGTTTTCCGCCTTTGTGAACCCGCAGACGCCGATTCCCTATGAGATCGAAAAACTGACCGGCATCCGGGACGATATGGTGCTGGACGCTCCGTTGATCGACGAGGTGCTGCCGCAGTTTATGGAATTTTCCGAAGACGCCGTCATGGTGGCGCACAACGCGGATTTTGATATGAGCTTTATCCGCAGGAATTGTGATGAGCTGGGGATTCCCTGTGAGAAAACGGTGCTGGATACGGTTGCCCTGGCGCGGCTTCTTCTGCCGCAACTCGGCCGTTTTAAGCTGGATACTGTGGCGAAAGCCTTACATATTCCGCTGAACAATCATCACCGTGCGGTAGACGACGCGGGCTGTACGGCGGAGATTTTTATCCGTTTTATCGAGATGCTCGGACAGCGGGAGGTGGAGACGGTCGATCAGCTGGCTGCGATGAACGCGGCTCCGGACGAGGTGATCAAAAAGCTTCCGACCTACCATGCGATCATGATCGCGCAGAATGACATCGGCAGGGTCAATTTATATAAACTTGTTTCGGATTCCCATATCCGATATTACAGCAAGCGGCCGCGGATCCCGAAGAGTGAGTTTCAGAAATACCGGGAGGGCATTCTCCTCGGATCCGCCTGTGAAGCAGGGGAACTTTATCAGGCTTTATTAAACGGGAGGACGCAGGAGGAGATCAGCCGGATCGCCTCGTTTTATGATTATCTGGAGATCCAGCCGCTCGGAAATAACGCGTTTATGCTGAAAAGCGATTCCGCGCCGGTGGAGACGGAGGAGGATCTGAAAGAGCTGAATCGCCGGATCGTGGAACTCGGCGAGCAGATGGACAAGCCGGTGGTCGCCACCTGCGATGTGCATTTCCTGGATCCGGAGGATGAGGTGTACCGCCGCATTATCATGGCGGGCAAGGGCTTCAAGGACGCGGACGAGCAGGCGCCGCTGTATCTGCGAACTACGGAGGAGATGCTGCGGGAGTTTTCTTACCTCGGCAGTGAGAAGGCGGAGGAAATCGTCATTACCAATACGAATAAGATCGCGGACATGTGCGAACGGATCGCCCCGGTCCGCCCGGACAAGTGTCCGCCCGAGATCGAGAATTCCGATCAGACGCTTCGGGAGATCTGTTACACAAAAGCGCATGAAATTTACGGGGAAAATCTGCCGGATATTGTAACGGAGCGGCTGGAACGGGAGCTGAACTCCATTATATCCAACGGTTTTGCAGTGATGTATATCATTGCGCAGAAGCTGGTGTGGAAGTCCAACGAGGACGGCTATCTGGTCGGGTCCAGAGGCTCTGTCGGATCTTCTTTTGTGGCGACGATGGCCGGGATCACGGAGGTAAACCCGTTATGCCCGCATTATATCTGTCCGGAATGCCATTATACGGATTTTGATTCTGAGGAAGTGAAATCCTATGCGGGCCGCGCCGGCTGCGACATGCCGGATAAAAACTGTCCGGTCTGCGGTGCGAAGCTGAACAAAGAAGGATTTGATATCCCGTTTGAGACATTCCTCGGATTTAAGGGGAATAAGGAACCGGATATCGACCTGAATTTTTCCGGCGATTATCAGAGCAAAGCGCATAAATATACGGAGGTGATCTTCGGGGAAGGACAGACCTACCGGGCCGGAACGATCGGCACGCTGGCGGATAAAACCGCTTACGGTTATGTAAAAAATTATTTCGAGGAGCGCGGCATTTCAAAGCGGAACTGCGAGATTTCACGTATCGTGCAGGGCTGTGTCGGCGTCCGGCGCACCACGGGCCAGCATCCCGGCGGGATCATTGTCCTGCCTCTGGGAGAGAATATTTATTCTTTTACCCCGGTGCAGCATCCGGCCAACGATATGTCAACGGATATTATCACGACGCATTTTGATTATCACGCCATCGATCACAACCTGCTGAAACTCGATATCCTCGGGCACGATGATCCGACCATGATCCGCATGCTGCAGGATCTGACCGGCATCAATCCGCTGGAAATTCCGTTGGACAACCCGGAGGTGATGTCCCTGTTTCAGAACACCTCCGCCCTTGGGATTGAGCCGGAGGATATCGGCGGCTGTAAGCTCGGCGCACTGGGAATCCCGGAGTTCGGCACGGATTTCGCCATGCAGATGCTTCTGGATACAAAGCCCACGCAGTTCTCCGATCTGGTCCGGATCGCCGGTCTTGCCCACGGCACGGATGTATGGCTGGGCAACGCGCAGACACTGATTCTGGAGGGAAAGGCGACCATCGCGACCGCGATCTGTACCAGGGATGATATCATGACTTATCTGATCGGAAAAGGTCTGGATTCGGAGGAAGCGTTCAACATCATGGAGAATGTCCGGAAAGGGAAGGTGGCCGGCGGGAAATGCGACCGGTGGCCGCAGTGGAAACAGGATATGATCGATCACGGCGTGCCGGACTGGTACATCTGGTCCTGTGAAAAGATCAAATACATGTTTCCGAAGGCGCATGCCGCGGCCTACGTCATGATGGCGTGGCGCATCGCCTACTGCAAGGTGTTTTATCCTCTGGCCTATTACGCGGCTTTTTTCAGTATTCGCGCGACGGCCTTTGATTATGAGCTGATGTGTCAGGGACGGGAACGGCTGGAGTATTATCTGCATGACTATCAGAACCGGAAGGATTCGCTCACGAAAAAGGAGCAGGATACCGTGAGGGATATGCGCGTCGTGCAGGAGATGTACGCGAGGGGATTTGAGTTTCTGCCTCTGGATATTTACAGGGCGAAAGCACGGCATTTCCAGATCATTGACGGGAAGCTGATGCCGTCCATCGATTCCATTGGCGGGATGGGAGACAAGGCGGCGGAGGGCGTCGAGACGGCGGCGAAGGACGGAGCGTTTCTCTCAAAAGATGATTTCCGGGAACGTACGAAGGTGAGCAAGACCCTGGTCGACCTCATGGGGGAGCTGGGGCTGCTGGGAGACCTGCCGGAATCGAACCAGCTGTCGCTGTTTGATCTGTAGCCCGAACATTGAGCTTAGCAGAGTCGTTTACTACGAAACAAAAAAGGAAAACAGGAGGATGTGCGGATGAAGGATTTAAAGGAGATCAGGGAGGACATTGACAGTATAGACCGTCAGATCGTGGATCTGTATGAGAAACGGATGGATCTGGCGACGCAGGTGGCCGATTACAAAATTTCGACGGGAAAGCAGGTGTTTGATGCGGAGCGGGAGATCGCGAAGCTGAACGCGGTGGCGCAGATGGCGCATTCGGATTTTACGAGCCACGGGGCGCGGGAGCTGTTTGAGCATATCATGTCCATGAGCCGGAAGAAGCAGTATCAGCTGCTGACAGAGTACGGGAAGTTCGCGCCGACCGGTTTTGTGGAGATCCGGGAGCTGGATTTTTCTCATGCGGCGGCCGCGTACATAGAGACATCCGCGGCGGCGGCGCGGGAATATTTCAGCAGGGAAGCGGAGTCATCTGCGGCGGTTCAGGAATGTTTCGGCAGGGATGCGAATTCATCTGCGTTATCGCCGGAATATTTCGGTAAGGATGTGCAGCCGAAAAGCTGTGGGCTGCTTTTGTGTGAGAGCTGGCGGGAAGCCTGTGAGATCCTGAAAAAGGGAGAGGTGAATTATCTGTTCCTGCCGGTGCAGGATCCTGCTTCCGGTTATGTCTCGGCGCATTATAATCTGATCGCGGAGTATGGGTTTTATATCCTGGAAGAGTATCGGACCGGCCCCGAGCCGGAAGATTGTTATGTCCTGATCTCAAAGGACCGTATATCCCTAAGCGGCGCGGACAAGATCTCCATCTGCTTTGAGGCACCGGACACCTGCGGATCGCTGTATCATCTGATGTCGCATCTGACCTATAACAACCTGAATATGAACCGGATCGAGTCGATCGTGATCTCGAGAGAGCCTCTGGATTACCGGTTTTTTATGAATCTCAGCGGGAACTTAAATGACAGTCCGATCAAGAACGCGATCCTGGGGCTGCGCGACGAGGCGCGGAATTTTAAAATTCTCGGAAATTACAGATAAAAAAAGATCGGAACGGGCGTGCGCGTTCGGTTTTGAAATGAGGACAGAGAGAATCCATGGGTAAGAAAATGTTTTTTATGGATCTGGACGGAACGGTGCTGCGGGATGACAAGTCTGTTCCGGAGGAAAATATCGCGGCCATCCGCGAGGCGCTGGACGCGGGTCATTTTGCCGCGATCGCGACCGGCCGCTCCACGGTCAGCGCGATCCCGGTCGCGCGTGAACTCGGCATGCTGCGGAAAGGCTGCTTCCTGATCTCCTATAACGGAGCGAAGATCTTAGGTCTTGATCATATGGAGATGCTGCGGGAGCTTTTTTTGCCGGAAGAGTATGCGGCGTATCTGTTTGCGGAGGCAGAGCGGTGCCGGATCCATGTTCAGTCCTACAGCGGGAATGAGATCCTGGCACGTCGGGAGAGCCCGGAGCTGCAATTTTATGTCAATCAGGCAAAGATGCCTTATCGCATTATTTCGGATCTGTATGAGGCGGGGGAATCATCCCAATCCACGCGTCCCGCTACGCCCAAGGTGCTTCTGGCCTCTCTGAAGAGTAAGGAAATTCTGGAGAAATTCCGCGCGGATCACCTGGAGTGGGAGCGCGGCAGATGTGTCAGCGTCTTCTCCGCCCCGGAATATCTGGAATACTGCCATATCTGCGGGACGAAGGCGGACGGGATCTCTTATTTTGAAAAATATCTGGGGATCGCGCACGAAGACACCGTCGCCATGGGGGATGAGGAAAATGATCTGGCGATGATCCGCGCGGCGGGCGTGGGTGCCGCGATGCGAAACGCCGCGGATTACATACGAAACGCCGCGGATCTTGTGCCGGTGCGTGATAATAATGAAGGCGGGGTGGCGGAGGTCATCCGGATGTTCCTGCAGGAGTGAACGCGCGGACGAAAAAATCTGCGTACCTCAGGATGATACCTGCTCCCAGCCCCGGAAGGATCTCATATACATTTTCATATCCAGCAGAATCTTTTTGGGGACGACAAGATCTCCCGTGCCTGTGCCGAGCTGAATATCGGGCTTGTTTTCTCCGTGGAAATCAGAACCGCCGGACAGGATCAGGCCGTATTTTTTCGCGATCGCGCGGTATTTTTCCTCATCGGAACCCTGATTGCGGGAATAAATGGCCTCGATGCCGTCCAGACCTGCCGTTTTCATCTCTTTCAGCATCCGGTTCAGGACGTCGTCGGATATTTTATACAGACAGGGGTGCGCCAGGATCGCCGCGCCGCCCGCGGCGTGGATCAGCTCCACCGCGCGCATGGGTGTGATCTTATATCGTTCCACATAGCAGCGGCAGCCCTCGCCGATGTATTTGTCAAATACCTCCTGTATGTCCTTTGCCTGATGCGTATCCACAAGAAAACGCGCGATGTGCGGCCGGGCGATGACGGCGTCCGGATTGCGCGCAAGAACCTCCTCCGCGGTGATCTGAAAACCCTCCTCGCGCAGGAGGCCGATCATTTTCTGATTGCGGTTGTCGCGGCTGAGGCGGAATTCCCTAAGCTGCCGCAGGAGCGCCGCATTCTCCGTGTCGATAAACAGACCGACCACATGGATCTCCGTATCCTCGTATTCCGTGGAGAGCTCCACGCCCGCGACGGTTCTTAAGTTGTGTTTGATTCCGGCCTCCATGAGCTCATCGACCCCGCTGACGGAATCATGATCCGTCAGTGCGATGGCGTAAAGTCCGGCTTTTTTGGCCGCGATCACCAGTTCCGTGGGTGTGAGGGTGCCGTCGGAGGCGGTGGAATGTGTATGCAGATCTACTTTTTTCATGGCAGCTCTCCTTGTATATATAAATTTTATGAATAAGGTATGTGTTCTGCCCGCTGACGATACTTTCAAAGGGAATATTTCAGACATGCGGACTTCGTCATATGCCTGTATGCAGACGTCACTTTCAAAGTATAATATAGCCGCGGAAGGAAGTCAAAGAAAATATTCATAAAGTTCTTGACGAACCGTTCGGAATGTGCAATAATAGCAACGTTGTTGAAAACAAAGCAGAGTATCCGCTCTCACCCAGGCACAATCGCGTGACCCGTGGTTCATATTTCAAAGCTTTATTTTTGTTTTGATTTATTGTATTTATGTGGATAGTCTGTCTGTCCACATTTTTTGATGCGTTTAACGGAGGTAATCATCATCAGTCAATTACAGATTAATGAACAGATCAGAGACAGAGAAGTTCGGGTGGTAGCGGCGGACGGTACCCAGCTGGGGATTATGTCCGCGAGAGATGCATACAAAATGGCACAGGAGGCGGAGCTTGACCTGGTCAAGATCGCGCCGAACGCAAAGCCGCCTGTGGTGAAGATCATAGATTACGGAAAGTTCCGCTATGAGCAGAGCCGCAAGGAAAAGGAGGCCCGCAAGAAGCAGAAGACTGTTGAGCTCAAGGAAGTACGCCTGTCTCCGAATATAGAAGCGAATGATCTGAGCACCAAAGTAAACGCCGCCAGAAAATTTATCACGAAGGGCGACAAGGTCAAGATCACCCTGCGTTTTCGCGGCAGAGAGATGGCGCATGTGCAGAACAGCAGACATATTCTGACGGATTTTGCGGAGGCTCTTGCCGATATCGCAGTTGTGGAAAAACAGCCCAAGATGGAAGGCCGTACCATGACAATGGTGCTCAGCCAGAAAAAATAGCGTGCCGCGGGATTCCCGGCGGGATGCGGATGATGGATCAGGAGGAATTTATTATGCCGAAAATGAAAACAAAGAGAGCAGCAGCAAAGCGCTTCAAGAAGACCGGTAACGGCGAGTTAAAGCGTTACAAAGCTTACAAGAGCCATATTTTAACAAAGAAATCTTCCAAGAGAAAGAGAAATCTCAGGAAGCCCACGATGACAGATGCCAGCAATGTGAAGAACATGAAGAAGATTTTACCGTATCTGTAATCTTAAGATCAGGAGGACAATAAAATGGCAAGAATCAAAGGCGGATATAACGCAAAGAAAAAGCATAAAAGAGTTCTGAAGATGGCGAAGGGTTACAGAGGCGCCAGGTCGAAGCAGTACAGAGTGGCGAAGCAGTCCGTGATGCGGGCGCTGGCCAGCTCCTATGAGGGAAGAAAGCAGAGAAAGAGACAGTTCAGACAGCTCTGGATCGCGCGGATCAACGCGGCGGCGCGGCTGAATGGTTTGTCCTACAGCAGGTTTATGTACGGACTGAAGCTGGCGGATATCGAGATCAACCGCAAGATGCTGGCCGAGATGGCCGTCAACGACGCGGACGGATTTGCGGCGCTGGTCGATACGGCGAAGGCAAAGCTTGCATAAATATCAGAAGAGACTGTGCATTCACGGGGAGCCGGTTACGGCTCTCCATCTTTTTTAAAAAATCATAAAAAAGATGTTGACACGGGATGCCTTTTTCTGTATAATCACATTTGTTCGGTTCGTTGGTCAAGTGGTTAAGACGTCGCCCTCTCACGGCGAAAACAGGGGTTCGACTCCCCTACGAACTGCTGACTGTTAATTTTGAACAGCCCAACCCGGAAATCCTGAAGAGCCAGTTATGCGGCTTTCCAGGATTTTTCTTTTGGCTGAAATCAGGCGGGAAATTAATCAGGATATGAAGGAGAAATATTGTGAAAGAAAATAAGAAAAAAATATTCCGGTTAATTGTATTCTGGGTGATTGTGATCCTTATTGGATCAGTACTGAATATATTCTGGCTCTCAGTGTTTTTTTCATATGAATCCGGAGACATCTACGATAATTTTTTTTCACCGGACTGGATGCCGTTAATTTCGAATAAATTCCTGTATGTAATGCTTCTGATCTTCTGGAGTCCCTTTTTACAGGCGTTCTTTTTCTGTTTAATCCGGAAGCTGATGATTGGGAAGAGGAGGTTGGGTCAGATCATCCGCTGGCTGGTGATTTATGAGGCGATCATAAGTCCTTATATATATTTTTTTGTAATTTTGTGTGTGTGGCTTGTTCAAATTAACTGATCATACTATCAATATTTTAAATACCCGAAAAGGTATAATTTTCTTCTAAATAATCAAAAAATACCTTTTCGGGTATAATTATGTAAAAACATATTGAAATTATACCTTAAAGGGTATAAT
>JAJQDV010000003.1 GCA_021202015.1 Clostridiales bacterium | reverse complement strand
CCGAAAGTGACGATTAAAAACAGGTTAGAGAGTTAATTTTCCGTGGAAGTTCACAATAAAAGGGCGGCGACAATAAAAAAGTATTACACAGAACTGTCTGCAGAGTGAATGATTCGAGATAAGGATCTGTCACAAAATAACGTGAGCATCTTGTGACAGGTCTTAACATATAAATGTTGAAAAAATAAAAAACATATGTTAACATGATGGCGGAGGTGTGATAGATGAATGAGTATGACAGGCTTTACCGATTGTTGAGTTATGAACTGGCTCAGGCAAAAGCTCAGTTGAAAAAACTGGAAGATGAATTACGAGTATTCCCTGATTCCGGCCGCTCTATTGTGATTAAGCAGATTAAGGGAAAGCTGTATTATTATATGCAGTGGCGGGAGAATGGCGGGGTGCGGTGGAAATACCTGTGCGCTGTCTGTCCGGGCGCAGTCTGCGAGGAGGAGACCAGGGTGCAATATGCGAAAGATCTGGCAGCGCAAAAGAAGGAACAGGAGTCCGTTATCTGCCATCTGGAAAACATCCTGCATGGTCTGCAGAAAGAACGGGCGAAGGAAAAAACAGTGGAGGATTACTTTTTTGAGGTCTTCTGGAAAGATGAAATTACAGCTCGGGTTCATGTGCAGGGGAGCAGGGTGAAGGTTTCCAGATTTTCTGATCATCCGTTGAAGCAGTTATTTGCGTCACGCAGTATGACACGGCATCAGTTGAATCATATTTTTGAAATGAGATGCTGGGACAGGAATCGCGCTGATATTCAGGATATTTTGAAGGGATTGGGACTGAGTGAGTACAACCCGCGTGAGATTGTCAGAAAGACGCACGGTATTTCTTATAATGACTTTATCTGGTTTCGGTTTCCGGGTGAACGATTGACCGCTGAGGATGTTTTGATGAGGTGAGGGATGTTTCGGGAAGAGATTGGTGAGGAATATCTTGTTTTGCAGGCGTGTACCAGTGAAGGTACGCAGATAAAATATAAAAAGGGTAACTACTGGTACAAGACGGATTGCCATGGCAGGGAGGGGCTTGCGGAATACCTTGCGTCAAAATTGCTGACGTTCAGTGACCTGGGCAGTGAGGATTATGTGTCTTATGAACAGGGAACGATTAACGGAAGACCGGGTTGCCGGAGCCGGAATTTCCTTTCGCCGGAAGATGAGTTCCTGACTTTTTATCGCCTTTACTATAACGAGTTTGGGCATGATTTATCAGAAGTTACGAATCATATGGAAACTATGGAGGAAAGGATTGAATATGTGATCCGATTCGTTCGACAGAGCTGTGGAGTGGATGTGACGGATTATCTGAGGAATATAATTACATTAGATTTTATCATATTAAATGAAGATCGCCATTTTAATAATCTTGGCCTGATCTTTCGGCAGGACCGGTTTGAGTGTGCGCCGATTTTTGACAATGGCATTTCGTTGTTGACAGCCAACAAAAGCATAAACCGCCATTTTACGATTGCGGAGAATGTAAAAAGAGTGACCGCCAGACCGTTCAGCGGTTCTCACATGAAAATGTTCCGGTATTTTGGCCCGGGCTTTCATCTGGATTGTACTGCGGCATTGGAATGGGTGACAGGAGAAGAACCGTCACAGGAACGAGATGTGCTTGCATATCAAATCGGACGTTGTCAGGGGATGCTTTGATGGAAATTTAATTCAGAAAGCCGGAAGCTGATTCGGGAAAGCCGCCTTGACAAGCGCAAAACCTAAGCTTATACTGAATAGTGTCAGGGAAGACGGTTATGAATAACGGAATATGCGCGTTATTTATGACGGTTTCCGAACAGAAACAGAAAAGAAAACGGAGGAGACAGGATATGTTTGAATTGAACGGGAAAATCGCGCTGGTTACCGGCGCGGCGGCGGGTCTCGGACAGGCGATTGCCGCGACATTTGCAAAACAGGGGGCGACGGTCGTGCCGACAGACCTTCCGGGGGTATCTCTGGATCAGACGGTCGCCATGATCAAAGAATCCGGGGCGGAGGATGTATACACACATGAGCTGAACGTTACCTGCCAGGATTCCATCGACAGTACGGTGGCGGATATCGTCGCGAAATACGGTCGGATTGATATTCTGGCGAGCAATGCGGGCCGCAACCGGCCGATGCCGCTGGAGGAGGTCACGGAAGAGGTCTGGGATTCTGTTATCGATGTGAACTTAAAGGGCGGTTTCTTCGTAGCGAAAGCGGTTGCGGCTGTCATGAAAAAACAGGGCAGCGGCCGCATTATCTTTACCAGCAGCCAGGCGGGTCTGGTGGCTCGCGAGAACCAGCAGCCGTACTGCGCGAGCAAGGGCGGCATCAATGCCATGGTTCGCGGGCTGGCGTATGATCTGGCACCGTTCGGTATCACGGTCAACGCGGTGGCGCCGTGCTTTGCCATGACAGAGCTGACGCGTGCGCGTCTTGAGGATCCGGATTACCGCAAGATGGTGCTCGGCATGATTCCGGTAGGCCGCTGTGTGGAGCCTTCTGAGGTGGGAGCGGCATTCTCTTACATCGCCTCAGAGGAGGCGTCCATGATCACGGGTCAGGTGCTCGTCATCGACGGCGGCTGGACCATGTGGTAATTCAGATGTTACGATTCATAGTAAACTTGAATGATATATCGGGAGAGGTTACGGGAGAGTAATGTATAAAGTAAACGAAAAACACGAATGAAAATATTGAAGTTTGTGCACACTTTCAAAGCGGGGTCTGGTACTATAATAGCCGTAAAAACCCCCAATACATTATATAGTTTTTGCTACCCCCATAGCAAAAATACCTTCTCTTTAAGAAAGAACAGCCATAACCTGGCTGTTTTTTCGTCATATAGGAAAGTTTGTCCTATATTGATTTTTTTAAAAGAATCGGATATACTCTATGGACAGATGCGGGCAGTACCCGCGAGACGGAGAGGAATCATGAAAATAAGGAAAGAGAAGCACAAGACCAGAGGGCTCCATATTATCATAGTCGGCTGCGGCAAGGTGGGGAGTACGCTCGTGGAGCGGCTGATTCAGGACAACCATGACATTACGGTGATTGATCAGCGTCCGGCATGTGTTCAGCATCTTACGGATCGATATGACATCATCGGTATTGTCGGGAACGGTGCGAGCTTTTCGGTACAGAGCGAAGCGGGCGTGGAGGAGGCGGATGTTCTGATCGCGGTGACAGATTCAGACGAACTGAACCTGCTCTGCTGTGTGGTGGCGAAACGCTCGGCGCACTGCGATGTGATTGCGCGGGTGCGCACGCCGGAGTACAGCGCGGAGGCGGATTACCTGAAGGAAAAGCTGGGACTTGCCATGATCATCAATCCGGACCAGCAGGCGGCGGGCGCCATAGCGAGAATCCTGTATATGCCGACGGCTCTGTCGGTGAATGTTTTTGCAGGCGGCCAGGCGGATATGATTCGCCTGAAGCTGCCGGAGGGAAATGCGCTGACCGGGAAACGGATCATGGATCTCGGCAGCGAGCGGCTGAGCGATGTGCTGATCTGTGCGGTGGAACGCGGCGGCCAAGTCGTGATTCCGGACGGTTCTTTTGTCCTGCAGGCGGGAGATGTGATCGTTTTTATCGCGCAGATTCGTAACGGACGGAATTTTCTGAAACAGATCGGTTTTCAGACACATCAGGTCCGCGATACGATTCTGCTCGGCGGAGGACGCTGCGCCTACTATCTGTCCAGATATCTTCTGAATGCCGGTATTTCCGTGACGATTGTGGAGCAGGACGAGAAACGCTGTGAGGAACTCAGCAATCTGCTGCCGCAGGCGGTCGTGATCAACGGGGATGCATCTGACGCGGAACTGCTCGGCGAGGTTGGGATCGAGACGGCGCAGTCGGTGGTGGCGCTGACCGGCATCGATGAGGAGAATATCCTCCTGACCATGTACGCGCGGGAGGTGACCAACGCGAAGCTGATCACGAAGGTCAATCGGATCAGCTTTCATCAGGTGATTGAGAATCTTGATCTGGGGAGCCTGATCTTTCCGAAATATATTACCTCAGAGGCGATCATCGCCTTTGTGCGCGCCAGGGCGGCGCAGATGCACAGCGATATTGAGACGCTGGTACAGCTGTTCGGCGACCGCGTCGAGGCGGTTGAGTTTCTCGTGGGAGAGGATACGGGAGTGACGGGGATTCCGCTCGCGGATCTGAAGCTGAAGGACCAGATGCTGATCACCTGTATCAATCACGGCGGAAGGATCATCATTCCGCGCGGGCGGGATATGATCCGCCCCGGCGACAGTGTGATTGTCGTGACCACGCACACGGGGATCGACCGGATCGACGACATACTCCTGTAACGCGCATGCGTGCCGGTATAAAGAACGTCTGCCTCTTACCCGATTGGAGAAAACACCATGAATAAATCCATGATTCGATATATTTTGAGCTGGATACTGGCCTTGGAAGGGATCTTTATGTTCCTGCCCTGGGTGGTGGGGCTTGTTTACCGGGAGGATTCCGCCCGGATATTTCTGATCATCGGTATCTGCTGTTCCTGCGCAGGGCTGGCGGCCACGCGGAAAAAACCGAAACGAACGGTATTTTATATGCGCGAGGGCTGTATCGCGACGGCGCTCAGCTGGATCATGATCAGTCTGATCGGATGTCTGCCCTTTGTGATCAGCGGAGAGATTCCTTCCTTTCCCGACGCGCTGTTTGAGACGGTTTCCGGTTTTACGACGACCGGTGCGACGATCTTAACTGATGTGGAAGCCCTGTCCCACTGCATGCTGTTCTGGAGGAGCTTTACACACTGGCTGGGCGGCATGGGGGTTCTGGTCTTTTTGCTTGCCGTGATTCGGATGAGCGGCGGCTCGAATATGAATCTGATGCGCGCGGAGTCCACCGGACCCTCGGTGGCCAAGCTGGTTCCTAAGCTGATGCATTCCGCCAGAATTGTTTACATGATCTATATCGGCATGACTGTCCTGATGATTGTCTTCCTTGCCGCCGGGAGGATGCCTTTTTTTGACGCCGTGACGACGGCGCTCGGTACGGCCGGCACCGGCGGGTTTGGAGTGAAGTCGGACAGCATTGCGGGTTACTCGTCCTATCTTCAGTGGGTGATCACTGTGTTTATGCTTCTGTTCGGCGTGAATTTCAATGCCTATTATCTGATGCTGTTTAAAAAATGGCGACAGGCCTTTCATATGGAAGAAGTCCGGTATTATTTTCTGATTGTCCTGACGGCGATCATTCTTATCACGGTTAATATCTATAATACCGCCGTCTCATTTGAACAGAACCTGCGCGAGGCTGCGTTTCAGGTTTCTTCCATCATCACGACCACCGGATTCAGCACTGTGGATTTCAATCTCTGGCCGGAATCCTCGCGGTTTATTCTGGTGCTCCTGATGTTCTGCGGCGCCTGCGCGGGCAGCACGGGCGGCGGCATGAAGGTATCGCGGATGATCATTCTGATGAAGACGATGGGAAAGGAGTTCGGTTCTTATCTCTTTCCGAAAAGCGTGAAAAAAATCAAGATAAACGGAAAAACGGTGGAGGATGAGGTGGTTCGCGGTGTCAATGTTTATCTGATCACATATATCGTCATCTTTGTGGCCTCCATGTTCTGTCTGTCTCTGGAGAATGTGGATCTGATCACGAACTTTACCTCCGTGGCGGCGACGATCAACAATATCGGTCCGGGACTGGATCTGGTCGGACCGATGGGAAATTATTCATTTTATTCGAACTTCAGTAAATTTGTGCTGATGTTTGACATGATCGCGGGAAGGCTGGAGTTGTTTCCGCTGCTGATTCTGATCTATCCGCCGACATGGAAGGGAATCCTGAAAAAGACGAAGGAATGATTCCGGTATGCTGCCGGGAAGCGGAAAGCCGTGGGCGAAACTGGCTTGGTATATATGCAGGGAACTGGACCTTGGATAGGAGCCAGTTTTTTTATATCATAGGAAATACGTCCTATGATATAAAAACGTTCCGCGAGGATGTACTCACAGGGCAGACCTGTCGCAAGAGACACTTTATTTTATATGGTTGTCGGGCGATATGCAGTAAAGAGAAGTTCCTGAGTGTGCGGAATGAAAAGAAAAGAGAGGTTACAACCATGGAATCACATAACAATCAGAAGAAAATAGCGATCATCAATGATTTTTCCGGATTCGGGCGGTGTTCGATCACCGTGGCTCTGCCGGTCATCTCCGCGATGAAGGTGCAGTGCTGTGCGCTGCCGACATCCGTTTTTTCCAATCATACGGCTTTCGACAGTTATTATTTTGATGATTTTACAGCAAAGATGGAGCCGTATATGGCGGAATGGAAGAAGCTGGATCTTCATTTTGAAGGAATCTGTACGGGTTTTCTGGGCTCGAAGGAACAGATCGACCTGGTGAAAAAGTTTCTGGAGGAATTTACCGGGGAGGAGACGATGGTGCTGGTCGATCCGGTCATGGGAGATTACGGGCAGGCGTACGCTACCTATACGCCGGCCATGTGTCAGGAGATGAAAAAACTGGTGCGTTATGCGGATATCCTGACGCCGAATCTTACGGAGGCCTGCATCCTGACGGACACTCCCTATAAGGAAAACTGGAAAATGGAGGAGACCGCGGCGCTGGCGGAGAAGCTTTGCGCGATGGGCGCGCGAAAAGTCGTAATCTCCGGCATCCCGCAGGGCAGCTTCCTGACAAACCTGTGTTATGAGCAGGGGCAGGAGGTAAAGCTGGTCCGCACGAAAAAGGTCGGTCCGGCCCGCCACGGGACGGGAGATATCTTCTCCGCGGTCATTGCGGCCGATGTGGTCAACGGCGCTCTGCTGGAGGCCGCGGTGCGAAAGGCTGCGATTTTTATCAAAAAGTGTATTATCACCTCGATCGAGCGGGAGATTCCGATGACGGACGGGGTGTGCTTTGAGGATCATCTCGGGGAGCTGGCGAAATAAATGGAGATTTTATATAAAGTACACAACAATCTGTATGTCAACCTGACGAACAAATGCCCCTGCGCCTGTACATTCTGTCTGCGGCAGACCATGGATCGGGTCGGTGAGTCCGGCAGTCTCTGGCTGGAACGGGAGCCCACGCTGCGGGAGGTGACTGCGGCGTTTGACGATTATGATATGGACAGGTTCGGTGAGGTTGTTTTCTGCGGATTCGGGGAGCCGACAGAGGCGCTTCCCGTTCTTCTTCCCGCAGCGGATTATGTAAAGAGCACATTCGGGAAGAAGATCCGTATCAATACGAACGGAATGGGGAATCTCATTTGGAACCGGGATATCACGCCGGAGTTTGAGGGGCGGATCGACACGGTTTCCATCAGCCTGAATACGCCGAACGCGGAGCGATATCACGGACTGGTGCGCAGCCGGTTCGGCGACTGTTCTTTTGAGGCCATGCTGGATTTCGCGAAAAAATGCACGGAGCATGTGCCGCGGGTTGTAATGACAACGGTTGAGACGACGATCACCCGTGCGGAAGAAGAGGAATGCTGCAGGATATGCGAGAAAATCGGGGCGGAATACCGGATTCGCCCATGGGAGAACTGAAGACTTTCCCAGAAAGTTCTTGACAACAAATGTTAGCGGTGCTAAACTCTAGGGCGATGGGTTAGAAAAATCTAACATTTTATAGTACGAGATAAAAGTGATTGCCTCGCGCTAATCAGGGAGGAACAGGAATGATGCCTTTGTCGATGGCGAAAGCGGGAGAGGTTGTCGTGATCAGAAAGATTACGGGCAAGGATGAGGTCCGGCAGCATCTGGCGGAACTGGGGCTGGTTGTAGAGGAGTCGGTCAAGGTCGTAAATGTGGTGGGCGGCAACCTGATTCTTCAGGTAAAGGACAGCCGCGTGGCGCTTGACCGGACGATGGCAAACCGGATCATGTTTTAAAGCACGGATACGGCGGACTTTCGAAAAAGGAGCGATGAGAAAGGAGACAGGATGAAAACATTAAGAGATGTAAAGGTGAATGAAACGGCTGTGGTAAAACGGCTTCACGGCGAAGGACCGACGAAGCGCCGCATCATGGATATGGGCATTACGAAGGGCGTGGAGCTCCTGGTGCGCAAGGTGGCGCCGCTCGGCGATCCGATCGAACTGAATGTCCGCGGCTATGAGCTCAGTATCCGAAAGGCCGATGCCGAGATGATTGAGGTTGAATGACAGAAAATAAGATGCAGACCGCAATCCGTGAAACGATCGGGTGCGGATGAAATAAATCAGAGAGGAGATTTTCATGAGTATAAAGATCGCACTGGCGGGCAATCCGAACAGCGGCAAGACGACCCTGTTCAATCAGCTGACCGGAAACTCACAGTATGTGGGAAACTGGCCGGGCGTTACCGTCGAGAAGAAAGAAGGAAAGTTAAAAGGACATAAGGGTGAGGTCATCATCCAGGATCTTCCGGGGATCTATTCCCTTTCCCCTTATACGTTGGAGGAAGTAGTTTCCCGTACATATCTGATCAATGAACGTCCGGACGCCATCCTGAATATCGTGGATGGTACGAATTTTGAGAGAAACTTATATCTGACCACCCAGCTGATGGAGCTGGGCATCCCGGTCGTTATCGCCGTGAACATGATGGACGTGGTCCGCAAAAACGGAGATAAGATCGATGTAAAGAAGATCGGGCAGCAGCTCGGCTGCGCGGTGATCGAGATCAGCGCACTGAAGGGCGAGGGCGGCGCGGAGGCTGCCGAGAAAGCGGTGGAGGCGGCACAGAAGGCGAAGTTTGCTGAGCCTCTCCATGTGTTTACCGGGAGCGTGGAGCATGCCATTGCCCATATAGAAGAGTCCATTGAGTCGAAGGTCTCGAAAGAGAACCTCCGCTGGTACGCGATGAAACTGTTCGAGCGCGACGATAAGGTGCAGGAGGAACTGAATCTCCCCGCGGATCTGATGGAGCATATCGAACAGCATATCGCGGAGTGCGAGAAGGAGATGGACGACGATTCCGAGAGCATCATCACGAACCAGAGATACACCTATATCAGTAAACTCTGCGAGACCACGGTTCAGAAGAATTCCGACCTGCATGACATGACGATTTCGGATCGGGTCGACCGGATCGTGACAAACCGTATTCTGGGTATTCCGATTTTTGTGGGCGTGATGTTTCTCGTGTTCTGGGTAGCCATGAACTCCCTCGGCGCGTTTCTGACGGATTTTGTAAACGACACGGTATTTGCAGACGGGATCTGCGCGGTCCTGGGCGACGCGCTGGACGCCGCGGGCGTGGCTCCGTGGCTGGCCGGGCTGCTCAATGACGGTATCGTGGCGGGCGTCGGCGCGGTACTCGGTTTCGTACCGCAGATGCTGGTACTGTTCCTGATGCTTTCCATTCTGGAACAGATCGGATATATGGCGCGTGTGGCCTTTGTACTGGATCGTATTTTCCGCAAGTTCGGTCTTTCCGGAAAGTCCTTTATTCCGATGCTGGTCGGTGTGGGCTGCGGCGTTCCGGGGATCATGGCTTCCCGTACGATTGAGAGCGAGAAAGACCGGCGGATGACCGTTATGACGACGACCTTCATGCCGTGCGGCGCGAAGATGCCGATCATCGCCATGATCGCGGGCGCGATGTTCCCGGCGCATCAGGGTCTGGTTTCCGTATCCGCCTATTTCATCGGTATCGCGGCGATTGTCGTCTCCGGTATCATGTTAAAGAAAACAAAACCTTTCGCGGGCGATCCGGCTCCGTTTGTCATGGAGCTTCCCGCTTACCGTATCCCGACCATCGGTTCCATCCTTCGTCCCACCTGGGAGAGAGGCTGGTCCTTCATCAAGCGTGCCGGTACGATTATCCTCGCGGCGACCGTCCTGATCTGGTTCCTGCAGGGCTTCGGCATGACAGGCGCGGGCTTCGGTATGGTTGCGGACGCGGATGATTCCATCCTCGCGGCGATCGGCAATGCGGTGTGCATTATTTTCCGCCCGGCCGGATTCGGCAACTGGCGCGCGACGGTGGCAGCGATCACCGGCCTGATCGCGAAGGAGAATGTGGTCGGTACCTTCGGTATCCTGTACGGCGGATTCAGTGAAGTCGCGGAGGACGGCACCGAGATCTGGGCGGCTCTGCAGGCTGCTTACACGCCGCTCGCGGCATTCAGCTTCATGCTTTTCAACCTCCTGTGCGCACCCTGCTTCGCGGCGATGGGCGCGATCCGGAGAGAGATGAATAACAACAAATGGTTCTGGGCGGCCATCGGTTATCAGTGCCTCCTGGCCTACACGGTATCCATCATCGTATATCAGATCGGCTGCGCGGTGGCCGGAAGCGTCCACCCGGTCGGACTGGTGGTCGCGATCATCATACTGGCCATCTATATATACATGCTGGTTCGGCCGAACCCTTTCCGCAAGAAAGCGGGCGTCGAGGCAACCGCGTGACCAGAAGAGAAAGGAGACTGCCATGGCTACAGTGATCGTCGCGATTATCGTTTTCGGTATTGTCGGTCTGGACGTCTGGTATCTGCTGGACGACAAGATCCGTCACAAAGGAAAGACCGGCTGCGGTGGGTGCAGCGGCGGTTGTTCCGGCTGCAGCGGCGGCGACTGCGGGAGCTGCGGGGGCTGTCACTGAGCCGCGGAATGCAGTTGGAAATATTGTAACTGAGAAGATACTGAACAGTTACGAATAGTGTGTAAGAAAGTAACCTCCTGTAAACGTATATATTTACGACAGAAAAGTGCCGCGCCGGCTGAGAAATCAATCGGCGCGGCACTTTTGAAGGTGGTGCGCCTGGCGGCGCACGTATCTGCCGGGTGAAAGTTCCGGAACTTTTAAAAATTTAATGTCGATTCCTGTAAATATATTTAAAATATTGCAATCAGAATACAATAGTGATATATTATATGCAAACAGCAAACAGAAGGGAGAAATTTTCTATGGCACAGGCAACTATAACAGCAAGGGTCGATGAAAGAGATAAGGCTCGTTTTGATTCCTTTTGCTCGCATGTGGGATTAAATACATCCGCTGCAATCAATCTTTTTGTTAAGGCAGTTCTTCGAGAGAACCGTATTCCGTTTGAGATAGAATATAATCCGGATCCTTTTTTTACAGAAGAAAATCTTGCGTATGTTGAAAAGTCGGTTTGGGAGCTTCGGTCAGGGAAGGGACATGCGCACGAATTGATTGAGGTGGAAGATGAGTGAGAAAATCTGGTCGGATGATGCGTGGGAGGATTATTTGTACTGGCAGAAACAGGATAAGAAAACGCTGGCACGTATCAATAAACTGATAAAGGATATCGAGCGAAACGGCTGCATGGAAGGAATCGGCAGGCCGGAACCTCTTTCGGGAAATCTGCAGGGAGAGTACAGCCGTCGTATCAATGAGCAGGATCGTCTGGTTTATCACATGGAAAACGGGCGTATCTATATCTCTCACTGCAGAGGGCATTATGGAGACAGGTGAGGATCTGTGCTGCAAAGAAGAGGGGATATTTACGAAATGGTTTCAATTATGAAGATAACCGCCGCCGTGATCAGGAACAGTATCATCCCCGCGTTTCCGAACACCGCCTTTGCTGTCTTCCCTGCCGGCATCTCATATTCTCCGGGGCACAACCTCACATGCCGGATCGACATGATGAATCGCACCAGTCCCGCGATAAATAAAACGATGATGAGAATGCCGAACAACAACAGTCCCAGGAAGGCGCCGAGATGCGCGTACAGTGCGTATATCATTTCGGAGTAATCTCCGTTGATCCAGGTGTTGTATTCCAGCTTTTCCAGAAGGAAGGAGCTGACAAATCCTCCCAGGAAGTTGATTACCATGTGAAAGGAGATGGTGTATCCGATCTTCCCCGTTCGGATATAGATATAACCGAACAGGCATCCGAGCGCGAATGCGTAGAACAGCTGGTAAAAGTTCCCGTGCGCCAGTCCGAAAAAAAGGGCGGACAGCAGGATGGCGGTCCGATCCCCGAATACGACGGCGCGGTCGATCAGAAGTTTGCGAAATACCAGCTCCTCCAGGATCGGCGCGAGGATAACGGTGAATACGAATACCATCCAGAGATCGCCCTCCGACAGGAGCTCTTCCACGCCGGAGATTACCTCCAGGCCGGTGACCCGGCTGATCAGAGTGCTCACCAGGTTCCCTATGATATTTCCGGCTTCCATGAGAAACATGGCGATACACAGGGTGGAAAGCCATTTTCCGCCGCCTCCGAGGCGGTTCCGGTACAGCCGGACAGCGGGCAGCCGCCGCATGATCTTTACACAGACCGGCATCGCGATCAGATACTGCGGTGCCAGGGAGACGATCCAGTAGAGCAGCGGATAGCGGTACAGGCTTCCCGGCGCTGCCGCCTCCAGGATGACGGCCAGAACCGTCGGCAAAGCAAGCATCAGCAGGAGCAGCAGAAAATATGCCATGCCGATGGTTGAAAAAAATTTCCGTTTATTCATAGGTCTTTGAGACTCCTTTTCCCGGTATATGTCCCGTAATCTGCGAGATTCTGTTTGTGCGGGTGTTTCCGGTTTTTGATTTCCATATTTCCACGTCACCAGTATAACACATGAGGGCGTTTTTTGCTTCGGAAATCTCATAATTTGTTTTTCCGGCAGTGAATTCGAACGAAAAAACACTTGCATTTTCGGGCGAAATTGTTATAATAATTGACATAGCGTGTGGCGAATTGCGTAAAACCAGTTATTGCCGCACGCTTTTTTTTTATATAGGAAAGATCTCCGAACTTTCTATATGACAAAAAACGCTCCGCTGTGGATGTACCCACAGGGCAGACCCACATGCCGCGCAAAGGAAGATGTCTGCTTACGCAGCCTTGCGTCTGGCGCAAAGGAAACGACTTAATGTCATTTCCTGTATATCGGGAGGAAAAACATGGCAAACAGAATTATCACAATCAGCCGGGAGTTCGGCAGCGCAGGCCGGACCATCGGCAGGCAGACGGCGGAACGCCTCGGGATTCCCTGTTATGACGCGGAGTTGATCCAGAAGATTGCCGAGGAGAGCGGACTGGCGAGCGAGTATATTAAGGAAAAGGAAGAACATTCCGTTCATGCGAATCCGCTGGTGAATATTTTCATGTCGGACCGGACAAACGGCGGCTTTTCCATGCAGGATTATGTGTGGTCTGTTCAGAGAGAAGTGATCTGCGGTATTGCGCAAAAGGAAGCCTGTGTGATCGTCGGACGCTGCGCGGATTATATTTTGCGGGATCGGCAGGATCTGCTGACGGTGTTTATCCATGCGGATATAGAGAAACGCGCTGAACGTGTGGAGCGGGTTTACGGAGAGATGGATGATACGCCCGTTTTAAAGCGCGTGAAGGATAAGGATAAGCGTCGGAAGACCTACCATCGTTTCTACACGGACAGGGAGTGGGGCGTGGCACAGAACTATCACGTTTGTCTGGACAGCGGCGCACTGGGGATAGAGTCCTGTGTGAATATACTGTGCAGTCTGTATACCGGGCAGGCATGAACGGGATCAATAGACTTTTCCCCGTAATTGTGAAGGTGTTGAACAGTTGCGGGATTTTCAGGAGGCGGACATAAATGGAAGAAAAAACAGAACAGAGCCGGATGGGAACCATGCCCGTGAATAAGCTGATGCTGGGTATGGGGATCCCCATTATTTTATCAATGATGCTGCAGGCGTTTTACAATATCGTGGACAGCGCTTTTGTTTCGAATATGGCGGAGTACGGTGAGGAGGCGCTGAACGCGCTGACGCTGGCGTTCCCGGTGCAGCTGCTGATCGTTGCGCTCGGTCTCGGAACCGGAGTCGGCACAAACGCGCTCGCGTCCAAGGCGCTGGGACAGGGAGATCATGAGAAGGCGAACCGGGTGGCGGGCAACGCCTGTTTCATGACGTTTCTTATTTTTATTTTCTGGGTATTATTCGGAATCTTCGGCGTGGAGTGGTATATCGGGACGCAGACGACGAATGCGGTGATCTATGAGATGGCGGTCAGCTATCTGCGTATCTGCTGTATCATCTCATTTGGTATGGTGTACTTTTCCGTGTTCGAGAAGCTGCTCCAGTCGACCGGGCGCTCCGTTTATTCCACGATCGCGCAGGTACTCGGCGCAGGTACGAATATCGTGCTGGATCCGATCCTGATCTACGGGCTCGGCTTTTTTCCGCAGATGGGCGTGCGCGGCGCGGCGGCCGCGACGGTCATCGGGCAGATCGTCTCCTTTGTAGCGGCGTTCCTGTTCCATCTCAAGTTTGATAAGGAGTTTACAACCGGCTTCCGTTATCTGAAACCGGTTCCGAAGATCATCGGGGAGATCTACGCGATCGGCATTCCGGCGATCATTGCGCAGGCATTGATCTCGATCATGACCTACGGCCTGAATCGGATTTTCCTTTTTGTCGGGGAAAATATGGTAACGGCCTATGGTCTGTATTACAAGATCCAGCAGTTTGTCCTGTTTGCCGCGTTCGGGCTTCGGGATACGATCACGCCGGTCATTTCCTTCGGGCACGGCATGAAAAACAGGTCCCGGATTCAGGACGGGATGAAGTACGGCATTATTTACACCCTGGTGATCATGATTGCGGGGACGATCATCCTGGAAGTCCTGGCTGTGCCGTTGTGCGGCGTTTTCGGTATCTCCGGCGAGACACAGGAGCTCTGCGTCGCGGCAATGCGTATCATTTCGATCAGCTTTGTCTTCGCGGGAACAAGTATTGCTTTTCAGGGAGTTTTTCAGGCAATCGACGGCGGCATCCAGTCCCTGATTATTTCTGTCTGCAGACAGCTGATCTTCATCCTGCCGGTGGCGTGGATGTTTGTCCGTATGGTCTTAAACGGCAGTGTGGCGGCGTCCGTTGTCTGGTGGACGTTCCCGATCGCGGAGGTCATCACGACGGTGATCGGTATTTTCCTGCTGAGGGGCAGCTATAAGAAGAAAGTGGCGGTGCTGTGATTTCATATTGCATTATACAGAAGAATCCGATTTCCGTAGTCGATGATAAAAAAGATTGCAAATCCGGTTTTGTTGTGCTATGCTTACGTTATGGGTGGATTCCCGAGCGGCCAAAGGGGGCAGACTGTAAATCTGTTGTCATCGACTTCGAAGGTTCGAATCCTTCTCCGCCCACTATTTCTTATTTACAGGAAACGACAAAACTCTTTCGATTCAGGCTTTCTGATAATTATCCTTTTTAAAGCGACTGTCGGGATTAGCTGACGAATATTTGACAGAAAAATTACACGGATATTCTTTACTTTGAAGTAAAAAATAAGTATACTGTTTTCGGAAATTCATGTTATGTTCAGGAGCAGTACAAAGCTTATTATGGAAAAACTGAGAGCATTTTTAAAAAAAATATTTGGCGGTATTTTCGGAAAAAAACAGTTTCCCCCGACAGAGACGGAGGAGACCGGTGAGACTGTTTCGAAGCCCCGGGATATGACGGGCATGCAAAAATCCGGGACATCGGCGGAGGCGGTCAAACCGGATGTGTCGGATGCCGAAACGGGCACAGATATCCCGGTCGGGACAGCTGAGCCGGATGAAACGGATGCGGAAGCAGGGACAGAGGCCTCGTATTCCGGGATAAACAAACCGGAGGACGAATCGGGAGGAGAAACCGTAACTGGTGCTCCATACCCGGCAGCCGTATCCGAAAAAAAGGTTCCGGCGGCAGCCGTGCCCGGTGTGAAACCCTGTTATGATAACCGCGAACTGTCCTGGCTGAAGTTTAATGCCAGGGTGTTGGAGGAGGCGGAGGACAGGCGGAATCCGTTCTGTGAACGTCTCTCCTTTGCCTCGATCTACCAGACGAATCTGGATGAGTTTTTCCGGGTGCGCGTCGGTTCTCTCTATGATCAGATGCTGATCTCGGAGGAGATCCGGGACAATAAGACCAATATGACCTGCCGGGAGCAGCTGCTTGCGGTCTTTGATCAGGTGAAGATTTTAAATAAGCGCAAGGACAAGGTCTATGAAGAACTTATGAAGGGCGTGCGGAAGCATGGCATAGAGATTCTGAGCTTCGCGGAGACGGATCCGGAGGATCAGGCGTTCCTTGAGACCTGTTTCCGCCATGAGATCCTGCCTCTGCTCTCTCCGCAGATTGTCGGAAAGAATCAGCCGTTTCCGTTTTTGAACAATCGGGACATCTACGCGATGGCAGTTCTTGTGCGCAAGGGCAAGGAGAAGCTGGGGATCGTGCCCTGCAGCGTAGCTGTTTTTTCGCGTCTCGTGCGGATTCCGCGGCATGAAAACCGTTATATGCTGATGGAGGAGCTGATCCTGCATTTTATATCTGAGATTTTCAGCAGTTACGAGATCCGCAGCAAGTCCCTGATCCGGATTCTGCGAAACGCGGATATCGACCCGGATGAGGAGATGTATGACGACGACGCGGATTTCCGGAATATCATGGAACAGCTGGTTCATAAGAGGACGCGTTTAAGCCCGATCCGGCTGGAATATACCCGGCTGATGGATCCGGCGGTGCTGACGCTTCTGTGCAACCGGCTTGAGTTAAAGAAAAGACATGTTTTCCGGTCAAAGTCCCCGTTGGATCTGTCCTTTTTTTCCTCTGTACAGGATATTCTGCGCAACGAAAAAGATCTGTTTTTTGACAGGTTTTTACCTCAGATGCCGGAGTATTCGGATCGGAGGCAGGGGATGCTGGAGCGGATCCGGGAGAAGGATCGGTTCCTTTTTTATCCCTATGACAGCATGGATCCCTTCCTTCGGATGCTGGCGGAGGCGGCATACAATCCGGCTGTGGTGTCGATTAAGATGACGCTCTACCGCGTGGCGAGCGACAGCAAGGTGGTCGAGGCGCTGATCCGGGCGGCGGAGAACGGCAAGGAGGTCGATGTCCTGGTGGAATTGCGGGCCCGTTTTGACGAGGCGAACAACATCGGCTGGTCCAGGCGGCTGGAGGAGGCGGGCTGCCGTATCATATACGGTCTGGACAACCTGAAGGTTCACTCCAAGATCTGTCTGATCACGACGCGTGAAAACGGACGCGTTTTCTACTATACACAGATCGGAACGGGTAATTATAATGAAAAAACGGCTCGTTTATATACGGATTTTTCTCTGATGACGGCGCATCAGGGCATCGGGGCGGAGGCAAACCGCGTGATGACCGATCTTTATCTGGGGCAGGTGGTGCATGACACGGCGTATCTGCTGGTCGCGCCCAAGTGCCTGCGTGAACCGGTATTACAAAAGATCGACCGTCAGATCGCTCTTGCGAAGGCGGGCCGACCGGCTTATATCGGGGCGAAGACAAATTCCCTGACGGACAAGGTGATCATGGACAAGTTGATCGAGGCTTCCGGAGCCGGCGTGCGTGTGGAACTGATCGTCCGCGGCGCCTGCTGTCTGGTCGCCGGCGTCCCCGGCATGACAGAGAATATCTCGATCAGGAGCATTGTGGGACGTTATCTGGAGCACTCGCGGATCTATATATTCGGAGACGGGGACGAGGAAGTCTATATTTCTTCGGCGGATTTTATGACCCGGAACACGACCCGACGCGTCGAAGTTGCGGCGCCCGTTCTGGATCCTGACATTCGGGCGCAGGTGCTTCATATCTTCCGCGTTCTGATGGCGGACAATGTAAAAGCCAGGGTGCAGCAGGCGGACGGCCGATATGTGCGTGCGCAGGCTGATGGAGAGCCTCTGTCGGCGCAGGACTATTTTCAGAAAAGGAAGAACCGGCTGGCAGAAAAAATCTCTTGACATGGTTTCGAAAACAGGCTACAATAATCTTCGCTGATTGACTCGGCGGAAGATATGCGGGTGTAGTTCAATGGCAGAACACCAGCTTCCCAAGCTGGATACGTGGGTTCGATTCCCATCATCCGCTTTGAATGGCGTAAATTCAACGTTTTTCGGGCATGCCGCCTTTTGGGTGGAAGCCCTGTTTTTTTGCCTACTACCCACTTTTGCCTGAAATTCAAACGTCTTTCCTGAATCTGGTGGAGTATCTTACATCGAGCATATCATCCCTCCACCAGCTCGGCTATTAAACCCTCAGTGTTTCCCTTGAAAAGTATGCCGTCGCCGTTTTCTACTTCTGCCATGGCTTCCAGTGTTTCAGCGTTCGGCGTTTCATCTGGAACAGCCGCGCCCTGCAGGTATGAGACGATATAAAACAGTTTACTTTCCGGTATCTGGTCTATCAGTTGCTTTGCAAGTTCTCTGTTGCTCATAATGTTACGTCTTTTCATAGTATTAGTATATGCCGCCGTTTTCCGGCTCAGGCAACGGGATAATGCTCCCTGTGGAAGCTGTTCAGGTAATCCGCTGCATTGTTAAGTCCCTCATTGCTGAACTCAAACAGTGCCGATACCTTCCGGCTGTCATCCGTATGGTCAAAATTATACGGCCCCGGCCAGGTGGTTACGCGGAGTTTTTTTGAGTCATCATCGTTCGTAATCCGTTCGATGCGGTAATGCATTCCCTGAAAGCTTCCGTGAAACCATGTTTTCTCATAAAATCGTATGTTAAAGATATCGGAACGTTGAATTTTTGCTGTGTTGTCGGAATGGTTCATATGCGGTATCCTTTCTGTTCTGCGGGAATTATGCTCTCATGCGATGCAAATTTTTACTGCAGAAAAAGTATACTATAAAGCATACTGTTTTGCAATCCGCTTGATTCAGGAATCTGTTTGTGGTAGAGTAGAACACGATCTCATAAAGATTTGCGAATACAGAAAGGATCTCAGTTTTCATGGCGCAGCAATATATAAAAATCCGGGGAGCCGGGGAACACAATTTAAAAAAGATCGATCTGGATCTTCCGAGGGATCAGTTTATCGTGTTGACCGGCCTGTCCGGCTCCGGAAAATCCTCGCTCGCTTTCGACACGATCTACGCGGAGGGGCAGAGGCGGTATATGGAGTCTCTCTCCTCCTATGCCCGCCAGTTTCTCGGGCAGATGGAAAAGCCGGACGTGGAAAAGATCGAGGGGCTTTCCCCCGCCATCTCCATCGATCAGAAATCGACGAACCGTAACCCCCGCTCCACTGTGGGTACGGTGACGGAGATCTATGATTATTTCCGCCTGCTCTATGCCCGTGTAGGCATCCCGCATTGTCCGAAATGCGGCAGGGAGATCCGCAGACAGAGTGTGGATCAGATGGCGGATCAGATCATGCAACTTCCGGAGCGCACCCGGATTCAGCTTCTGGCTCCGGTCGTCCGCGGACGGAAGGGCATGCATCAGAAGCTGCTGGAGCAGGCGAAGCGCAGCGGCTATGTCCGGGTGGAGATCGACGGCAGTGTCTATGAGCTGAGCGAGGAGATCCGGCTGGACAAGAATATCAAGCATAATATTGACATCGTGGTGGACCGGCTGATCATAAAGCCGGATATGGGACGCCGGAGGCTGGTGGATTCCATCGAGAATGTACTGAAACTGGCGGAGGGCCAGATGACGGTGGAGATCATCGGCGGGGAACGCATGGAGTTTTCCGAGAATTTTGCCTGCCCGGACTGCGGGATCAGCATTGAAGAGATCGAGCCGCGCAGTTTTTCCTTTAACAATCCTTTCGGTGCCTGCCCGGAATGTCTGGGTCTCGGATTTAAGATGGAGTTTGATGAGGATCTGATGATTCCGGACAAGAGCCTGTCTGTCATGGACGGCGCGATCCAGGTGTTGGGCTGGCAGTCGGCGAATTCGAAGGGGAGCTTTACGCACGCGACGCTTACGGCGCTGGCGGAAGAGTATGGATTTGACCTGAATACGCCTTTTGAAGATTACCCGCAGAGGATTCATGATATCCTGATTCACGGGACAGACGGACATATGGTAAAGGTTCATTATAAAGGGCAGCGCGGCGTGGGCGTGTATGACATCGCGTTTGAAGGCCTGATCCGGAATGTGCAGCGGCGTTATCGGGAGATCAGCTCCGAGACGACGAAAAAAGAGTATGAGAGCTATATGCGCATCAGCCCCTGTAAGGTCTGCCGCGGACAGCGTCTGAAAAAGACGTCGCTAGCGGTCACGGTGGCGGACAAGAATATTTACGAAGTGACATCCATGTCCGTGAAGGAGCTGTATCGGTTTATGCAGGAATTGAAGCTGACAACACAGCAGGAGATGATCGGGGCGCAGATATTGAAGGAAATCCGCGCCAGGGTCGGTTTTTTACAGGAGGTCGGCCTCGACTATCTGACGCTCTCGCGGGCGACCGGCAGTCTCTCCGGCGGGGAGGCGCAGCGCATCCGCCTCGCCACGCAGATCGGATCCGGTCTGGTGGGCGTGACCTATATTCTGGACGAGCCGAGCATCGGGCTGCATCAGCGCGACAATGACAAGCTGCTGTCCGCCCTGAAAAACCTGAAAGATATGGGAAATACGCTGATCGTGGTGGAGCATGATGAGGATACCATGCGCGCGGCGGATTATATCGTGGATATCGGACCCGGCGCGGGGGAGCACGGCGGGGAAGTGGTCGCTGCGGGGACCGCGGCGGATATCATGGCCTGTGAGGAGTCCGTTACCGGAGCGTATCTGAGCCGCAGGCTGAAGATTCCGGTGCCGGAGACGCGAAGGAGTCCTTCCGGCTGGCTTACGATCCGCGGAGCGGCGGAGAATAATCTGAAGCAGATCGACGTCCGCTTTCCTCTGGGAATTTTTACCTGTGTGACCGGCGTGTCCGGCTCCGGCAAAAGCTCCCTTGTAAACGAGATCTTATATAAAAATCTGGCGCGGAAACTGAACCGTGCCCGCTGCATTCCGGGAAAGCACGCGGGGATGGACGGGCTGGAACAGCTGGACAAGGTCATCTGTATCGACCAGTCGCCCATCGGCCGGACGCCGCGCTCGAACCCCGCGACCTATACCGGCGTCTTTGACCAGATCCGCGATCTCTTCGCGGCGACGGCCGACGCGAAAGCGCGGGGATATAAGAAGGGCCGCTTCAGCTTTAATGTAAAGGGCGGCCGGTGCGAGGCGTGCTCCGGCGACGGCATCATAAAGATTGAGATGCATTTTCTTCCGGATGTTTATGTGCCCTGTGAAGTCTGCAAAGGGAAGCGCTATAACCGGGAAACCCTGGAGGTGCGGTATAAGGGGAAAAACATTCAGGAGGTTCTGGATATGACGGTGGAGGAGGCGCTGTCCTTTTTTGCCAATGTCCCTTCGGTTCGCCGGAAGATACAGACGCTGTACGATGTGGGCCTTTCCTATATAAAACTCGGGCAGCCTTCCACTACGCTGTCCGGCGGGGAGGCGCAGCGTATCAAGCTGGCGACGGAGCTGAGCAGGCGCGCCACGGGAAGGACGGTCTATATTCTGGATGAACCGACCACGGGACTGCATTTCGCGGATGTACACAAACTGATCGAGATCCTGCATCGTCTGGCAGAAAGCGGGAATACTGTTGTAGTGATCGAACACAACCTGGACGTGATCAAAACGGCGGATTATATCATTGACATGGGACCAGAGGGCGGCGACGGCGGCGGTACGGTCATCGCGGAGGGGACGCCGGAGGAGGTGGCGGAGAATCCGGCCTCCTTTACGGGAGAATATCTGAGGAGATATTTTTAAACCGTGCGATGGTAATCCGGTGGTTTGTCCAGCGGCATGCTTTCATGGTATTTTTTGCAATGCAGACGGAAGTTCGGAGAACTTTCCTGTTTATGATAAATATAAAAAAATTCCGCCTGTGCGGAATCCGTAAATGATAAGGGGAGTGCTTCCCGGTTTTGGGGAGACCGGGAAGCTTGAGTTATGAAAAATTATATTAGCCTTAATAGCTAGTACATAGGAAAGTATAAGTGAATATTGTGACTAAAATGTGATGTAAAAATAAAAAAAATCAAAATTACCAGATTCTGTTTCTTTTTCTTAATTTTCATGTTAGTATTGATGAAAAATAAAAAAAGGCTTTGAAAAACACATTTATTTGTATATAATAGATACGCGCATTAGAAGTATTGCTGCGCAGCCGTTCGCGTGAAAAGTATCCGGAGGGCAGATTTGCCGCAGGCGGTACTTTATCTGATAGACAGGAGAACAAGAAGGAGACACATATGATTTCAACGGATATTGGAATTGATCTGGGAACAGCCAGTATACTTGTGTATGTCAAGGGCAAGGGCGTCGTCCTGAAGGAACCCTCAGTTGTGGCGTTTGATCGTGATACAAATAAAATAAAAGCAATCGGTGAGGAGGCCAGGCTGATGCTGGGCAGGACTCCGGGGAATATTGTGGCGGTCCGGCCGCTGCGCCAGGGCGTGATCTCCGATTACACCGTTACCGAGAAGATGATGAAATATTTTATCCAGAAGGCGGTCGGGAAGAAGACATTCCGCAAGCCTCTGATCAGCGTCTGTGTGCCGAGCGGCGTGACAGAGGTTGAAAAGAAGGCCGTCGAGGACGCGACTTTTCAGGCGGGCGCCCGTGATGTGAAGATCATCGAGGAGCCGATCGCGGCCGCCATCGGCGCGGGCATTGATATCGCGAAGCCCTGCGGCAATATGATCGTGGACATCGGCGGAGGCACGGCGGATATTGCCGTCATCTCTCTGGGAGGTACCGTGGTCAGCACCTCGATCAAGATCGCCGGGGATGATTTTGACGAGGCGATCGTGCGTTATATGAGGAAGAAACACAATCTTCTGATCGGTGAACGCACGGCGGAGGATATCAAGATCCGTATCGGCACCTGTTATCCGCTTGCGGAGCCCATGGTGATGGATGTGCGGGGGCGCAACCTTGTGACCGGACTTCCGAAGACGGTTACAGTCACATCGGAGGAGACGGAGGAAGCGCTGCGGGAGCCGACACTGCAGATTGTTGACGCGGTACACAGCGTTCTTGAAAAGACGCCGCCTGAGCTTGCGGCGGACGTGGCGGACAGAGGGATTGTCCTCACCGGCGGCGGCTCTCTGATTCGGGGACTGGAGAGCCTGATTGAGGCGCATACCCACATCAACACGATGACCGCGGAGGATCCGATGACCTGCGTGGCAATCGGCACGGGCAAGTATGTGGAGTTTCTGGCCGGGAGAAGAGACGACGAATAGGAGATGGCTTTTCTGCCTGTCGGCACATGTGCGGACAGAATATATGGGTTTGAGAGAGGGCAGTCCGGAGGACTGTCCTTTGCTGCGTATCGGCCCGACAAAGTGTGCAGGCTTCTTATATAGAGCGGGAGTCTGCAAGCCCCACGGGACGGAGGGAAGGGGGAGCATATGGAGAAAGTAACCGGTTATGTAGAGCATATCGTATTCCGGAATGAGGAGAACGGATACACGGTCATGCAGGTGTCGTCGGAGGGAGACGAGCTGACCTGTGTAGGGATTTTCCATGTGATCAGTGAGGGCGAGCGCGTGGAGATGGAGGGGAAGTATACCATCCACCCGTCCTATGGACCGCAGCTGAAAGTGGAAAATTACCGTGTGCTGGCGCCGGAGGACAGTGTCTCCATGGAGCGTTACCTCGCTTCCGGTGCGGTAAAGGGGGTCGGAGCGGCTCTGGCCGCCCGCATAGTCCGACATTTTAAAGACGATACATTTCGCGTTATGGAGGAGGAGCCGGAGCGGCTGGCAGAGATCAGGGGGATCAGCGAGAGGAAGGCGATGGAGATCTCGCAGCAGATCGCGGAGAAGAGGGATCTCCGGCAGGCGATGATTTATCTGCAGAATTACGGAATTTCGCTTACTCTGGCGGTGAAAATTTACCGGGCTTACGGGATGGACACTTACCGCGTCATTCAGGAGAACCCCTATCAGCTGGCAGAGGATGTGGAGGGTATCGGTTTTAAGACCGCGGATGAGATCGCGCATCGGGTCGGCATACATACGGATTCCGATTTCCGGATTCGCAGCGGGATCCTCTTTTGTTTGCAGCAGGCGTCGCTGGACGGACATACCTGGCTGCCGTCGGAGATGCTGACGGCCCGATCCTGCGAACTTCTCGGCGTGGACGCGCCATCCGTCGAAAAACATTACATGGATCTGGCGATTGACAAAAAACTGGTATTAAAGCAGGCGGAGGATCAGCTGCAGGTGTATGCTTCTTCATATTAATACATGGAGGCGAATGCCGCGGTGATGCTGCGGGAACTGAATGTGAAATATGACGTCTCCGAGCCGGAGCTGGAGCGCCGGATCCGGCAGCTGGAGGAGGATTCCGAGCTTGAACTGGATGAACTGCAGCGCGTGGCGGTCCGGGAGTCTGTTGTGAGCGGCCTGCTCGTGATCACAGGCGGACCGGGCACCGGGAAGACCACCACGATCAATACGATCATCCGTTATTTTGAGTCGGAGGGGCTGGATATCTGTCTGGCCGCGCCTACGGGGCGCGCGGCGAAGCGGATGAGTGAGGCGACCGGTTTTGAGGCAAAGACGATTCACCGGATGCTCGAAATCTCCGGAGGCGCGGAGGAGAAGGCGGGATTTGATCGAAACGAGCAGAATCCGCTGGAGACGGACGTCATCATCATCGATGAGGCTTCCATGGTGGATATCAGCCTGTTGTACGCGCTGCTGAAGGCGGTTGTCGCCGGAACGCGGCTGATTCTGGTGGGAGATGTGAATCAGCTGCCAAGCGTGGGTCCGGGCAGCGTATTGCAGGATATCATCGATGCGCACGCCTGTAATGTCGTTCGGCTGAACCGCATTTTCCGTCAGGCTTCCCGGAGTGATATTATCGTGAACGCACATAAGATCAACCGCGGCGAGGAGGTTGTTCTGGACAATCAGAGCCGGGATTTCTTTTTCCTGAAGCGGACGGATGCCAATGTGATCATCAGTATCTGTATTCAGCTGGTCCGGGATAAAATGCCGGCCTATGTCCGGGCCCGCCCCTTCGATATCCAGGTGCTGACGCCGATGCGGAAAGGACTGCTGGGCGTGGAGCGTCTCAACGGCATCCTGCAGGAATATCTCAATCCTCCGTCGCCGGACAAGGCGGAACGGGAACACGGGGAAAGTGTTTTTCGTGTCGGGGATAAGGTGATGCAGATCAAAAACAATTATCAGGCAGAGTGGGAGATCAGGAGCAGATACGGGATCCCGGTCGAAAAGGGTCTGGGCGTGTTCAACGGCGATATGGGCGTCATTCGGGAGATCAATACATTTGCGGGAGAGCTTACGGTAGAGTTTGAGGAGGGACGCATGGTTGAGTACGACTTTAAACAGCTGGATGAGCTGGAACTGGCATACGCCATTACCATACACAAGGCGCAGGGCAGCGAATATCCGGCGGTCGTCATTCCGCTGCTCGGCGGCCCGAAGATGCTGATGAACCGGAATCTTCTGTACACGGCGGTGACCCGGGCGCGAAAGTGCGTCACACTGGTAGGAGATGAGAACACTTTTTATAAAATGGTGCAGAATGAAAGTGAGCAGAAACGCTATACCGGGCTGAGGGACCGCCTGGAGGAGCTGTGAGGATTACAGGAGGGATTTAACTGGAAATAAGGAATATTCTTGATTATATTTATCCGCCGCGCTGTCCCGTGTGCGATGAGATCTCAACGCAGGGAATCTGCGCCGCGTGTAAAAAAAGCCTGGTCTATGTTTCGGACGCTTACTGCATGAAATGCGGAAAACCTCTTGAGGAAGAACAGGAGGCGTACTGCGCGGACTGTAAAAAGAGAAATCATTATTTTGAACAGGGACGGGCGCTTTATTCCTATCAGGGTGCGCTGCGGCCGTCTCTCTATCGACTGAAATATTCGAATCGACGGGAATACGCCGTTGTCTACGGCAGGGAGATGGCAAAATATCTGGGAAAATGGATCCGTCGGATGCGGATTGCACGAATCGTTCCCGTCCCGCTGCATCCGTCCCGGCAGAGAAAGAGAGGTTACAACCAGGCGGCGCTGCTTGCCGGGGAAATCGGCCGTCAGCTGGGTCTGCCGGTCGATCAGAAGCTTCTGTACCGCGTAAAAAAGACGGAGGCTCAGAAGTCTCTGACCGGGCAGGAGAGGAGGAAAAATCTCTCGCAGGCATTTCAGGTGAGGGGAGAGATTCTGCCGGGCGAACGGATCCTTCTGGTTGACGACATTTACACGACCGGCGCCACGGCGGACGCGGCCGCCCTGTGCCTGAGGCGGAGCGGGCGCTGTCTCGTTTTTGTGCTCAGCGCGGCGATCGGCGGGTGACGCTTCGCGAGGATGTACATGCCGCGCAAAGGAAGATGTCTGCTTACGAAGACGCATGGCAGTGCGGGAATCCCGCAAAGCGGGATTCTATTCATTATAAAAAATTTTCTTCCAGCTCCCGGCCAGCCGGTCCATCTGGTAAGCTGCGTTGGCCGGGCTGGTGGAGGGCAGCTTTGTGATGCCGCGCCCGACGGCCGGCCAGCAGTATTTCATATACAGTTCATATGCTTTTGCGCCGTTGGCATAGATTTTCCGGATCGGCGCGTGATCGAGAATGACGCGCATGTCATTTGCCCGTACATTCCGGATGGAGCTGTCGCTGGAACCGATGATCTCGCATTCCGCGATCACATCCCAGACGGCGATGCCGTTTCTCAGCAGGAATGATTTTTTATCTGTTATTGATGTCGGTACGGTTTCTCCGGTCAGAATCGCGAGCAGCTTCCAGAACCGATTCTGCGGATGTCCGTAGTAGAACTGATTTTCCCGGGATTTTACCGAAGGGAAGGTGCCCAGAATCAGAATCTGCGAGTGTCCGTCAAAGACGGGTTCAAATGTGTGTGTGATTTTTTCATATTTCATCATGGAGATATCCTTAGTTGTGATATTGTAACGATTCAGGATAGTATTTCGCACTTGCTGCGAAGGTACTGAACAGTTACGAGATATTTTTCCTGAGTGCTATTATAGGTTCTGTAATGAATGTTTGCAATATGGAAATGATAATGGGGAAAGATGTTGCACGCGATAATTTTACGTGCTATACTTCAAACAAATTAAGGAGGTCAAAATGAGTATCATTACAATCACGAAGAACAATTTTGAGTCGGAGGTCGTAAACAGCGACAGGCCTGTGCTTGTGGATTTCTGGGCAAGCTGGTGCGGTCCGTGCCGGATGGTGAGTCCGATCGTGGACGAGATCGCCGGGGAGCGCGCCGATGTCAAAGTAGGAAAGATCAATGTTGATGAGGAACAGGATCTGGCTGTCCGGTTTCAGGTCATGAGCATCCCCACGCTGATGCTTTTTGAAAACGGCGAGATGGTAAAGCAGGCGGTCGGCGCTCAGCCGAAGGCGCAGATCCTTTCGATGCTGGATTGACGCGGCGCGCCGACATCTGCGGAGGTATCATCGGAGGAGAGGCTATGTTCGGGAGACGCAAAAAAACAGAACACAGAGAATATGACGCGTCTGTCTGCAAACCGGTTTTAAAGTGCAGCATCTGCACCGGAGAACAGGTTGCCGGATTTCAGGATCTGAGGACCGGGAAGTTTGACGACGTCGCGCTGATCCGGAATCCGGCGGAGCTGCAGGAATTTCTGGACTTATACGGACTGAAGGATATTGAGAAAATATATTGAAGGTATTTTGTAACTATTCAGGACAGGTCTTCGCACTTGCTGCGAAGACCGTATGAAAACGTATAGCATATTGGGGAAACGCCCCATCGCGCAGCGATTTTAAATGGGCGTTTCCTCGTAACTGTGAAGGTACTGAACAGTTACGGTCATTTTATACAGGAGCACATTATGAACAGACAGGAGCTTGCCGACCTGATATTCCCGGATGCGCGGGATATCTCTTACTATGAGGAAAAATACCCGGAGCGGAATCTGCCGGAGGGAGCCGTCGTGACGCGGTTTGCGCCCAGTCCGACAGGATTTGTACACATCGGCGCGCTGGAGCAGTGTATCGTTGAGACTTCTCTGGTGAAAAAGAACGGGGGCGTGCTGATTCTGCGCATTGAGGACACGGATCAGAAGCGAAAGACGGAAAACGGCGTACAGGGCATCATCGATTCCATGAAGGATTTTGATATCGTTTTTGACGAGGGCATGATCAGCGAAACGGAGTCCTCCGGCGATTACGGCCCTTATATCCAGTCGCAGAGAAAAGAGATCTACGAGGCATACGCGAAGTATCTGCTGGCCAATGACCGGGCTTACCCCTGTTTTGCCTCGGAGGATGAACTGGCCGCGATGCGGAAAAAACAGGAGGAGGCCGGCGTCAATAACATCGGATATTACGGGAAATGGGCCATTTACCGTGATCTTCCTGTTGACGAGGCGGCGGAGCGCATCCGAAACGGAGACAGCTATGTGATCCGATTCAGAGCTATGGGAAGAGAGGACGGCAGGATCACGCATAAGGATATGGTGAAAGGAAAGGTCGAGATGCCGCAGAATATCCTGGACATCGTGATCATCAAGGGCGACGGTCTTCCCACCTATCACTTTGCCCATGCGGTGGATGATCATCTGATGCGCACTACTCATGTCATCCGCTCCAGCGAGTGGTTTCCATCCGTTCCGCTGCATCTGGAGCTGTTTCACGCGCTCGGTTTTAAGGCGCCTAAGTACTGCCACTATGCGCCGATGTTAAAGAGCGAAGCGAAGACGGATGAGAGCGGAGCGGTGGTCCTCGATGAGAACGGGGCGCCGGTGATGTTTAAGCGCAAGATCAGCAAGCGGAAGGATCCGGAGGCGGCGGTCGGCTATTACCACCGCGAAGGCATTCCGGCCGAGTCGGTGAAGGAGTACCTGATGACGATCGCAAACTCGGATTTTGAGATGTGGCGTCAGAACAATCCGGATGCGGATCTGTTCGATTTTCCGTTTGCGTTAAAGAAAATGAGTACGACGGAGGGCGCGCTGTTTGACATGGATAAGCTCATCGATGTGTCAAAGAATGTGATCGCGACCTTTTCCGCGGAGAGGGTTTATGATGAGGTGTATGCCTGGGCACAGCGGTACGATGAGATGCTGTTCGTCATGCTGCAGCAGAAAAATTACTCGCTGCGGGTATTCGGCATCGAGCGCGGCGCTGAGATTAAGAAAAAGAGAAAAGATATCGGGAGATGGTCGGATGTCAGAGATTATATTTCCTATATGTATGACGATCTGTTTGACAGCGTGCAGATCGAGTATGAATATCAGCTGATCTCAGAGCCGGAGATGCTGGAACGGATTTTTACGCTGTACCCGGAGGAGTATTACAATCCGGAGGACGACAGTCAGCAGTGGTTTGAGCGGATCAAGGATCTGGCGGAGCGTCTGGGCTATGCCCGCGAGGTAAAGATCTGGAGAAAGGCGAAGGATGAATGGCCGGGTCATGTCGGCGATGTGAGCACAGCGCTTCGCGTGGGTCTGACCGGGCGCAGGAACACGCCGGATCTCTACCAGATCATGCAGGTGATGGGACCGGACAGAGTCAGAGCCCGGCTGCGGACGGCCCGGGATGCGGCGGCTCAGAAGTAAGGTGAAAATAATCACAGACATTTGGAGGATGGCATGGCAGGATATGACGTGGTTGCTCTGGGCGAGCTGCTGATTGATTTTACGGAAAACGGCAGGAGTCCGCAGGGGAATCCTCTTCTGGAGGCGAATCCGGGCGGAGCGCCCTGCAATGTGCTGGCGATGCTTTCCGGGCTCGGGAAGCGGACGGCTTTTATCGGGAAGATCGGGAAGGATGCCTTCGGCAGGCAGCTGCGCGAGGCGGTACAGAGCTGCGGGATCAATGTGAGCGGCCTCGCAGAGGATGAGGCTGTGCCTACGACGCTTGCCTTTGTGCATACGCAGCCGGACGGAGACCGGGAGTTCAGTTTTTACCGTGATCCGGGCGCGGATCGGATGCTTCGTCGGGAGGAGATTCCGGAGGAGCTGATAAAAAGAGCGAAAATCTTTCACTTCGGGACGCTTTCCTCCACACATGAACCGGCGCGGGAAGCGACCCGTTACGCGTTGGAGATTGCCCGAAAGAGCGGCTGCGTGCTCTCTTTTGATCCGAACCTGCGGGAACCGCTGTGGGATTCTCCGGAGGACGCGAGACGGGAGATTGGGTATGGGCTCGGCGTGTGCGATATCCTGAAAATATCCGACAATGAGGTGGAATTTCTGACCGGGACGACGGATTATGAGAAGGGGGTGGCGCAGCTTCGCGAAAAGTACAGGCTGCCTCTGGTCTTTGTGACGCTGGGAAAGGCGGGGAGCATGGCTTTTTACGGTGATCTGACGGTGAAGGAGGATCCGTTTCTGCAGGAGTGTACGGTGGAGACGACGGGCGCGGGCGATACGTTTGCGGCCTGTGCGCTGAACTATCTTCTGGAGCATGGGATCGGCCGTCCGGGAGAGGTGATTCTTACGGAGACGAATCTGCGGGAGCTGCTGACTTTCGCGAACGCGGGATCGTCCCTGATCACCACGCGGAAGGGTGCGCTGAAGGTGATGCCGACGCGGGCGGAGATCGAAGCGCTGATTCGCAGGGGCAGGGTCTGTCCGGTATCAGAAAATGGGGGATTTTTGAAAAATGTCTGCACAAATCGAAACATATGAGAAGGAATACCGGATTCGCATGAACCGCTGGTATGATGAACTCAAGTGGCTTTACATGGAGCTCTACGGGGAGCGGTATGAGGATTTTCATGACCTCTGCGCCGATCTGTATGCGAATTTTCAGGCGCGGGATGTGCGTTTAAAGGAGAGCGATCTGAGACGGAGTGCCGATCCGCAGTGGTACAGGGGAAACGACATGCTGGGCATGATGCTTTATGTGAATGCGTTCGCGAAGACCCTGGACGGCGTGAGAGAGAAAATTCCGTATTTTTTATCCTGCGGAGTAAACTACATCCATCTGATGCCGTTTCTGGATTCCCCCGCAAAGAAAAATGACGGCGGCTATGCGGTATCTGATTTCCGAAAGGTAAAGTCGGAATTCGGCACCATGGAGGATCTGAAAAGCCTGACGGAGGAGTGCCGGAAGCAGGGAATCAGCGTGTGCATGGATTTTGTTATGAATCACACTTCCGAGGAGCACGAGTGGGCAAGACGGGCGAAGGCCGGAGAGATCGAGTATCAGAACCGGTATTTTTTTTATGATAATTATGATATTCCGGCGCAGTTTGAACAGACGGTGCCGCAGGTGTTTCCGACCACCGCCCCGGGGAATTTTACCCGGAATCCGGATACGGGGAAGGTGGTTATGACGACCTTCTATCCCTATCAGTGGGATTTAAATTACCGAAACCCGACTGTGCTGCGTGAGATGATGGGGAACCTGCTTTTTCTGGTTAATCAGGGCATTGATATCATCCGGTTGGACGCGGTTCCCTATATCTGGAAGGAACCGGGGACAAAATGCCGGAACCTGCCGCAGGTACATAATATTGTCCGGATGGTTCGCATCATCTGCGAGATCGTCTGCCCGGGGGTGCTGCTGCTCGGCGA
Source organism: Clostridiales bacterium (assembly GCA_021202015.1). Lineage (GTDB taxonomy): Bacteria > Bacillota > Clostridia > Lachnospirales > Lachnospiraceae > Eubacterium_I. The sequence continues at coordinate 9,678 of JAJQDV010000003.1, read as the reverse complement.
GGTGGTCATGGAACCGGACAAGGTAGCTCCCTACTTCGGAACCGTGGAAAAACCGGAGTGCCATATGCTCTACAATGTGACGACGATGGCGTCTCTCTGGCATACGGTGGCGACGAAGGATGTCCGTCTGCTGCGCCGTCAGCTGGATCTCATGCACGCTCTGCCGAAGGAGTACATTTTTCAGAATTATCTGCGGTGCCACGACGACCTCGGATGGGGTCTGGATTATGATTTTCTACGGGATTTCGGCATGGCGGAGGTGCCGCATAAGAAATTCCTGAATGATTTTTTCACCGGGAAATTTTACGGCTCCTTTGCCAGAGGAGAACTCTATAATGACAGTGCAGAGCTGGGCGACGCCAGGCTGTGCGGTACGACGGCTTCGTTGTGCGGAGTGGAACGGGCGGCCTTTGAAGATCCGGAAAAGGCCATCCGCTATGATCTGACGCTACACGCGTTTATGCTGGCGCAGTCCGGGATCCCCGTGATCTACAGCGGGGATGAGATCGGACAGACGAATGATTACTCTTATCATTTTGATCCGAAGAAACAGGACGATTCCCGTTACCTGCACCGCGGAGATTTTCGCTGGGATCTGGAAGAAAGGCGCCATACGGAGGGGAGTATCCAGCAGAGGATATTTGACGGGCTTCGGAAGCTGGAGCAGATTCGGAGTACGCATGATGTCTTCCGGGCGATTGCGGATGTACGAACCGTAGACACGGGGGATGATACTGTTCTGGGTGTTCTTCGAAGCAGTGGAACGGATAAGCTGGTGACGCTTTATAATTTCAGCGGAGACGACAGGATTGCATGGATCTGCGAGGAAGACGGGATGTATATAGACCTGATCTCCGGTATCCGGATGGAGGCGAAGGATGTGCGGCTGCCGGCCTTCGGCTGCCGATGGCTGCTGCGGGAGTGATTGCGCAACGCTTCGCTTTGGATGTACCCACAGAGCAGAACCTGCTGCAGGCGACACTTTATTCAAATCAGGGAGAGGAGGACTTCATGTCAGGAACGATCATATGCTATGGCGATTCCAATACGTACGGCTATGACGCGAGACCATATCTGGGCGCGCGCTTTCCGGAGAATGTACGCTGGCCGGAGATCCTGAACGCACGGACGGACTGGAATGTGGAAAATTACGGGCTGAACGGCCGGTGTATTCCCTCTTATTCGAGGGAGATACAGGTCGTGTGCAACTGCCTGAAACGGTGGAGTGCCAAGCCTGCTCCGGTCTGGCTGTGGGTCATGCTTGGGACGAACGATCTGCTCCACGATCCCGGTTTTACCGCGGAGATGACGACGGAGCGGATGGAGCGTTTTCTGAGAAAACTGATGGACTGTGAGGAGATCGCGGGCGGAGTTGTCAGGCTCCGGCTGATCTCCCCGGTGCATCTGCAGCCCGGCGTCTGGGTGGAGTCGGATGAGATGTGCATGGAGTCCGTGCGCCTTGATGACCTTTACCGGAAGCTGGCAAATGAACTGGGGATTGCGTTTACCTGCGCGGGAAACTGGGGAATTCCGCTGCTGTTCGACGGCGTGCATTTTTCTGAGGAGGGCAGCGTGAAGTTCGCGGAGTGTATCATGCGGGAGTGTCGGCTGTAGCCAGATCAGAACATGTATTATCCTGAATAGTTACAATTGCTCAATTAATTGTCAGGTATATTTGTCTTCAAAAAGATTTCTATCGCTTCCACGAATTTTTTTGCGTTCGTCACCTGCGTTTCAGCTTCCTGTCTGCTTGCCAGATAAAAATCATCATAATCTGATTTTTCACGCAGATATGAAGTATCTTTGATTATTGAAGTGGGCAATTACGCCGGAATGTTTGGAAGAATCAAATCCGTCTAATACATTGACTGCTCGCATTGCATGAAAAACAGCGTAATAAGAGCGGTTCATAGAGGTTCTGTATTGCCCTGCCTTAAGATTTTCTTCCGAGGCCAACAGCATTTCGTGAGCTCTTTCCATTCGGTAATGAATCAATACCTTTAAGCTGCCTTCCAAAGCAAGATTCCTTCTTTCTTTATATTTTTATAGAAGGGCAAAATGTCCCCCCATGTTTCCATATTTTTCTGAGAAATATCTATCACGGAAAATATTTTTTCATATTTTGTATCCAAATCAGATAGTAAGTCCAGAAAATCGTTTTTTTCTGTCATTGACATTTCGTTTTTTAATATGATAGCTATGTCAATATCACTTTCATTTGAAGATTCGTTTCTGACTACTGAGCCATATAATATGATCTGTTGAATATTAACTCCGAAAACATAACACAAACCATTCACCAATTCTGTGAACATCTTTTCGTTTTCCATGATGGTACCTCCTGGATATATAAGGTAATCGCTACTTCTGTCTGAAAGGGAAATATATCATTTTCTTATACATGATACAGTAAAGAAAAGGGCAATTCAATAGTTTTTCGTTTCTATTTCCCGGAAAATCACCCCTCCACCACATCCGCCCGGATTCCTGTAAAGTGCCGGATCAGGTAGAAAGACATGTTCATCATATGGCTATTGAGCTGCTCCATGAGCTCGCGGTTCTGATCCTCTGCCCGCAGGGATTCGTTGTAGAGACGCAGGCGTCTGCTTAAGAGGTAGGAGCGGATCAGCAGCTGATCTTTTTCGTGCCGTTCCTCCTCGCGATCCGTAAATTTTCTGGCGGCCAGCTGCTCCATCTGTCCCTGGAGATCAATCAGCTTTTCATACAGGAAATCCGCCTCCGGTTTGATCCGGATGGGGAAGATGAATTTGCTGGCAAACACGGTCAGCGCCGCTCCGCCGAAGGTGTAGATCAGCCGCTCCGCCAGTGTAAACAGGATATTATCCGGCGTGATTCCGAGCGCGAGCACGGCGCAGGTGATGTAGGCCACAGAGGTCGCATATCCGTTTGCGCTGTAGATCAGGAAATTAAAAATAATCATAAGCACAATGTGCGCCTGCGTCCCCGGGAAGATGGAGTACAGGACGAGGCAGAGCACAACGCCGGCGAGCGTGCCCTTCAGACGTCCGCCTACACGGTTCGCCATGTTTTCGTAAAGCGGTACCAGCATGAAAAATACGGACACGGGCAGCCAGTAGCCGTTTCCGAAGGGGCAGAGGTAGGCATAGATCATGCAGGGCGTCATGATGATAACCTGCCGCAGCGCGAAGCGCAGGCGGAACGACCGGATATCCGGTTTGTTTGTGCGGAACTCCAGCCTCGTTTTGCTGCTGAACTGCTCCTCTCCGTCAAATAATGCCTTGAAATTCGTCAGCAGATTCTGCATATTCTCCGTCCGGTCCTCCTGCTGTTTTGTCTCACACAGTGTGGTGAAGACCTGGAACAGCGCCACAAACCGGCAGTACCAGTTCACCCGGCGGTTATGCCGGAAGGAAGAATAGTTATGTAAATAGATGGCGTCCGAGATCTGTTCGTTGATCCGGCGGAGCCGGTCCTGGTACAGGAAGATCCCGTCCTCATCGTCCATCTGGTAGGCCTGAATGAGATTCTCACTGAGATCCAGACCTTCCTTTACCTTATCCCGAACCGTCCTTTTGTTTTTCCTCGACGGCAGGATGAGCAGGAAAAAGAAGGTGATGGCGAAGGACGCCACTATGGCTTCAATCCGGGTGACCACGCCGAAGCCGGTGACCGGAAACAGCTGGAACAGGATGAACGCCATCCCCGGCGTATAGTAATTCGTGGGATGCTGCTCATCGTTCAGCTCATATACAATCCAGAAAAACGCGCTTGCGTTGACAATAATGCAGAGCGGCAGGCTGATCCCGGCGATCCATGCGAAGACCGCGATCGACATGTAGATCAGGAGCGTCTTGATCATGCTGCCGAAGGGGTTGCTCATGCCGCGAAAATACAGGTAGGACAGGGTCAGGCACGGGCCGATGATCGTGTTGTCCGTACCAAAACAAAAATAATTGAGGAAAAAAATGCAGGTTACTACAATCGTAGGAATCACTGCGCCTTTCAGGCTTTCTTTCGTAACCTTTATGTTCTTTATCTGTGTTGACATAGAATTTCCTCCTTTCCTGCTTCCGGTATGGCGGACAGGAGCGGTTTTTATGTCTGCTCTGCCATACCGTTTCCGGAGTGACGTCCTGCTCGCTGATAACGGGACTTTTCCGTGGATGTTTTACACCGTAACATTATTTATCGGAGAATGCAATCGTGTAATTGTAAAGACTTTCTGTTCAATTCTGATCATATTTTATGCTTTTTTTAAATCCACGGTATACAAATATTTGTCGATATTGTATAATTCGCATGGTGTAATCGAGTAGAAGGCGGTTTTTGCTTCTTACTCGCCGTGCGAGGTGCGGAAAGCATAGCTGTCATCTTCCTTTTACACCCTTGCGTATACACAAATAATACGGATCCGGAAACTGTCATGGGAAATGGGATTGTTTCATGGGTGCGGATATCCTGCGAGCGGGCAGAATCAGGTGTCGGAAAAGGGGATAAGATATGATTTACACAGAGTTAACGAACAGGGCGATGCGTATCGCTTACGCGGCGCATCAGGGTCAGACAGATCAGAGCGGTCAGCCGTATATTTTTCATCCGTATCATGTGGCGGAGCAGATGAAGGATGAGATATCGGTCTGTACCGCGCTTCTTCATGATGTGGTGGAGGATACCCCGGTCACGCTGGAGGAACTGGAGAACGAATTCCCTGCGGAGGTCATGGACGCCGTGCGGCTGCTGACACACGAGGAAGGAACGGATTACTATGATTATGTGCGGGCCATTCGGGAGAATCCCGTAGCGAAGGCGGTCAAGCTGGCGGATATCGCGCATAACTCCGATGAGACGAGACTGGCCGGCTGTGAGAATGTGACGGAGGACGGTCTGGCCTTCTGGCGGGAGAAATATGCCAGAGCCAGAAAGATCCTGGAGGGAGATGTGATGCCGGAGGGATGATTCCGGAGCTGTAGTGAGCGGCGCCGGAGGGATGATTCCGGAGTTGTAGCGAGCGGTGCCGGAGGGATGATTTTGGAGTTGCGAAGACATCCTGTTGCTGAAGGGCATGGGGCGGTCAGGACTTCCCGAAATCGGACACACACAGGCTGACCAGCTTTGTGTACAATGCGATCGGTGAGATCCACGGCATACGGATCAGGGATAATTCTTCGAATTTTTTTGTAGAGCTGTAGCCGTGTTCCTGATAGATCCCGCAGAGATAGACGGGGATATTTTTCCTTTTTGCCGTTTCACAGAACCGGAGAAAAGACTCCTGTTCCGTGGGCAGCGTCCCCGAATGATAGCAGGTCAGGATGACGGCGTCCGTTTCCTCTGACAGTACCGTATTCGCGAAAACATCCCCCATATCGGGATAGATCGTGAGCATCGCGATCTTAGGAATCCGGCGTTCGCAGGTCATCTCAAGCCCATCCAGAACACGCAGCTCGTGAAAATCGTGAATCATCGGAATCAGCCGCTCATTTTTTACGACCGCATATATTTTGTCTCTGACGCTGTAGAGATTTTCATCAAAAATCCGATGCGGCAGCAGCATGGAAGCGCGGTGGATGCAGAGTTCCCCGCCGACATTCTGATAGCTGACGTATACGCCGGGAGCGATATTTTCTCCTGCGGCGACGACGGCTCCGTGAAAATTGATCAGACCGTTGGAGTCCGGGTCGTCCAGCACCAGATTGCTTGATACGAGAAAAACCGGAATCTTTACATCGGTACACATCCATTCGAGCAGGGAAGCCGTATACTGGATTGTGTCCGTGCCGTGCGTCAGGATGATCGCGTCATAAGTCTTTTCCGCCTGATTTTTAACGATCCGCGCGAGCTGCAGCGCGTGTTCCAGACTGAGGTTTTCACTTAAAATAGAAAAAGGACTCCCTGTCTCAAACTGAAGACCGGACGTATCATAATTTTCTCTGTACATATGAAGCAGGCGATAGGAATCGGCATCCAGGGAGATGTACTTCTCCTCCACGGTGCTGCCGATCGTTCCGCCTGTAAAAATCACTGATATTTTCATACTGTTCTCCTGAATAATTCGTTACTCTGAGAGTAGAACGATCTAATATGATTCTTTTAAGCCGACACTGAAGACGCAGGCGCTCTTGAATTTGTTTTTCATCGGGCACGAGATGCACTTCAGCTCTACCGGTATATTGCCCAATAATTTCTCCAGGATACCCTCGCAGTAGCCTTTGATGAAGAAACAGATCTCCGTCTGATCCTTTTTGTCGATCAGAAAGCATTCGCTGATGGTCAGGGTGCCGGATAATTCCCCCTCTTCCTCGTCGATGTGAATATCCGATAGAAACCTGCCCCAGCCCACGTTTGAGTCAAAATCACACCAGGTATCAATCTTGGCACTGAGTCCGACGCGATGGCTGGCGCTCATTTCAATCTGTTCATTCAGTCTCTGCGCGAAATTATTCCCCGATGAAAAACCTGTCTCATAAAACAGCTTGTCTGCCGTCTCTCGATCGGATATGCTCTCGATCCCGTAGTATAACCGGCTCAGCAGATTGATCAGGGTGTCATTCCGAAAACTGATGTTCCTCTGGTGGTCGGCGGGGTTTACCATGATGCCGCGGTCGGGGAAATACTCGAATATGGTTTTTGTGTTGGCTGAGACATCGTCGCCGTTATCCGTCTCAGGGGCGGCGGGCGCGACCGGTTTTTCCGGCTTTCGTGTCAGATATGGTTCGATCGCTTTGTACAGTTTATTGAAATAATCACTGTAGTTATCATAGGCCAGTATGTACTGTTTTCTGCCGAGATAATACCTGAAATCGTCATTCATCTCAAAATCTTCAATAAAAAACGGGATGAACGGAATCTTTTTTGAAACCACGACGTCTATTTCGTTCAAAACATGTTCCGAACTGTTCATGGCAACAGAGGCGACCAGAACAACCACGGAGGCATCTTCCAGCGCGTTCATCAAAGAAGATGCGTAAGCTACGCCGGGGTCGATGTCCCTTGGTGCGATAAAGCATGAAACCTCTCTCTCCTCCAGATATCCCACGATATCCATGGCACAGGCTCTGTCGGCGGAAGCATAGCTGACAAAAACTTCTTTTTTCATTTGTTTTCCTCCATATACATCTGTTTATCCATGCACTGAATAAGAATCGACACCGCGCGTGGATTGAAAAATCTTCTCCGGTTAATCTGTTGTTTCTATTATGATTGTTCTGCCGCGGAATGTCAAATAAAAATTATGCGGGATGGGTTCACAGTATGAACGCATTTTACTCAAGGAGATTTCACATTTGTTTCCTATGATAACAGATAGCTTCATACGGCAGAAGGAGCGGACTTTTTTTTGACGGAGAGCACTTCGGCAATGTGGGCCAAGCAGGGCGGATTTCGCGTGACCGGGAATCTGTTGTAAGAAGTAAAAAGGAAAAGGAGGATGGAACATGGGCGATAAAAAGAAGGATAACGTGCAGGAAATGAATCTGGAGAACCTGAATCATGCCATTGACCGTTACCAGAGAGAGAATGTGATGAGCCTGCTGAGGGGAGGAGCCCTGACCGGGCTGACGGGGGAAGAACGGACGCGCACATGCCGTCGGCTCGCGTCGCTTCGCAGTATGGAGATCATGGATTTTCTGAGCCGGCAGAAGGAGCCGTTTACCGCTGACATGCTTCGTCTGGATTTCAGTGTATTTCAGAACAAAAAATTTGTTCAGGAGGTTCTGGAAAAATACAGCAAAAAGTTTGATCTTTCCGACGCGGAGGAGTGCAGGAAGCTGTTTTCTCTGGCCTGCAGCGTGGACGACGGGAAGACAGTGCGAAACCTGATCCGCCAGAAGAAGGCGACGGACTGTTATGAACGGATCGGCGCTGCGTCCATGCCGGTGTTTGAGCAGATCGCGGTTATTCCGGTCGGCATGATCCATGACGACCAACGCGTGGATCTGTTTTTTCAGGCCTGTCTTTCGAAGGAATATGAGGAGAAGATCGCGTTCATGCGCGAAAGCGGGATCGATTTCTTCATGAAGAACACGGCCGGAAAAAATGTGATCGATCTTTTTGAGGAACGGCTTAAAACATTTCATTACAGCAATGACAAAAAAGGACGCATGCAGAAGCTCCGGGAGGAGCAGACGCTGATAATGCTGAAGAAAATACAGCAGGAAAACGGACAGTCCGGCGGAAAAATCAAAGGGAAAAGGTTGATTGCGCTCATCGTTGTCATTTGTGTGATCGTGGCTGCGATCATCGGCGGGGCGGCGGCTTACCGGAACGGCAGCGGTGACGCGGAGACTACGGACAGCTCGGCCGAGGAGGAGACCGCTTCCTATTCCACGGATACCTCGCTGGTGGTGGAGGACGGCGACACCGTGAATATTGATTATACCGGATATATTGACGATGCGGAGTTTGACGGCGGGAGCACCGACGGCGCCGGTACGGATCTCACGATCGGGTCCGGGAGTTATATTGATGATTTTGAGGAGCAGCTGATCGGTGCAAATGTGGGCGACACGGTGGAGGTCAGCGTGACGTTTCCGGACGATTACGGGGTCGATGAACTGAACGGGCAGGACGCGTTGTTTGAGGTGACGATCAACGGTATCTATGAGTAGACGGAGCTTCTCGAACAGGATCAACTGGTGGAGGGAAGGGGTGTCACCCCGGCTGCGGGGAGCTGGCGGTTGTCGGGCTGCTGCCGGGAATCATCCCGCCGCTTTTCTTCCTGCTTTCCCTTCCCCGGTATCTTATACGGCAAATGATACAGGGTAAACGCTTCTTCCTGCGCCAGATTAATACAGCCTCCTGATCATGGAATGTCCCATGCCGCCTTAAAATACGGATGTTCTCTGCTTTTTATTGCAAGGCAAAAAGAAAGCCGAAAGCCTTGAAATATAAGGCTTCCGGCGTTGTTAGCTGGCGTCCGCGAGGTGACTCGAACACCCGACCTACCGCTTAGGAGGCGGTCGCTCTATCCAACTGAGCTACGCAGACATTGACAAAAACTATTTTACTTTCAGAATCGGTTTTGTCAAGTAAAATATGTAAATTTCTCCGGCTTTTCTGCCGGTTTTCCATGTTCAGGCCGGACGGCGCCCGGGTTTTACGGTGCGTGTGAAGCGGATTACTTCTCCACACATCCGCCCTGCGTACTCTCGATATGTTCGTCGATGAGCTGTTTTAAGGTAACGCTGTCAATATAGTCGGAGATCACCTTATACATGCCCTCCCAGAATCCCACGGTGGGGCAGCGATTGTACCGCTCGCATTCGTTAACCTCGGTTTCCAGACATGCGATGGGGGCGAAGCTTCCTTCGATGGCGCGGAGAATCTCTCCCGCCGTATATTTCTCTGAATCGCGGCTCAGCCTGTAGCCGCCCTGCGCGCCGCGGACGCTCCGGACCAGGCCGGCTCTATGGAGCGGGGTCACGATCTGTTCCAGATATTTAATAGAGATATTCTGCCGGGCAGAGATATCCTTTAAGGAAACGTATTTTCCGTCTTTGCTGTAAACGCCCAGATCGACCATCAGGCGCAGCGCATATCTTCCTTTTGTAGAGACCTTCATCGGAACCTCCTTTTCATTTCCCTCTATTCCTACATGATATATGTAGTATCTTAATACAAAATCGAAGGATGCGCAAGAGGGAAGTTATACCTTGTTATTTCCGCGCGAAGCGCATGCATTAAGGGGTGCCTGGAAGGTAT